>CAYVRB010000267.1:0-8770 GCA_964453375.1 uncultured Alcaligenaceae bacterium
CCTGCCCTCTCCCCCGCAGAGCCGGGGGAGAGGGAGTCAATCCAAACCGGTCGCCGCCGCCATGCCGATCTCTCTGACCGTTCGGGACACCGGGCCGCCGATGGTGAGCATCCGCGGGCTGCGGGTGCTCCGCGGCGGCCGACCGATTTTATCCGACCTCTCCTGCGACGTGGCGCGCGGCAGGATCACCGCCATCGTCGGCCTCAATGGCTGCGGGAAATCGACGCTCCTGCGCACCCTCGTCGGCGAGTTCGCCTATTCCGGTTCGATCAAGTTCGCCTGCGGCGAGGACCACTCCCGCCCGCGCCCGGACCACGTCGGCTACGTCCCGCAGCGCCTCAGCATCGAGACGTCGCTCCCCATCACCGTCCGCGACCTCATCGGCCTTTCGCAGCAACGCTGGCCGATCTTCTTCGGCGTCTCCCGCCGCGCCGTCCGCCGGCTCCAGCCCGCCCTCGACCGCGTCGGCGTGCCACCAACGCTCCTCGACGTGCCGATCGACGGCCTCTCCGGCGGCCAACTCCAGCGCGTCATGCTCGCGCTCGCCCTCGAACCGAAGCCCGAACTGCTCCTGCTCGACGAGCCATCCTCCGGCATCGACTTCAAGGACCAGCAGGCCTTCAACAACCTGCTCGCCGAGATCAACGACGAATCCGGCACGACGATCGTACTCGTCTCGCACGACCTGAACACGCTCAACAAGTTCGCCCACCACGTCCTCTGCCTGCGGAACGGCCGCATCATCGCCGAGGGCGCCCCCGCCGACACGCTGACGCCCGAGGCGATCGCGAAGACCTTCGGCCCGGCGGCGGCGATCGCCGGGTGAATTCGCTTCCTTGCTGTTTCTGTCAGCCGCGGAGCGACGGCCGACGTTTGCCGGGGGCGCAAGCCCATGCCTTTCAGAATGGCGCTGGCATTTTTGGCACTTTCGGGTACGCGGTCGCCTCGCAATCTCCTCCCGGGACCCCGTCTTGCTCTTCGATCCCCCGCTCAAGCCCTTCCTCGACAAACGGCCCGTCGCCGTCCTGACCCGGGCCACCCTCGAACACGCCTTCGCCAGCGAGGCCCTCGACGAACTGTTCCGCAACACGGCCGCCGACCAGTACCAGCACACCATCCTCTTCTCGCGACTCGTCGAGCTGCTCGGGGCCGTCGTCACCCGCCGCTACCCCTCCGTCCATGCCGCGTATCGCGCCGACCCCGCGCGACTCGGCGCGTCCCTCAGCAGCGTCTACGACAAACTCAACCACACCGAATCCGCCCTCGCCGAAGCCCTGCTCGGGCACACCGCCGCCAAGCTCCGGGCCGTGATGGAGTACTGGCCCACGCGTGCCCAACCCGTCGCCGGCCTTGCGCGCGGCTGGCGCTTCGGGCACGACCAGGGGCGCCGGCGCGTCGAAGTGCCCGGCGATCCGGTTGGGCAGGGTGGCGGTCATGGGGAGTCCTCCGTGGAGTCAGATAATGAACATATGAACATATAAAATGGCAAAGTCAAGCGCGAACGCGGACCGCATTCGCCGAAGACGACCTCGGTTTTCGCGAGCCGGGCGGCGTCAGCCCCTTTTGTTCACCAACGTATCCGAGAGTGATGTCGAGACGGTTTTTCCGGGTTTTTGGCCCTGAAAGGGCCACTCTGTCAGCCCAGGCCGAAGGCCTGGGAACGAACCGGTATTGGATTCCCGTCCTGAAAGGACGGTTCATTTTGAAGACAATCCTCTTCAATGAGCGGCCCCTTCAGGGCCGAATACCCTTGAGGGCCGTGCTGTCCCTAGGCCTGCGGCCTGGGCTGACGGAGCGGCCCTTTCAGGGCCGAAACAATTCGAAATGTTGGTAGTGGAACGGTCTCACGCCCCCCGTCATGCCTGGGTGGCGAAAACTTACCTACGCACCGATCGCATGCGGATTGACCTGAAGTCGAAAGTTCGAATAGCATTTGCCGATCGTATTTCATTCGCTTCGGCGCGGGTATTCCATGCGTGCTCGAGTTTCCATGGTCTTCATCGTGCTTGTCACGGGTTGCCATCGGGCGCAGGCGCCAACAAGCGAGCCTTTGCGCGCCGACGCCGGTGAAACGGTCTCGATCGGCGATCCGCTCGATATCGCCGATCGACGGCTCTTGGCCAAGGGTGCGAAGCCTTTTGTGAACGGATTGATCCCAATCCCACCTTCCACCTTGAAGTGTTACATCCTTGCGGATGGGACTTGTTTGATGATTGCGGCGAGTCCGGGCCTGCATTCGAAGCAGGAGATCATTACCCATCTGACACTCGGCGAAGTGGGACGCGGGTATGCCGACAAAGTGGATTGGTTCGCGCAGCAACGACGGAACGCGAACTCGATTCCATTGAAATGACATCGGGCAACAGACTTCGCGTGGGTTCGGACGATTCGGAATCAAACACGATGACGATCGTGGCACACCATCGGTCGCCGATGGCGTTCGCCGGCGATTCCGCTAAGAAAACCACCATGAAACCCAAACTGGAAGGGACCGAGAAGGCGGACATCCGCATCGTCGCCGGTTCGCTCAAGGGACGCAAGCTGACGGTGTTCGTCCACGAAGGGATGCGGCCCACGCCGCAGCTCGTGCGCGAGGCGCTGTTCAGCATCCTCGGCAACGCGGTGCCGGACCGGCTCTTCTTCGACATCTTCGCGGGCACCGGCGTGGTGGGGCTGGAGGCCGTCAGCCGCGGCGCGTCCGGCGCGCGGTTGATCGAAGCCAACGGACGGCAGGCGGCTGAGATTCAGAAGGCGATCGACCGCTTCGGCGTCGCCGACCGCGCCCAGGTCCTCAAGGCCGACGGTTATCGCTGGGCCGAGCGCTGGGTGCCACCGGCCAAATCGGGGCCGCTGAACCTCTTCCTCAGCCCGCCGTTCCCCGACCTCGACCCCGCGAAGCTCCCCGGATTCCTGGCGTTGGTTCATACGCTTCTGGAGAAAGCGCCGGAGGACAGCGTGCTGACGATCCAGGCCGAGGACGGATTTCCCGTCGATCAATTGAGCGAGCCGGGGACGTGGGACGTTCGCAAGTACGGCCGGAATCTTCTGCTGTTCAAGGTGAAGGAATCGGCGCCGACGGCGGAGTGATGGCCACGAAGAGGCACGAGAAGCCACGAAAAGAAAACCCTTCAAATCAAAGCTGGATCGCGTTCGGATTTCTTGTGCCTCTTCGTGCCTTTTTTCGGCCATCCTTCTGGACCTTTGTTCGCCGCCGATGGCGGAGTGATGGCCACGAAGAGGCACGAGAAGCTACGAAAAGGAGATCATTGAATATCGCAGCTGGATCGCGTTCGGATTTCTTGTGCCTCTTCGTGCCTTTTTGTGGCTATCGCTCCGACCCTTCGCTCACTCGTCGGCCGCCGTCCAATCGCAGCGTCTCGCTCACGATGCGCGGAATCTCCGCGGGGCGGTGCGTCACGAAGATCAGCGTTTGCCCCGGCGAAACGTTCGCGTCGAGCCAGTCGCGGATCGCGGTCGCGGTCGCCGCGTCCATCCCCTGGAACGGCTCGTCGAGGATCAGCAACTCGGGGCGCTTCACGAGCGCCCGGACGACGAGCGCGAGGCGCTGCCGGCCGGTGGGGAGCTGGCGGAACGGCCGGTGCATCCAGTCGGCGGCGCCGAAGGTTTGAAATAATTCCTCCACGCGCGCGGCCTCGGCGGCGCTCGGCGTCCGATGGAGCAGCGCGTCGTGGAAGCCGGTGGCGGCGGCCTCGAACGCGGTGAGCGGCTCGCTGAAGTAGAGGTGGAATTCCGGCGAGACGAAGCCGATCCGCTTCTTCACGTCCCAGATGGTTTCGCCGCCGCCGCGCCGTCGGCCGAAGAGACGCACGTCGTTGCTGAACGCCTGCGGATGGTCGCCGCAGGCGAGCGCGAGCAGCGTGGTCTTGCCGGCGCCGTTCGGGCCGAGGATCGCCCAGCGTTCCCCGGCGCGGACGGTCCACGAAATGTTGGAGAGGATCTCGCGGCCGCCGTGGCGCACCGTGACGTCCGCGAACTCCAACACGGCGGGCGCGTTGCGCGCGATGCGCGGTTCCCGGCGCGAGCGCGCGATCGAGTCGCGCGTCGGTTCCGACTTCGTCAACTCGAAGGTGCGCGCCCAATCCGGCACTTCGTCCGCGAGCGCCGTGAACACGATCGCGGTCCCGCGTTCGCTCAACGCCTTCAGGATCTCCACGAGCTTCGCCCGGCCGGCGGCGTCGAGGCCGACGAACGGATCGTCGAGCAGCAGCAGCTTCGGTTCGGCGAGCACCGCCTTCGCGATCCGGGCGCGGCGCGTCTGGCCGTTCGAGAGCTTGAGGAACGCGAGGTCGAGCTTGTCGGCGAGGCCGAACTCGGCGGCGACGCGAAGCGCCTCCGCGTCCGACGGCGCGTTCAGGAATTGCCGGAGAACGAACGGTTCCTCACTGTCGGCGAATTCGTACCGCTGTTGGTAGTAGTGCCCGGCGTAGGAGAATGCGCGGGACTGTTCGCGGAAGGCGACGAACGCGATCGACGCGGAGCCGATCGCGCGATCGACGGTTCCCGCGTCGACGCGCAGCGTGCCGGCGAGGAGTTCGAGCAGCGTCGTCTTGCCCGAGCCGGACGCGCCGACGAGCGCCCAGACGTCGCCGGGGCGGATCGACCAATCGAGATCGACGAGCGAACAATCGCCGCGCGCGATCGAGACGCCGCGGAGTGCGACGAGCGGATTCGGCTGGTCCATCGGGCGGCGACTCGCTACGGTTCCGGCGGCATCCCGTACAACACTCCTGTTGTACGAAGCCGCAAACACGACTGGATTCGTAGGGTTTTCCGAGCGATGAGCATCCTGGCCAAGAATATCTCCAAGAGCTTCGGCACGACGAAAGTGCTCGACGACGTGACGGTCGAGGCGCCGTCCGGGTCGCTCGTCGCGCTGCTCGGTCCGTCGGGATCGGGCAAGACGACGCTCCTGCGCATCGTCGCGGGCCTCGAGACGCCCGACGCCGGCAGCGTGCAGTTCCAGGACGACGACATCACGCGCCGCTCGCCGCGCGACCGGAACATGGGGTTCGTCTTCCAGCACTACGCGCTGTTCAAGCACATGACGGTGTTCGAGAACGTGGCGTTCGGCCTGCGCGTGCGGAAGTGGAGTGAGGCGAAGATCCGCGACCGGGTGCGCGAGCTCCTGCACCTCGTGCGCCTGGACGAAATGGCGGAGCGCTTCCCGTCGCAGCTCTCCGGCGGGCAGAAGCAGCGCATCGCGCTCGTGCGGGCGCTCGCCCCGGAGCCGAAGGTCATCCTGCTCGACGAACCGTTCGGCGCGCTGGACGCGAAGGTGCGCGAGGAGCTGCGGACCTGGCTGCGGAAGTTCCACGACCAGTTCCACGTGACGAGCCTGTTCGTGACGCACGACCAGGCCGAGGCGCTGGACGTGGCCGACAAGATCGTGCTGATGAACCACGGGCGGATCGAGCAGTCGGGCACGCCGGAGGAGGTGTTCGACCATCCGGCCAACGAGTTCGTGATGGACTTCCTGGGGAACGTGAACGTCATCACGGCGCGGCTGGAGGGCGGGCGCGTGCTGCTGGGGCAGGTGGAGATGCCGGTCGGCCACGGGCGCGTCGGGCGCGGCGCGTCGGGCGAGGCGACGGTGTTCGTGCGGCCGCACGAACTGGACCTGTCGCGCCGGGCGGAGGTCGGCAAGTCGCTGCAATCGAAGGTGGTGCACATCAACGCGGCGGGGTCGGTGGTGAAGGTGCGCGTGGAGGCGGTGGATTTCGGGCTGATGCTGAACATCGACGTGACGCCGGACCGGCACCGGGAGCTGAACCTGCGCGTGGGCGAGCCGGTGTTCGTGACGCCGAAGACGGCGACGTTCTTCGGGCCGACGACGGTGGCGGCGCCGGACTACGCGATCTGAAAATCGCCGGCGGGCGGATGGCCGAAATCCCCGGCCGTCCTACAAAGACAGTTCGATTTCGGATTCCAGACCTTGGGGAAGACATGGCCGACCGAATGTCCACCGCGAGCCGCATGGACCGCGCCCGCGACAATGCCGCCATCTCGCGCGCCGTCAACGGCGCCCTGAAGCGCAAGGAACGCGCCAGCCGCGACAAGCGGATGGTCGAACTGGTGAAGAAGGGCTCGCTGCCCTACATCCCGTCCGTCATGAGCTGGCTGAGCGTGAAGCTGAACAAGCCCGCCCGGCTCATCACCGCCGAGGACGTGAAGAAAGTCCTGGCGTAAGCCACAAGCTCGAATCACGGGAGTCGATTCCGAATCGGAATCGGCTCCCGTTTCGCATTTCACTTCTTCATCAGGTTCAGCACCGCCATACTCATCGTCCGCACGCCGGTGCGCACGCTCGGCTCCGGCGCCGGCGCGTAGCTGTCCGAGTGCATCGACGGCAGCGGCTTGCCGTCCGGCTTCTCGGAGTCCAGGAACCGGTCGTCCGGCACCGTGCCCAGGAACCACATGAAGATCGGCACGCCCCCCTTGCCATATCGGCCGAAGTCCTCGCCCCCCATGATCGGCGGCCGCTCGATCGCGTTCGCCGCGCCGAGCACCTCGCGGAAGACGGCGACGGTCTTCTTCGCGAGGGGCACGTCGTTGATCGTCGAGGGGGTGTACTCGTCGAGGTTCACTTTCACCGTCGGCGCCGGCGCACGCGCCCCCTCGGCGGCGGCCTTGCAAATCCGATCGATCGCCTTCAGCACCTGGTCGCGCACCGTGTCCTTGGTGCTGCGCACCGTAATCTGGAGTTTGACTTCGTTCGGGATGATGTTGTGCTTCGTGCCGCCGTGGATGCTGCCGACCGTCACGACGGCGGGGTCGGTCGGGTTCACTTCGCGGCTAACAATCGTCTGCAAATCGAGGATGATCTTCGCGGAGAGGACGATCGGATCGACGGTGGTGTGCGGGGCGGCGCCGTGGCCGCCCTTGCCGCGCACGGTCACGTCGACGGTGTCGACGTTCGCGAGGGCGAGGCCTTCGCTGTAGCGCACCGTGCCGATCTTGGCGTGGGAATCGGCGTGGAGCGCGAGGCAGTAGTCGGGTTTGGGGAAGCGTTGGAAGAGGCCGTCGTCGAGCATCGCCTTCGCGCCGACGCCGATCTCCTCGGCCGGCTGGCCGATGAAGACGAGTGTGCCGGACCACGCTTCCTTCATCTCCGTCAGGACGCGGGCGGCGCCGACCCAACTCGTCATGTGGACGTCGTGGCCGCAGGCGTGCATCACGCCGACGTCGGCGCCGTCGCGGTTGATCGTGCGCACCTTCGACGCGTAGCTCACGCCGGTCTGCTCGGTGACGGGCAGGGCGTCGAGGTCGGTGCGCACGAGCACGGTCGGGCCGGGGCCGTTCTTCAGCACGCCGACGACGCCGGTGCCGCCGACCATTTCCGTGACGGTGAAGCCGACGGCTCGGAGTTCCTCGGCCATGCGCGCGGCGGTCTTCACTTCCTTGAGCGACAGTTCCGGGTTCGCGTGGAGGTGGTGGTAGAGATCGAGCAGGTTCTTCAGGTGGGAATCGACCTTCGCATCGACGGCCGCGAGGGCGGGCTTGATCCAGTTCGCGTCGGCGGGCTTCGCGGGCGGTTCGGCCGCGCCGGGCCGCGGCGCCAGCAACAGGAGCGGCAACAGGAAGAGCAATCGACGCATCGGGGTTCCTCCGTGGGGAACCCCAACGATACCGCAAACGGACGGCGATGGAAAGAAGTCGACGTCGGTTCCTGACTTTTGGTTTTAGCCGCGAAGCGTCGGCAACCTGAAAGGCATGGTCATCAGCCCCCGGTTTCTCTTTCGTAGTTTCGAGAAACCGGGGGCTGACGCCGCCCGGCTCGCCAAAACCGAGGTCGTCTTCGGCGAATGCGGACCGCGTTCTTGCTTGACTTTTCCATTCTATATGTTCATATGTACATTATCTCACTCCACGGAGGACTCCCCATGACCGCCACCCTGCCCAACCGGATCGCCGGGCACTTCGACGCGCCGGCGCCCCTGGTCGTGCCCGAAGCGCCAGCCGCGCGCAAGGCCGCCTACGACGAGGCGATCCTCGCGGCCGTCCTCTACTATGCGCGCCGCCTCGAACATCGAGACGGGGCGATCGCCGAACGCGCCGCCGCCGCCCTGCTCGCCCTCGAATCGACCCGGCTCCGCCACGGCCGCAAGATCGCCGGCACCCACGACGACGCGTTCGACGCGCCCCTGAAGCCGCTCGCGCCGATCGCGTCCGATCGGCCTGGGAACGCCCCGACGGACGTCCACGACGACCAGCCGGACGACGACGAGCTGGAAGAAGAATACGGCTACGAAGACGACGATGACGTTGACGATGAGGAATACGACGACGAGGACTTCGATGACGACGACGAACTCGAATCGTCGGATCGGGAGCCGCTGCTTCCACCGAACTCGCGATTCTCGCCGGCCGAGCGCCAAGCGATCGAGGCGGGCTTCGCGAAGTACACCGCGGCGCGGGACCGGCACGAGCGCCGCCTCCGCGACGAAGCGGCCGCGGCCGAGGCGGCGGGAATCGCGATCGTCGACGAACCGGCGCGGCCGGCGCCGTTCCCGAACTGGGGCGCCGACCGCTGGCCGAAAACGTGATCGCGATTCCGATGGATTCCCTCTCCCCCGGCTTTGAGGGGGAGAGGGTCAGGGTGAGGGGGTCTTCGCGATCGCAACCAGCGGCTTCGCGATCGAATCGGTTCTCGCCCCCTCACCCCGGCCCATTCCCCCGAAGCCGGGTCGAGGCAGAAAAACACAAACCCAGACTCCGCCGAAGCAGTTGCCACGAACGGTCCCTCGCGCTC
>CAYVRB010000268.1:0-8746 GCA_964453375.1 uncultured Alcaligenaceae bacterium
GCACGATCGCCTTGTTCGACGGCTTCCGCTTCTTCCGCGTCTTCCCGCCCTTGGCCATGATCCCGGTCGGCGAACACGGATGGCGGCCCCCCTTCGAGCGCCCTTCGCCGCCGCCCATCGGGTGGTCCACCGGGTTCTGGCTCGTGCCCCGGTTGTGCGGCTTGCGCCCCATCCACCGCTTGCGGCCCGCCTTGCCGAGGCTGATGTTCATGTGGTCCGGGTTCGACACGCTGCCCAGCGTCGCCCGGCACTTGTCGCTGACGCGCCGCACTTCGCCGCTCGGCATCGTGATCAGCGCCTGGCCCTTGTCCCGGTTCCCCAGCGTCGCCGAGCAACCGGCCGAGCGGCAAATCTGGCCGCCCTTGCCCGGCGTCAGCTCGATGTTGTGGATCGTCAGGCCGAGCGGAATCCGGCTCAGCGGCATGCAGTTGCCGATCTTCGGTTCCGCCGTCTCGCCCGACATCACCTTGTCGCCGGCCTTGAGGCCGTCCGGCGCGAGGATGTACGCCTTCGTCTTCACTTCGTCGGCGTATTCGAGCAGCGCGATGCGGGCCGAGCGGCACGGATCGTATTCGATCGACAGCACGGTCGCTTCGACGCCGTCCATCTTGCGCTTGAAGTCGATGATGCGATAGCGCTGCTTGTGGCCGCCGCCCCGGAAGCGCCGCGTGACGATGCCGTGGTGGTTGCGGCCGCCCTTCTTGGGCAGCGGCTTGAGCAGCGACTTCTCGGGATTGTTCACGCGCGGTTCGGTGCACTCCGCGAAGTCCGAAACGGACCCGGCGCGCCGCCCGGCGGAAGTCGGCTTGTAGTATTTGATGCCCATGATCAGTGTCGGTTGTTAGTGTCAGTGGTCAGTAAAAACCAATAACGATCAACATCGGCCGCTCGAGTCGGTCGCCAGGGTTGGGTCGATGCCACAGGTGACTACTCGCCACTCGGCACTAGCAACTCACACTGACAACTGACACTACTCCTCTTAGAAGAAGTCGATCTTGTCTTCTTCGTTCAGCGTGACGATCGCCTTCTTCCAGTCGGGCTGTTGGCCCAGGCTGTTGCGGAACCGCGCCATCTTCCCCTTGCGCGTCTGCGTGCGGACCCGTTCGACGCGGACGTTGAACAGCTCCTTCACCGCCGCGGCGATCTGCACCTTCGTCGCGATCGGGTTCACCATGAACGTGTACGAGTTGTACCGCGTGCTCTGGTGGGTGCCCTTTTCCGTGACGAGCGGACGGAGGACGATCTGGTACGGCCGCAACTCGACGCCGGGCGCGCCGTGCTCGGCGGGCTGGCGGTTCTTCAGCTTGCGAACGTACTTCTTCGGTCGGGGTCGCGATTGCATGTCGGGTCTCCGCGCTCGGCGTGGCCTCGCGGCTTATCGTTGTTACTTTTTGGTGAGGGATTCCAGGGCGGACTTCGACAGCACGAGCCGCTTCTGCTTCAGCACGGTGTAGGCGTTGAACTCGGCGGTCGGCAGCACTTCCACGCCGGCGAGGTTGCGGGCCGACTTGTAGACGTTCTGGTCGAGCTTCTCGGTGCCGATGAGCACGGTGGTGTCGAGCAGGGTGAGCGTCTTCTCCTTGCCCCCGGCCGTCGTCTTGGTGCCGATCTTGATGGCCTTGAGCAGGCCGGCGGCGGCGCTCGTGTTCGGGGCGGCGAAGGCGAGTTCGTCCAGGATGACCGCTTCCCGGTCGGCGAGCTTGCTGAGGATCGCCATGCGGGTGGCGGCCTTCACGGCCTTCTTCGGCAGGTGGTATTCGTAGTCGCGGGGCTTGGGGCCTTTGGCCGTGCCGCCGCCGCGCCGCTTGTTCGTGCGCTTCGTGCCGGCGCGGGCGTTGCCCGTCCCCTTCTGGCGGAAGAGCTTCTTGGTGCTGCCCGCGACCTGGCCGCGGCGGAGCGTGCTGTGCGTCCCGGCGCGCTGGTTCGCGAGGTACATCAGCACCACGTCGTGCAGCAGTTGGCGGTTGATCGTGCCGCCCTTGCTGAAGTCGTTCGGATCGACTTCGACCGCGCCGACCTCGGCGCCGTCCTTGTTGACGACCGGCACGCGCAGCTTGCCCGGCACCTCGTAGACGAGGGGGCGATCGGCGGCGGCTTCGGATTCCGTGGACATGGCGTCCAACCCTTGCTCTGGCGGTGGAAGAACCGACTAATCCTCCGGGACGCGGGCCAAGCCGCGCCGACGGGGGAACCGATACGCGAACGGCGGGGTCAAATCACGCGGATTTGGATGTCGACGCCCGGCGGCAGGCTCAAGCCCTTGTTCAGCGCTTCGATCGTCTTCTGCGTCGGTTGCAGAATGTCGATGAGGCGCTTGTGGGTGCGGATCTCGAACTGTTCGCGCGATTTCCGGTCGATGTGCGGGCTGCGAAGCACGGTGTACCGTTCGATCCGCGTCGGCAGCGGAATCGGACCGTGCACTTCGGCGTTCGTTTGAATCGCCGTCTGCACGATTTCCGAAGCCGTTCGGTCGAGGACTTCGTGATCGTAACCTTCCATCCGGATGCGGATGCGTTCGCTCGCCGTGCCCGCCATGCGGTCGTTCCCGTGATGCGTTGTTCGGTTCCCATGCCGGTGCGCACACCGGGGGAAGAGAAGTTATTATGGCGCCGGAAAGCCCCGTCAAGCGAGTCGCCCCGTTTTTCCGCGCGATTCGGCACAAAAGCTGCGCGGACTGCGAAGGTTCCGTTCCCCCGCCGTTTGCCCCGCCCCGCCAGCCTCCCGCGCGCTCGCCGCCTTCGACCGCAGTTCCCCGCGCCGGTCGGTCGATGAAATCCCCATGCCGGCCGAGCCCGCCGTCCCCCGATTGACCCGCCGCGAGCGCGCCGGCCTCGGCCTGCTCGCGCTCGCGCTCGTCGCGTTCGGCGGCGTCGTCGAACTCCGCTCCGCGCTCCAGAAGCACCGCCGCACCGACTTCGGCGTGTACGCCCGCGCCGGCTGGGCGGCGCGCGAAGGCCTCGACCCCTACGCGATCGAAGACGACCGCGGCTGGCACTACTGCTACCCGCCGCCGTTCGCCGTCGCGATGATCCCGCTCGCCGATCCGCCGACGGGCGAGCCGAGAGACTTTTGTCTGCCGTTCGGAGTCTCCGTCGCGATCTGGTATCTCGTCGGCGTCGCGTGCGCCGCCTTCGCCGTCGATCGCTTCGCACGCCTCCTGCTGCCGGACGAACCGCGCGGCAGCCGGCGCTGGTGGTACGCGCGCACCGGTCCGTTCCTGCTCGCCATCGGCGCCATCGGCCACACGCTCGCTCGCGGCCAGGTGAATCTCCTCGTCGTCGCGATGATCGCCGCCGCCGCGGCCGCGGTCGCCCGCGGGCGCTCCGGCGCCGCCGGCGCGTGGATCGGCGCGGCGGCGTGCATCAAGGTATTGCCGGCGGTCCTCGCCTTGCACTTCGTGCTCGCGCGCGATCGGCGCGGCCTGCTCGGATTCGCCGCCGCGCTCGCCGTCGGTCTCGGCGTCGTCCCGACGCTCGCGTGGGGGCCGCGCGGCGCGCTCGATCTCAACCGGCGCTTCGTCGAAACGGTGCTGCATCCGGGCGCGACCGGCGCCGGGGACGCGACCCGCGGCTGGGAGCTGACGAACGCCACCGCCACCGACAGCCAGTCGTTCCAGGCCGTCGTCCACAACTGGCTCCACGCGGATCGCTTCTCGCGGCCCGTCGACGCCTCGCCCGCGACGCGCCTCGCGCATTGGCTCGCCGGCGCGCTCCTGCTCCTCGCGATCGCGGCTTCCTTTCGCCGATTAGGTTCTTCGCCCGCGGACGACCTGATTCGGTTCGGCGCGCTGGCGGCCATACTGCCGCACCTCTCGCCGGTGAGCCACATGCACTACTACGCTTACGCGCTGCCGCTCGTCTGCGGTGTGTGGCTGAAGGGATTCCAAGAACGAGATGACTCGATTCGACCCGCCGGCCCCGCGTGGGCGGCCCTGCTCGCATGGGCGATTTTGACGACGCTTCCGCTCTTCGAACTTCCGTTCGCGGTGGCGCTGCGCGCCCACGGCGGCGGACTCGCGGGCACCTACCTCCTCCTGCGCGCCGCGCTCGCGGCGCCGGCTCAATCGAGGATTTCCGCCGGCTGGCCCTCGCGCTCCCCGCGCAGCAGCGCGAGCGCCGCGGCGTTCACGCGCTCCGCGCCGTAGTCGAGGCTGCGCGCTGCCAGCGACTCCAGGAACCGCTCCCCCTCGGCGCGGCGCTCCGGCGTCGTCAGGTGCGTGTCGAAGCGCAGGTCGGTGCGGGCGTAGCGCGCCGCGGAGCGGATCGCCTCCCAATACGCCGCCGCGACGCCGAGCCATTCGGGCGGGTTCGGGAGCTTCTTCGCCAGGCCCACGGCCTCCGCGATCCAATCGCGGAGCATCTCGGCCTTGCACCAGAATCCGGCCGAGCGAAATTCGACGAAACACATCATGCGCGAGTCCGCCGACGAAGTCCGAGAGTGGCGACGACAGGGAAGAATTGTAACGGAGCGCGCGGGATCGGCCGGGGAAAACGGTGAATTCCGCGCCGGTTCGACGGCCTGTTCCCTCCCCCTCGACGGGGGAGGGTGAGGGTGGGGGTGACGGCCCACGCGGGAACTCGACGCGATTCCCGTCGCCCCCACCCCGGCCCTCCCGCTTCAAGGGGAAGGGGGAACAACGCGAATTTGCACGCGATGGAAGTCGGGGCGATTCACGCGATCGACGTGGAAACGGCGTTAATTCCGTGCCGGTTCGGCGGCGCGGCGGGTGCGCTGCCACGCCAGGTCGCGCCGGCCGAACCCGCCGAGCGTGACGAACGCCAGCCGCACGACGAGCGCCGGCGCCGCCGCGAGCGACTTCAGCCGCCGGCGCGACAGCCCCACTTCGCGCGCCATGCGAAGGTACGCCAACCCCGTGAGCACCGCGAGCGCGGCGAACCACGCGACGAGCGCCGGGGTTTCCGAAATCATGGCGACCGCGCCGGCGAGCGCGAGCTGGACGAGCACGAGCGGCTTGCTTTCGATCCAATTCCAAGCGAAACCCGACCCGCCGAAGACCGCCGCGCGCCAGCGCCGACGCTGCTGCACGAGGTCGGCGCGCCGCGCCGGCGATTCCGAGCGCACCAGCGGCTCCGGCTCGAAGCGCACCCGCACGCCGCCGGCGCGCAGCCGCGCCGCGTAGTCCGCGTCTTCGACGAGGCCGTATTCGGTCCAGGGGAAGCGTTCGAGGACTTCGCGGCGGAACGCCATGCCGGAGCCGCGCAGGGGCACCGCCAAACCGAACCGGTCCTTCCCGGCCGAGATCGCGTTGTCGAACGCGTTGCCGATCGCGCCGACGGTGCCAGTCGGGCCGTCGTCGGCGTTGCGCGTCGCCACCGCGACCTGCACCGCTTCCGCGTCGGCGAGCCGCGCGTCCATCGCGCGGAAGATCCGCGGATCGACTTGGCAATCGGCGTCGAGGATCACGACGGCGTCCGGGCGCTCCGGTAGGATCGCGTCCAGGCCGTGGCGCAGCGCGTAGCCTTTGCCGCGCTCGGTCGCGCTGGTCCGTTCGAGGACGGTCGCGCCCTCGGACCGCGCGACGCGCGCCGTGGCGTCCGAGCAGTTGTCGGCGACGACGACGAGGGAAAGGAATTCCGGCGGATGATCGGCGAGCCGGAGCGAGCGCAGCGTCGCGGGAAGCGACAGCTCTTCGTTGTGCGCGGGGATGAGCACCGCGTAGCGGAGTTTCGACGCGGGCCTCGGCGCGAACGGCGTTCGACGCCCCGCGAACGTCAGGATCGCGTAGTACAGCGCCGCCGCCGTGGCGGGAACAAGCAGGAGGATCGCGAGCCAATCCATGGCGGTCGTCCGGGAGATCGGGTGCCGCCACGGTACATCAACCCGAGGTGAATCCGCCAGTCGAGTTCCCTCACTTCGGCTTCGCCTCCAGCTTCGTCTCGTCCGGCAGGCGATACTTCTTCTTCGCCTTGTACAACTCCAGCCGGTCCTTCAATTCCGTGCCTTCGCGCTTCACCAGCTCCGCGTCCTCCAACACCTGCGTCTGGTATTTCACGGCCTTCTCGAAGTCGCCGGCCTCGGCGTACGCCGCCGCCAGCGTGTCGATGTACCCGGCGTTCTGCCATTGCGTCAGCTCGCACGCCTTCGTCGCCAGTTCCACCGCCTTCTTCCCGTCCCGCACCTTCTCCACGTTCGCCGTGCAGAGCGTCCACGCCTTGTTGTTCACCGCCACCGCGTAGTCGGGGTTCGCCGTCAGGATCTCGTCGTAGTCGGCGATCGCCTTCTCCGGCTTGTTGCACCGCGAATACATCAACCCGCGCGTCAGCAGCGCGCTCGTGCGGTTCGGCCCCTCCTCCACGTACTTCGTCAGGTCGGCGATCGCCTCGTCGAACTTCTTCATCCCGGCCTTCGCGTTCGCCTTCCATTGCAACACGTTCCACTGGCTGCCGGGCACGAGCTTCTCGTAGGCTTCGTAATCCTCGATCGCGCCGGCGAACTTCTTCGCCGCGAGGCGGAAGTTCGCCCGGCGGTACACGACGGTCGCGTCGTTCGGAGATTGCTCGACGAGCTTCGTATGGTCCGCGTCGGCGGCGTCGAATTTCTCCTCGGCGGTGTTCGCCTCGGCGCGGGCGAGCAGGTAGTACGCGTCCTTGGGATTGTCCTTGAGCATGCCGGTGTAATGCTCGATCGCCTCGGACGCCTTGAGGACGTCGTCCTTGCGGAAGTGCGCCTTCGTCGCCGCCGGGCCGGGCGCCGGCATCACGCGGGGCACCGGGATCCCCGCCGCGCCGCCGGCGAACGGATTCGCCGCGCCGTACAGGACCTCGACGGTGTCGTCCTTCACGTCCTTGACGATGTACGAGACGACGCCGTTGCCCGGCTTGATGGAACGCGTGGCGCCGTTGGCGAGCGTCAGCGTGAGCGTGACGTTCGGATTCTTGACGAACGCCGGCTTGCCGACCCACGTCGGCTTCGCCGCCCCCTTCGGGATCGGCGCGGCGGACGCGAACAGGGAAAGCGTCAGTACCATCACGAGAGCGAGCCGCATGATCCGGTCCTCCGGGCGTCGATGGCGTCAATCTTACTCCGAAGGCGCGAATGGACGCTACTCGGAAATGCTCTTTCGAAGACGACGAATAGTGTTGTAACATCCCCCGGCGCGGGGAGTATACTAGAGTAACCCCTTCGGACGCGCTCCCGTCGACTCGCCTCCCTCGCCGAGGTGCCTTATGTCGGAGTCCCTGGACGAATCCTTGCGGTCGCGGCGGTCCAAGCTCACCGCCGCATCCCTGGCCGTGCGAACCGGCCGCGAAACGCTCTCCGTCGAACTCGCGCTCACCCTCTTCCGCCACATGGTGCGCACCCGCGCCCTCGAAGAACGCGCCATCAAGATGTCCAAGTCCGGCGAGGCGTTCTTCTGGATCGGCGGCCCCGGCGAAGAGGCGTTCAACGTCTGCCTCGGCCTGCAAGTCCACAAGGGCGCCGGCCCGAAGCACGACTACCTCCACCTGCACTACCGCAGCCTCGGCATCCTGCTCGCCATGGGCATGCCGATGGTCGACCACGTCCGCCAGCTCGCCATGACCGCGACCGACCCGTTCAGCCGCGGGCGGAACTTCGTCGGCCACTACGCCATCCCGGCGTGGAACGTCGTCCCCGTCACCAGCGTCATCGAAGTCCAATACCTCATGGCCCCCGGCACGGCGCTCGTCCAGAGGCGCGCCGGCGGCGACGGCCTCACGCTCGTCAACGGCGGCGACGCCGGCACCGCCGAGGGCGACTTCGAGAGCTGCCTCCTCTGGAGCAACCGCCCCGGCCACGAACTCCCCGTCCTGATGATCGTCACCAACAACCAGTATGGCATCAGCACGCCGGCGAAGTCCCAGTTCGGCGACCGCCGCATCGCCGACCGCGCCCTCGCCTACGACATGAAAGCCGAGACCGTCGACGGCAACGACCCGATCGCGAGCTGGCACGCCATCGACCGCGCCATGAAATACGTCCGCACCGAACGGAAGCCGTTCCTGCTCGAGGCGATGGTCAGCCGGCTGCACGGGCATTCCTCCAGCAGCGGGGCGCAGCGCAATTGGAACGAAACCGACTGCTTGGCGAACTTCGAGCAGAAGCTGATCGACGCGAACGCGATCGACGCCGAGCAGGTGCGCGTTCTGAAGGCGGAGGCGAAGGAGGAAGCGGACGCGGCCGTCGTGCAGGCGACCTCGGAGCCGAAGCCGACGCTGCAGGACGTGGAACGATTCACGTATGCGGACAGCCGAGTCGATGCGATCTACGCCAGGGATTACACGGGATTGCCCCGGTAACGCAAAACGAAGAAACGAAAAATGCAAAACGAGAAGCCCTACGATATCGACCAACGGGCCTTCCAGTTCGCATTGCGGATCGCAACCCTCTGCGGCCAATTGACCGAATCGAAGGGCGTGGCCCGAACCATCGGATACCAACTCGTGAAATGCGGCCCGTCCATCGGCGCGGGCCTGGAAGAAGCGCACGCCGCCCCCGACAAAACCGAGTTCGCGTATCGGATGAGCCATGCGTTGAAGGAAGCCCGACTGACGAACTATTGGCTTCGCCTGTTGGTGGAATCGAAGATTTTCAAGGACGAGCAACTCCTACCCTTGTTGAACGAGTCCACCGAGATCATGAAGATCGTCGGGGCGATCACCGCGAACACGCGCCGCTCCCTGTCTTAGTTTTGCATTTTTCGTTTCATCGTTACGAGTTACGCAGTCGCTCCGTGTTTGGGCAGGACGAGCGTCGGTTGGGCGAG
>CAYVRB010000269.1:0-8623 GCA_964453375.1 uncultured Alcaligenaceae bacterium
CACAGGAACACCTGGCCCATGCCGCCGACGCCGACGCGCTCCAGCAGCTTGAACTTGCCGATCGTGAACCCGCGCCACTTGCCGAGGAGGAACTGCTCGGCCTGGAAGTGGGTCATGACGCCGTCGGCGACCATGGCGTCCGCGGCGAGGCGCGGATCGGTGGCGAGGCCGCTGGTCTTGTTGCGGCGCTGGAGGTGCGCGGTCAGCTTCGCTTCGTCGACCATGCCGCTCTTGCGAACGAGTTGCAGGAGTTCTTCGACGGAGGCGGGGGCGGACATGCGGGCACCGTGTTAATCGCGGGAAGCGATGGAACCGAAATTCAAGCCAAAGGTAGTACAGCTTCACTCCCGACGCAAACGCATCGGGAGGAATCGCGAAGTGAGGCTCGGGCGCGAATTGCCGCGCCGGGCGCGATCAACGGCGGGGGGAATACGGCAGCACGTCGCGATAGGCGCGGTCGATGGCGCCTTGCGGATTGGCGCGGTCCTGTTCGTAGCGGCGCTTGACGTCGCGCGTGCCGAAGCGCGGTCCTTTCCAATCGGTCGGCGGCACGGGCGGGGCGAAGTCGCGCGCGGCGCCGTAGACGCCCGAGGAGCTGGGCAGCCAGAAGAGTCCGTAGCCGGAGTTACCGTAATAGAGCTGCCGGGCGTCGCCGCCGCCGAAGGAGCCGGGAATCGGACCGTGCGTCGGCACCGGTGGGCCGTAGAGCGTCAGGCCGTTCGACCAGAAGCTGCCGACGGCGCCGGAAAAGAACGGATTCCAACCCCAAAGACCGGGGCCGAACCAGGGGCCAACGCGCGGCCCGTAGCCGAAGCCGTATCCGTAGCCGAACGTGGAGAACCGGCCGGGGTATTGCGCCGTCGCCGGCCGATCGGCGAGGAGAAGGCCGGTCAGGGAAAGGAGGAGGATCGCGAGGGTTCGGCGGGCGTTCATGGTGTCCATCCGTGGGGGCGCGTATCCTTCTCTTCGACCAGACCCGCGATCGACGCTGAACGCGAACGGATCGTTCTTCGCCTTCGCGGGTCGTTCCCGTCCGTTCGCAGCGAAGTTGCCCGGCATTCCGTTGCGTTCGATTCTGACTCCGCTACACTGTGCCCACCCCGTTTCCCCTCCCGAGGTCCTGCCATGAAGCGTCGTGAATTCCTGACCGCGTCCGCCACCGCCGCCGCGACCGTCGCCACCGGTCCGATCATCCTGGGCGCCGAGAGCAAAGCCGGCACCGACCACCCCGTGATCGGGATCGAGGGCCACAAGTACGCGAACCTCGAATGGCAGACGACCCACAACGTCGCCATCGACTCGAACGGACAGGTCTACATCACCCACCAGGGCCACGCGGGCAAGAAGGGCGCCGACACCACGTTCGTCTTCGACTCCACGGGCAAGTTCATCAAATCGTTCGGCAAGGAATGGCACGGCGGCGGCCACGGCATCGACTTCCGCAAGGAGGGGAAGACCGAATACATGTACCTCACCAACACCTGGGCCTCGCCGATGAAGGTCGCCAAGTACGACGCGCGGGGCGAGCTGGTCTGGGCGCTCGGCCGGCCGGAGTGCAAGGAGTACGAACCGAAACCCGACCCGAAGGACGCCAAGAAGTCGGTGCTGCCGCCCTACAACCCGACGAACGTGGCGTTCTGCCCCAGCGGCGACGTGTTCGTCGGCGACGGCTACGGCTCGAACTACATGCTCAAGTACAACAAGGACGGCAAGCTCCTCACCGTCTTCGGCGGCAGCGGCAAGGCGGACGGCCAGTTCGTGACGCCCCACGGCAATTGGGTCGACGAGCGCATCCCCGGCAAGCCCCTCCTCTACGTCTGCGACCGCGCCAACGCCCGCCTGCAAGCCTTCGACATGACCGGCAAGCACCAGGGCACCACCGCCCCCGGCACCGTGCTCTTCCCCGCGCACATCGACATCCAGAAGGACGTGATGCTCGTGCCCGACCTGCACGCCCGCGTCAGCCTCTTCGACAAGGAGGGCAAGGCGATCGTCCACCTCGGCGACGATGCGGAGTGGCGAAAGAAAGTCCTCACGACCAACGTCCGCGCCGACGCGAAGCGGTGGGTGGCCGGCAAGTTCGTCCACCCGCACGACGCCTGCTTCGACGCGGCCGGCAACATCTACGTGGTCGAGTGGGTGGAGGGCGGACGGATCACGTTCTTGAAGAAGGTGTGAGCCGGATGGCGAAGCCGAGGTTCGTCGTACAGCACTTCCTCGTGTGCCAGGACGCCCCGTGGCTGGGCGTTCCCGGCCCGAGGACGCTGCGCGTATTGGAGGGCGTCGGCTATCACTACACGATTCCGCCGGATGCGGAGATGCCGGAGATGGATTTCTGGGCCTATGCACGATTGTTTTTGACGAACGGTGCCGAGGGCGACCGCTGTTTCCGGATTGCCGCATACTGGCTGGATGCACCCGGTGGACGAAGAAGAATTAAAACGTACGCGAAGCTCTCCGTTCGATTTTCGCCGTCTCAACCCGTGCTGGAACCGACATTTCGATTGGATCGTTTAAAGATTCCGGGGCGGGGAAGGTACGAAATTCGGCTCGAATGTCTCAAGCCTTCGCCGATACTGGGAGTAAAATGGATTGCGGTGAAACGGGAATACTTTTCGATCGGGTGATGCCATGAAGCCAAAGAAACCCCGACGCTTTATTCCGCCGCTTGGTGGCGTGAGCTATCCGCATTTCGAAATGACGGAATCCGTCGACCACTATCCCATCACGGGAAAGGTCACCCGCCTGAAATGGGACCGCGCCAGCGGCACGCTCGTCGTCGATCCGGATCAGCCGAAGGACGAGACGGCTCAACCCGAAGACATCGATTCCCGCGAATCCGCCTGATTCGCCGTTACATCGAGTCATTGAATCAAAGGGTTTGCCTTCTCTTGATTCAATCGATGTTCGTACGCAATGCGTTTCAATTCCTTCGTTTGCTCGGATTCTTCAAAGATCGGCGAGTAGTTTCCGAAAAAGCCGGTCCGCGTGAAGACGATCGCTTGCCGGATGAAGATGCCAACTCCGAATAGAGCCAGAAAGACAATTGCTACTGTTGACCAATTCCTCCAGATTCCAACGCCGGCCAAGACGATCAGGAAACAACCGCCGTCCAAGCCGGTCCCTGCGGCGTAGGATTGGCGCCTCAAATCATACTGGATTCGATCGGAATCCGAGATGGCCATTGGTCGGCCTCACAACCACTACCCATACACCTTATCGATCGCCCCCGCCGTGCTCGGCAGGATCGGGTTCGGGCGGTTCGAGACGTCGTAGACCATGCCGTGCGGGTCGAGGCCGAGGTTGCGGTAGACCGTCGCCAACACGTTCGGATACGGGATCGGATCGTTCTTCGCCTCGCCGGCGATGCCGTCGGTGCTGCCGATCACCTGGCCGGTCCGCATGCCGCCGCCGGCGAGGATCGCGCCGTTCACGCGCGCCCAGTGGTCGCGGCCGGCGTCCTTGTTGATCTTCGGCGTCCGGCCGAACTCGCCCCAGACGCAGACCGTTACGTCCTTGTCCAGGCCGCGCGTGTAGATGTCCTCGATCAGCGCCGAGATGCCGGTGTCGAAGAGCGGCAGGTGCTGCTTGAGGTATTTGAAGTTGCTGCCGTGGGTGTCCCAGAAGCCGTAGGCGACGGTGACGACGCGGCTGCCGGCCTCGACGAGGCGGCGGGCCATGAGCAGTTGATCGTTCCACATCGGCCCGCCGTCGCCGAGGTGCTTGGGCGAACCCTTCCCGTAACGTTCCCGGACCTTCGGCGATTCCTTCGACACGTCGAGCGCATCGACCACCTTTGACGAAGTCAGTACCTCGAACGCCCGGTCGTGGAACGTCTCGCCCGATTCCTTGTAGCGGTCCATCGCCGCGAGCAGCGATTGACGGTCGACAAGTTGATCCATCGGGACGCTGAGTTTCTTCAACACCGCGACCTCGTCGCCGTCGACCTTCACCGGTCCGGCGGCGCGGCCGAGCAACGCCGGGCCGGGCGTGTTGTACGGCTTGTGTTGCATCGTCGGCGACAGGTCGATGAACGCCGGCACCACGGGATCGGTCTGGCCCTGGATGCGGGCGACCACGGAGCCGAAGTGCGGCTTCTGCTCCCGCTTCGCCACGTCCATCGTCGTGCCGGTGTAGCTCATCCACGAGCTGTGTTCGTCCCGCTGGCCGACGAGCGAGCGCAGCACGATCATTTTGTCCGCACATCGCGAGAGTTTCGGGAGCAATTCACCGAACTGGATGCCGGGGACGTTGGTCTGGATCGGCTTGAACTCGCCGCGCGCCTCGGCCGGCGCGTTCGGCTTCAGGTCGAACGTGTCCTGGTGCGCGAGGCCGCCAGTCAGGTAGATCATGATGACCGACTTGTGCGACTTCTTCCCGGCCGCCGCCTCGGCCTTCATCAAACTCGATAATGTGAGACCGCTCGCGCCGAGCGCCCCGACCTGAAGGAACGAGCGTCGCGACACGCCATCGCAAGTTCGGGACCGGGAACCGGTGACGGTGAGCATGAAGGTACTCGACGAACGCGGCGGAAGCCGAAGGCGGGAGAGTCTTCTTATCGTCAGTTTAGCGGACGATCCTTGCGGCGGGCAAGCGCGAACGCGACGAAAACGCCGAAGAGAAGCCGGGCGGGCCATGTCCCGAAGACGACCATCGCGTTGAAGACCATGAAGGCGAGGAAGCCGTGGATCGCGAACGATACCCATCGCGAGCGAAGTCGGTAGGAGAGAGGATGGACCGCGAGCCAGAGCGCGTCGGCGAGCCAGAGCGCCGCGAAGGCGTAGTTGGCGTAGAGTCCTTCGCCGAACCCACCGACGCGGCGGGTGTGCTCGAAGGCCGCCGCGTGGGACCAACCGTGGGCGAGGTGGAACGCGATGCCGAGATGCACGAGGAGGAGCACGCATCCGGCGAGCCAGATTCGCGCGGCCGATTTCCTCTTCTCGAAGAGCGCGAGCGCGCCGACGAACCAGCCGATCATCGCGAGCCAAGCCGAGAGATAGATCGCGTTCGGCATCTCAGGCCGGTTGCCACGTGAGGATCTCGCCCTTGCCGAGGCCGGAGGAATCGCCGGTGTAGCGGCGATACTGCCCGCCGACGGTGGGAATGTCGAAGCCGAACGGCTGGAGGTGCTTCGCGTACATCCGCACGAAGGCCGGCAGATAGTCGCAGGAGTGGGCGAAGGTCGGCAGGAGTTTCAGCGGTTGCAGCGAGAGGATCGTTCCGCGATTCATCCAGGCGCCGGCGCGGATCTCGGCGCCGTTCATCATCACGATGGTGCCGCCCTTCATCTGGAGGCCGCAGAAGTCGCGGACCTTGCCCCGGATGGCGATGATTCCCTTCTTCATCCGCATGCCGACTTCGAGACCGGCCGTGCCTTCGATCAGGATGGTGCCGCCGCTCATGCCAGTGGCGCCGCCGCGATACGCGGAGCCGATCTGCCCGCCGGCGTCGCCGCGCACGTGGATCGTGCCGCCGGCCATTTCGCCGCCGACCCAGTCGCCGGCGCGGCCGTGGATTTCGATGCTGCCGCCCTTCATGTACGCGCCGAGATGCATGCCGACGGGGCCGTGGACGCGGATCGAGCCTTTCGTCATGCCGCGGCCGATCCACTTCACCTTCGTGAGGTCGCCGTGGACTTCGATGGCGTCGCCGGGTTCGCCCTCGATCTGGAAGGCGTCGTCGAGCCGGAGCTGGCGCTTTCCGAGGAAGACGGTCTTGGCCTTCACGTCGGCGAGTGAAAGCGGCGCCAGCACGTCGGGCGAGATCGCTTCCGCTTCGAGCGGCACGTGCGGGGCGTCCTTGAGTGTAAGCGTGAGCATGGGATCGTTGTAGTTGGAAAGGCCGGATGGCCACAAAGAGGCGCGAAAAGACACGAAAAGAAGAGGGAAGCGAAGAATTCAGAGAACATTGCGACACGATCTTTTCTTGTCTTCTTCTCGTGTCTCTTCGTGCCTTTTCGTGGCCATCGATTTCAGTTCAGTCGGAGCGCTTCGATCGGATTTAGCCGCGATGATGGGAACGTATTCGTTGGAAAGGCCGTATGGCCACAAAGAGGCACGAAAAGACACGAAAAGAAGCGGGAAATCAAAGACGTCGAGATTCCTTTGGAGTCAGGTCGTTGATAACCGTACTCGTTTCGAACCGCCGGCTCGGAACGAGAATTCCATCGTTGGATTCGAGATTCCCCTCCCTACTTTTTGTGTCTCTTCGTGCCTTTTCGTGGCCATCGTCTTCAGTTGTGTCTCAACGCTTCAATCGGGTCCAATCGCGCCGCCCGTCGCGCGGGATACAGCCCCGAGGCCAAACCGACGAAGACCGAGACCGTGAACGCGACGACCGGCGACCAGGACTGCACGATCGTCGGCACGCCGAACGCCGATTCGAGGCCGAAGGCGAGGCCGATGCCCAGGCCGATGCCGACGAGGCCGCCGCCGCAGGAGAGGACGAGCGTTTCGATCAGGAACTGCAGGGCGATGTCCCGCTGCTTGGCGCCGAGCGCGCGGCGGATGCCGATCTCGCGCGTGCGCTCCGTCACGGTGGCGAGCATGATGTTCATGATGCCGATGCCGCCGACGACGAGCGAGATGCCGGCGATGGCGCCGAGGATGAGCGTGAAGAGCCGCTGCGTCTCCTCCGCCTTGCGGAGCAGTTCGAGCGGCACGAACGCCTGCACGTCCTTCTGCGGGTGGTACTGGTCGAGGAGCGATTCGAGCGCCTTCGCGGTCCGGGGCACGTCGTCCAGCGAGCGGATACTCACGGTGAGTTGGCTGATGTCGAGCCGTTCGACGTTGAAGCCGTTCTTGAAGGTGACGAGTTCCCGGCCGATGCGGGCGCGGTCGGTGGCGAAGGGGATGAAGAGTACGCGGGCGAACTCGGAATCGCCGCCGCCGAACGATCCGGCCGCGAGCTTCTTGTCCTCGGTGACGCCGACGACCGTGAAGGTGATCTGTTCGCCGAGACCGTCGACGCCGACCGATTTGCCGACCGCGTCCTCGCCGGGGAAGAGCGCGTCCGCCGCCGAGGCGCCGATCACGGCGACGTTGTCGAGCTTCTCCTCGTCGTTCGCCTCGATCGCGCGGCCGCGGTTCACCACGATGTTGTTCTGGCGGAAGAACTCCGGCGTCACGCTCACGAGGCGGACTTCGAGCTTGCGCTCGCGGTGTCGGATCGTCTTGCGGAACTCCCGCGTCGGCGTGGCGGATACGACGGTCGGGATCGTCTCGCGGATGCGGCCGAGATCGGCGTAGGTCAGGCCGTAGGCGAAGAGGTCGGCCCCCTTGCGTTCGGATTGATCCTCGGCCGGCTTGACGCTGCGGAGGAGGATGGTGTTCGCGCCGAGGTCTTCGAGTTGCTTGAGGGCCTGATACCGGGCCGCCTCGCCGACGGCGAGCATGACGATGACCGAGGCGACGCCGAGGACGATGCCGAGCGCCGTGAGCATGGAGCGCAGTCGGTGCGCCGCCAGGGCGCGGAGGCCGACGCGAACGACGTGGGGGAGGCGGAAGGTCATCGAAGACGACTATACACCGCGGCGGGCGAACCCGAAACCTCGATTGGGGTTCCTTACCGGGGCGGGGACGGTACAACAACGGCCGGCGCGGGCGCGTCCAATCGTTCGGGCGCGCCGCCGACGCCGATCCTGGAGATTCGCCGATGCTGTCGTTGAAACTGCCGGATGGGTCCGTTCGTCAGGTGCCCGCCGGAACCCGCCCCCGCGACGTGGCCGAGTCGATCGGCAAACGGCTCGCGCAGGCCGCCGTCGCCGCGAAGGTCAACGGCGAGATCGTCGATCTCGACCGCGAGCTGACCGCCGACGCCGAGTTCGCCCTGCTCACGGACAAGGACAAGGACGCGCTCGACGTGCTGCGGCACAGCTCCGCGCACATCATGGCCCGCGCCGTGATGCGGCTCTTCCCCGGCACCGAACTCGCGTTCGGCCCCACCACCGACACCGGCTTCTACTACGACATCCATAGCCCCACCCCGATCCGCGAGGAGGACTTCCCGCGCATCGAGGAGGAGATGGCCAAGATCGTGAAGGCGGCCGAGCCGTTCGAGCGCTTCGAGAAGAGCGTGCCCGAAGGCCGGCAACTGATCGGCGACCTGAAGCAGAAGCTGAAGGTCGAGCATATCGACGAATCGCTGGGCCAGAGCCACGAGACCATCAGCTTCTACCGACAAGGGGAGTTCATCGACCTCTGCCGGGGGCCGCACATCCCGCACGCGGGGAAAGTCGGGGCCTTCAAGCTGCTCGCCATCGCCGGGGCGTACTGGAAGAACGACGCGAAGCGCCAGCAACTCCAGCGGCTCTACGGCACCGCGTACTTCGACAAGAAGGAACTCGACGCCTACCTGAAGCAGATCGAGGAGGCGAAGAAGCGCGACCACCGCGTGCTCGGCCGGCAGTTGAAGCTGTTCACGATCAGCCAGGTGGCCGGGCAGGGGATGATCCTGTGGATGCCGAAGGGGGCGATCGTCCGCGGGCTGCTCGAAGGCTTCATCAAGGACGAACTCGTCAAGCGCGGCTACCTGCCGGTCTACACCCCGCACATCGGCAACCTGAACCTCTACCGCACCAGCGGGCACTTCCCGTACTACGCCGACGCCCAGTTCCCGCCGATGT
>CAYVRB010000270.1:0-8518 GCA_964453375.1 uncultured Alcaligenaceae bacterium
GTTGCCGGTGCGCTTGCGGGTGAAGAACGGCTCGAAGAGATTGTCGAGCACGTCTTGCGACATCCCGCAGCCGTTGTCGCGGAAGGTGAGTTCCGCGTGGTCGCCGGCGCGCACGGCCTGGATGCGTAATACACCGCCCTCGTCCATGCTGTCGAGGGCGTTTACGACGAGGTTGAGCACGACCGACTTCAGGTCGGGCGGATTCACCTCGGCGACGACGTAGACGGGCGTGAAGTCGATGGTCTTGCCGCGGCTGTTCGGCAGGGGCCGCGCCACGTCGATCACGTCCTGGATCAGCCGGCCGAGGTCGGTCGATTCGCGGCGGCCCTCGCCGGAGCGGCTGAAGTCGAGGAGCTTCTGCGTGATCTGCTTGCAGCGGAACGCCTCCTGCTGGATGACGCGCAGGTAGCGGGCGAGCACTTCGGCGTCGCCGGCGGAGAGGCGCTTGGCCACGTCCTCGACGCGGCGCTCGAGCGCCTCGGAGCAGAAGGCGATGGAGGCGAGCGGATTGTTGATCTCGTGCGCGACGCCGGCGGCGAGGAAGCCGACCGACACCATGCGCTCGGAGCGGACGAGCTGCCGGCTGCGCTCGTTCACCTGGCGGGCGAGGTCGGCGTAGACGTCGCGCAGGCGGGCGGTCATCGTGTTGAATTCGCCGGCGAGTTCCTCGAGTTCGTCCTTCGATTCGAGCTGGATGGGGCTGTTGAAATCGCCGGACTGGACGCGGCGGACGCCGGCCTGGAGCTGCCGGATCGGGCTGAAGACCCAGACCTTGAAGTAGTAGAGGAGCGTGAGGACGAGGACGACGGCGAGGGCGGTGGCGCCGCCGGCGAGCGCCGTGCCGCGCCGCGACGTGGAGTTCGCGTGGGCGAACGATTGCTTCACGTCGGAGCGGATGAGCGAGAAGAGCGTGATGGATTCGGCGAGGAGGTCGGTGTAGGCCTTGCGGAGCGTCGGTTCGTCGATGAGGCGCAGGTCGCCGGTGGCGCTGACGCTGGCGCCGCGGGCGGCGACGGAGCGCTTCATGGCGGCGAGCGCCGCCTCCATCTGCCGCAGGGCGTGGCGTTCGCCTTCGCCGCCGTCGGGGTCGCGCCGGTGGAACGGCTCCGTCGCCTTGAGCGTCACGCGGTAGTATTCGATGGTTTGTTCGGCGATGGCGACGTGGTGGAGGATGTGGCTCTGCTCGTCTTGGCGGCTCTTGTGGCCGCCGCTGGCCATGAGGTGGATGTTGTCCCGCAGGATGATCATCACCTGCATCTGTTCGAGCTTGTGGTCGGTGAGCTGGCCGGCGGCGACGTAGGAGCGCAGGCCGAGCACGGCGCCGGCGATGAGCAGGCCGATGCTCGCGATCACGAGCGCCAGGCCGAAGACGAGTTTGTGCCGCAGCCGCCACGCACGGGCCACGCGCAGCCTCCTTGCCGCGTAGGTCCTTCGAGGGTCGTCCCCATCGGGATGCAATTTCTACCAAGAACCGCGCACGGGCGGGAGGGCAATTTTTTCAACGGGCATTTCGGCGGCGCGACTGGGGAAAACTGGGCTTGATTCGTAAAACGCCCGCTGGGAAACGGGCGCGGGAAAGGACCGAACATGGAACGTCGAACGGTTGCGGTGGGACCGCATGCGATCGGGGAGGGGCGCCCGCTGCTCTTCGTCCTGGGGCCGTGCGTCGTCGAAACGCGCGACCATACGCTGCGGATCGCCGAGACGCTGCGCGGCGTCGCCGACCGGCTGAAAATCCCCGTCGTCTTCAAGGCCTCCTTCGACAAGGCGAACCGGAGTTCGGGCAAGTCGTTCCGCGGCGTCGGACTCGACGCCGGTCTCCGCATCCTCGCCGACGTGAAGGCGGCCTTCGGCTTCCCGCTCACCACCGACGTCCACGAACCGGCGCATTGCGCCCCGGCCGCCGAAGTCATCGACGTGCTGCAGATCCCCGCGTTCCTGGCGCGGCAGACCGACCTGCTCGTAGCCGCCGGCCGCACCGGCCGCGCCGTCAACGTCAAGAAGGGCCAGTTCATGGCCCCGTGGGACATGAAGAACGTCGTGGCGAAGCTGGCCGAGGTCGGCAACCGGAACGTCATCCTCACGGAACGGGGCACGACCTTCGGCTACGGCCTGCTCGTGAACGACATGCGCGCGATCCCCTGGATGCGCGAAACCGGCGCGCCGGTGATCTTTGACGCGACCCACAGCGTACAGACACCGGGCGCGCTCGGCGATCGCACCGGCGGCGATCGCTCGATGGTGCCGACGCTCGCCCGCGCCGCCGTCGCGGCGGGATGCGACGGCGTGTTCCTCGAGACGCACCCGAATCCCGACACGGCGCCGAGCGATGGCCCCAACATGATCCCGCTGGCGGAACTGCCGACCCTGCTGGCCAGTTGCCTGCGCGTGCGCGACGCCCTCGCCGAGCGATGATCCCCACCGAGACGCGAATGATTCCGATTCGATTTCTCCTCGTGTTCGCCCTGGCGAGCGCCGTCGGTTGCACGGCGAAGACCGGGCCGACCGTGGATGCTCCGGTCGAGAAGGCCGCCAAGGCCGATCCGTGGCCGACGGCCTCCTCGATCCTCCGCCGCCAGCCCGACCTCGGCGGCGCCCGGCAGGTCGTGTCGCTGTGGAACGCCGACCTCGGCGAGACCGCCGACGCGCCGGCGCCCCTGAAGGCCGACGCCGCCAAGGCGCTCGGCGAACGCCTGCGGCTGACGCCGGAGGAACTCCAAGCCACCGCCGGCACGGCCTTCACGAACCTCGACGCCGCCTACCTCGCCGAGTGCCTCGCGATCCGCGACGCGCTGCGCTCCCTCGACCTCGGCGACCTGCCGCCCGAACGCAAACTGCGTCTGGCGTTCGATTGGGTTTGCCGCCAGGTGTATCTCCGCCAGGCGCTCGTCCACACGGCCGCCGGCCCGGCCTTCTCGCCGCCCCTCCCGCCCCAATACCTCCTGCTGCGCGGGTACGGCAGCGGGCTGGATCGCGCGTATCTCTTCCTCGCCGCGATCCAGCAACTCGGACTCGACGGCTGCCTGATCGGCCCGCCCGATCGCGAGGCCGCGCCCAGCATCGCCGTCGAAGACAACAAGGCGACGAAGGGGCCGTTCTGGGCGGTCGGTGCCCGCCTGCCGAACGGTTCGATCGCGCTCTTCGACCCCTGGCGCGGCGAACCGTTCCCCGGCCCGAACGGCGCCGTCGGCACGCTGACCGACCTCGTCGCGAATCCGAATCTGCTCAAGCCCTGGCTCGACGACAAGGTCCGGCCGTGGGACGGGTCGGTCGAGCATCTCAAGGCCGCCACGACGTATCTGGCGGTGCCCTTCGTGGCCGCGAGCGATCGGATGAAACTCGTCGAGCGCAAGATCGGCGGCGAGGTCGGCGTCAAACTGGCGCGCGATCCGGCCGAACTCGCGGATCGCTTCGGCGCGAACACGAAGATCTGGAGCCCGCCGGCGTCGGTCGACAAGTTCGGGGTCACGCGCGTCCTCCCGTCGTTTCTCCCGCTGGAGGAGGGCGGCACCGACGGGACGCCGACGCGCGAGCTGCGCCTCCTCGAACAGATCACGAAGCTCGCGCCGATCCCGCTCGACCTGTTCGAGCCGCCCCCGGAGGTCGCGAATAACGAAGTCCGCAACGCCTTGAAGGCGTTCTTCCTCAAGCGCTATTCGGAGGTCGTGCTGG
This sequence comes from uncultured Alcaligenaceae bacterium, assembly GCA_964453375.1. Classification (GTDB taxonomy): domain Bacteria; phylum Planctomycetota; class Planctomycetia; order Gemmatales; family Gemmataceae; genus Limnoglobus. The sequence continues at coordinate 3,673 of CAYVRB010000270.1, forward strand.
AACCGAACCCGCGCGAGCGGATCGGGCGCGGCCAGTTTAACGAAGTGGTTCGCACCTTGGTGGAACGGGAACGCGTGGTGGGGCAAGTGCGGGAGCGGGTGCGCCGCACGGCGTTGCCGGCCGACGCGATGAAGGACTGGGCCAACCGCGCGAACGAAGTCTACGAGAAGATGTCGATCGCCCGCCTCCCGCAGAATCAGGCCAATCTGCCCGCGGCGCAGGCCGACATCGAGCTGTTCTGGGAGAAGGGCGGCCTCGTCGTGCAATCGATCGAATCCCGCACGATCATGTCCTTGTGCGCGGCCGATCTGTCGTACCTGTTGGCGCTCTGCAAGCACGAGCAGGCCGAGCGCGCCACGATCCGGCTGTTGCGCGTTGGAGCGAAGGACGCCGACCGCGCCGCCGTGCTGGCGGGCGCGAAGGACGCCTGGGCGGTCGCGAAGGACGCGTGGGAGCGCCACGCGACCGCGAACGAGGCGCTGACGAAATCCGACGCCGACCGCGCGGCGCACGCGAAGCGCCTCGCGGCCCGCGCCGTCCGCCTCGCGGCCGATCCGGCCGCCGAATAGTCGCGAAATGGATTGTCGCGGACCCCGCGACTTCGGGTATCATGCCGCCATCGAATCCCACCGGGTGACGCAATGCGAGCGAGACTGATTCCGGTCGACGGCGGGCCGGCCCTGGACCTCGTGAAGGACCTCACCCTCGTCGGCCGCGACGAAGGCTGCGACCTCTTCATCGACCACAAGAGCGTCTCGAAGCAGCACTGCGTCCTCGTGAAGACCGAGGGACTCGTGCTCGTCCGCGATCTCGGCAGCACGAACGGCACGCGCGTCAACGGCCAGCGCGTCCGCCGGGCGGCGCTCCTGCCCAACGACAACCTCGCCATCGCCAACTTCAAGTACAACGTCAAATTCGGGGAAGGCGCCGATGCGCCGAAGGAACCCGAAAACGGCAAGAAGAAGGAGGGCGACGCCCCGATCCGGGTGAACGCCCTCCCCGACAACTACTCGTCGAACTGAATCAATACCGGATGCTCAGCATCGCCGCGAGGACGTTGGCGTTCGCCGCCGCGTTCGGGCCGCTCGTCGCGCGCAGGAACCCGCCGCCGAAGAGCTGCGCGTAGCTCACCAGCAGGTCCGACCGTCGCGTCAGGTGGAAATTCGAGATGAAGTCCACCTCGTGCCCGACGAACGCCGACGCCCGGCCGGTCGCGTCGCGGCGCACCGCGTTCCCCGGCACGTTGTAAAGCCCATCCCGCACGTTATCGAGCCAGAAGTTGTGGAACTGCGTCGAGAGCGTCAGCCACTTCGCCGGGTAGACGTACACCGTGGCGTTCAGGTCGTGGATGTTCTGCCGGCCGATCAGATCGGTCCAGCCCATGTAGTAGTGGCCGAACGGGAAGAGTTGGTTGAACGTCGTGAAATGGTTCCCGGCGTTCGGGCTGTCGTCGCCGCTGGCGTAGTCGTAGTAGAGCCAGACGGTCGGGTTCATCGGCGCCTTCTTGAAGTTCATGCCGAGGCCGGTCGTGATCATCCCCGCGATAATATCCTGTTGTCCGCGTTGGCCGAACTGGATCGCGGTCTCCGTGTCCCAGAGCAGCTTGCGGCAGTCGTCCAGGTCCGTGTCGCCGTAGTAGCGCGTGCCGATGGTGTGGACGGTCGACGGTTGCCGCGCGATCCCCTGCTGCGTCGCGCGGTTCGTGTTGTCCAGCAGGAAGTAGTAGAGGTCAATCGCCTGGCCCTTCTTCGGCCGGTAGGTGGCGAACGAACCGGCGAAGATCTGGTTGTTGTCCCCGCTGTCCAGCTTGTTGATGCTCGGCACGACCGGCTGCGTGACGAAGGCGTCGAAGTCGAACTTCTCGCCCGTGCGCAGCAGGCGCAGGCCCTGGAAGGTGCGGCGGACGTTCGCCCAGTCCGGCGGCGAGACGAGCCGCTGCGAACCGAGGAGTAGCTCTTGGCGTCCGGCGCGCAGGTAGACCGGCGCGTTGCGGAGTTCGCCGAGTTTCACGTCGACGAACAGGTTTTGAATCTCCGGCCCCGATTCGTCGATCGGCAGCGGCGGCAGGTCCTGCCAGATGCTGTAGGTGGCGTTGAATTCCGCGAAGAGCCGCAGGCGGTCCTTGTACCAGAGGTCGGTATAGAGGCGGAAGCGCGAGAGGTTGTAGACATTGTCCCGTTGCGTCAGCCGCGAGTTGTATTCGGAGTGGTAGCGGTTCATCGTCTGGCCGCCGACGGAGAGCAGCCAGTCGTCGCCGAGGTGGATGCGCTTCATCCGGTCGAAGACGTCCTGCGGCGGCGTCTTCGGGTCGTCGAGGTAGCGGAAGTCGGCGTCGAAGAACGACGGCGGCATGAGCGCGAAGGGAGGATAGCCGAACTTCGGCGGCGCCGGCGATTCCTCGCCGCGCACGGCCGCGAGCAGGTTGTACGCCCCCGCGCCGGACGGCGGGATCGGGAACATCCCGGGCCGCGTCGGCGGGCGCACCGGCGGCACCTTCTTGAAGTCGAACGACTCGCACGCGACGCAGGGCGCCGCCGGCGCCGGCGCGTTCGCGGCCGCCAACTGCGACACCTCCGCGATGACATCCGCGGTCTGCGCCTGGGCGACGGCGGGGAACAGGAACGAACCGCCCGCGAGGGCGCACGGCAGGAATCGGCGAAGGATCGACACGGCGGCTCCCTTTCGCATCGCCGTTCGGGCGAACGGTGGCGATCGAATGGATGGATTGGAGAGTGCGGTTTTCATCGGTCCTTCGGCCGCGCCGAGCGGTCGCGAAACCGGCGCGCACGGCAAACGGGGCGCGATCCGACGCGTTACCTCGATCACGGTTCGCACGACGGGAACGACGCGCATCTCTTCGCCAGTTTGCCCCTTGTCCCGAACCGGCACAACCCGCACACTCTTCCGCATGGCCGACATCATCACCTTCGGCGAAGCGATGGTCCGCCTCGCCCCGCCGCACTTCCAACGGATCGAGCAGGCGCGCCGGTTCGACATCGAAATCGGCGGCGCGGAGCTGAACACCGCCGTCGGCCTCGCGCGGCTGGGCCACTCGGCGGCGTGGGTGTCGCGGTTGCCGGACAACGCGCTCGGCCGGCTGGTGGCGAACCGAGTGCTCGAAGCCGGCGTCGAACCGCGCGTGGAGTTCGCCGACGACGGGCGCTGCGGGCTGTACTTCCTGGAATTCGGCGCCGCCCCGCGCGCCAGTTCGATCCTGTACGACCGCAAGGATTCGAGCATCGCGCGGGTGGAGCCGGGCACCGTCGATTGGCCTTCGAACTTCCGCGGGGCGAAGTGGTTCCACGTGACGGGGATCACGCCGGCGCTCGGGGCGAACGTCGCCGCCGTCGTGGCCGAGGCGCTCGCGGCGGCGCGGGCCGCCGGGCTGCGCACGAGCATGGACCTGAACTATCGCTCGAAGCTCTGGAGCCGCGAGGACGCCGGCCGCACGCTCGGCGAACTGCTCGCGGGGATGGACCTGCTCCTGGCCAGCGAACCGGACGCCGACCAGCTCTTCGGCATCACCGGCCAGGACTTCGCCGAGGTCGCCGAGCGGCTCGTCGATCGCTTCGGCCTGACGATGGTCGCCGGCGTTCGACGCCAAACGCCCCTCGTCTGGCGGAACACCTTCGGCGGCATCGGGTACTCCGTCGGGCACTCCTTCACCACCGCCGACTACGAAGTCGAGATCGTCGACCGCCTCGGCGCCGGCGACGCCTTCGCCGCCGGCGTGATCCACGGCATCCTCGACGGCGACTTCCCCCGCGGCCTCGAAATCGGCGCCGCGATGGGCGCGCTCAAGCACAGCATCCCCGGCGATCTCCCCTGGATTTCCAAGGACGAAGTCGACGAACTCCTGAAAGGGCAGGGGTTGAGGATTCGCCGATGAGCGAATTCTCCTTGTCCCGGATGCAGGTCCGCGAGATCGACCGGCGCGCGATTGAAGAGTACGGCATCCCCGGCGTCGTCCTCATGGAGAACGCCGGCCGCGGCTGCGCCGAACTCCTGATGCGCCTGAACCCGAATCGGCTCCCGACCACCATCCTGTGCGGCCCCGGCAACAACGGCGGCGACGGGTTCGTGATCGCCCGCCACCTCGACAACGCCGGCTGGCCCGTCGAGATCTTCCTGATCGACGGCTACATGCCGGCCGACGCCGAGACGAACTTCGAAATCGCCAACCGGATGAAACTGCCGATCCACCCGATCGCGGAGTGGACGCCGAAGACCGGCTGGATCGTCGACGCGCTCTTCGGCACGGGGTTGAGCCGCGGGCTGGGCAAGCCGCTCGACGCGATCGTGGAAACGGTGAACGCGAGCGGCCGGCCGGTCTTCTCCGTGGACATTCCGTCCGGCCTCGATTGCGACACCGGCGAACCGCTCGGCCCGACGGTGCGAGCGACGCACACCGCGACGTTCGTCGCCCCGAAACTCGGCTTCGGCAACCCGAAGTCCCGCGAATGGACCGGCGAACTCCACGCCGTCGCCATCGGCGCGCCGCGGAGGCTGATCGACGAGTACCGCGAGAAAGGACGGTAGACCGCGAGGGCGCCGACGAAGTGGTACCGTCAATCGACCCACCGCGGGCGGTCCCCACGTCGCTCGACCAACCGAAGCCGAGCGACGCTGAACCAAAACCGGCCTACTTCTTCAACTGCCCGTGGATGACCGACCAGGCGTCGAGGAAGCCTTCGAGTTGACGGCTGCGGACGGGGTGCTGCAATTTCCGCACGGCCTTCGCCTCGATCTGGCGGACGCGTTCGCGGGTGACCTTGAAGATGCGGCCGACCTCTTCGAGCGTGTAGGTGTAGCCGTCGCCGAGGCCGTAGCGGAGCTTGATGATCTC
>CAYVRB010000271.1:0-8454 GCA_964453375.1 uncultured Alcaligenaceae bacterium
AAAAAGGGGACTGGCACCTTTTTCGCGGCGAAAAAGGTGCCAGTCCCCTTTTTACACCCGGCCGCGAGGGTCGCTACTTCGCATCCGCCAGCCAGTCGGGCATCGCCTGGATTTTGCCGTCGCCGTCGACGCACGCGAGCGTCGAGCTGCCCTCGGCCACAAGCGTGCCGTCGGGGCGGAAGACTTCGTATTTGTGCTCCAGCCGCACCGGCGTCGTCCGCGTCACGGTCGTGACGATGCGCAGCTCGTCGTCGTAGTACGCCGGGCTTTTGTACTTGATCTCGATCTTGGACACCACGAGATAGAACCCGCGGTCTTCGAGGTCCTTGTAGTTCCCGCCGACCTGGCGCAGCAGGTCGGTGCGGGCCTGTTCGAAGTACACGAGGTAGTTCGCATGGTGCAGCAATCCCATGCGGTCGGTCTCCGCGTAGCGGACGCGGATGAGGGTTTCGCCGGTGAGCATGGAGACAAGATAGGAACCGGCCCGCGCCGCGGAGACCGGTTTTTCCGTTGCGTTTTCGACCGCCGCGCGGCATCATACCCATACCTGCCTCACCTCCTCCCGCTCGTCGGGGAGCGTTCATGCTTCGAGTCCTCGGTTCCGAGAAACGGCTCTGCGACGGCCTCTCGCGCCGCGACCTGCTCCAGGTCGGCGGATTGAGCCTGTTCGGCCACACGCTCGCGAACCAGCTGCGCGCCGAATCGACCCGCAAGGAATCGCAGGACAAGCACTTCGGCAAGGCGAAGTCGTGCATCCTGCTGTTCCTGTACGGCTCGCCGAGCCAGCTCGAATTCGCGGACCAGAAGCCCGACGCGCCGGTCGAGATTCGCGGCGAACTCGGTTCGATCAACTCGTCCTTGCCCGGCTGCCAGGTCTGCGAGCTGCTGCCGAACACGGCCAAGGTGATGCACCACGTCACGGTCGCGCGGTCGCTGACGCACAACCAGCCGATCCACGGCGTGGCCTACGCGACTTCGGCCGTGCCCGACATCGACGTGCAGATGGAACTCAGCCCGCACGACCCGAAGCACTGGCCCTACATGGGGTCGGTGGTGTCGTGGCTGGAGAAGCGGAAATCGGCGAAGCAGAAGCCGGTGCCCGACAACGTCTTCCTCCCGTGGCCGATGAGCAGCCAGCGCACCGGCGAGGTGGCCCGCGCCGGCCCGTACGCCGCGTTCCTGGGGAGCGAGTACAACCCCCACTTCACGCGCTTCGTCGGCAAGGCGAACCGGAAGATCACGAAGACGCTGACGACGAACACGATCGAGTTCGACGAGCCGTACGTCGGCATCGACAAGGACGCCTACTTCACCCTCGGCGACGCGACGACGCTGCCGGCCGACGTGACCGTGGACCGATTGAACACGCGTAAAGGCCTGCTGGAACAGCTCGACGACGCGCGCCGGCTCCGCGACAAGATCGACGTCCGCGATCCGTTCCGCGAGTCGGCGTATTCCATGATCGGCAGTGAAGCGATTCGCAAGGCGCTCGACGTCCGCCGCGAAGCGCCGGCGATGCGCGACCAGTACGGCCACACGCTCTTCGGCCAGTCGTGCCTCGCGGCCCGGCGACTCGTCGAAGCCGGCTCGCGCTTCGTCACCGTCTTCTGGGACGAGTTCGGCCTCGCCGGCTCCGGCTGGGACACCCATTGGGAACACTACCCGCGCATGAAGAACGAGCTGATGCCCGGCTTCGACCGCGGCTACGCCGGCCTCATCGCCGACCTGCACGCGCGGGGAATGCTCGACGACACGCTCGTCATCGTCCTCAGCGAGCACGGCCGCACGCCGAAGATCAATTCCGCGAAGGGTGGCGGCCGCGACCACTGGGCGCAGGCGTACACGGCCCTCTTCGCCGGCGCCGGCATCGCCCGCGGCCGCGTCGTCGGCAAGACGGACAGCATCGGCGGCACGGTGGTCGACACTCCCATCTCGCCGAAGGACGTGCTCTCGACGACGTTCCACCTCCTCGGCTACGACCTGGAAACGACGATGACCGACCGCATCGGCCGTCCGCAGCACCTCGTCCCGACAGGGCGCGTGATAAGGGACATCTTGGCGTAACAATTCGGGGACTTTCGACGATCGATGCTGGTTAAAATGATTGGAGCGAACCTCTACGACTCCTTCGACACTTAGGTCTGACGTGCCAATCGTTCCTGAAATGCTGAAGCAACTCGACGGCCTCAGTCCGGGCGAACGGGATGAGGTGCGCGAATACTTAACGACGCGCAACGGTTCGAGTCCGATCGTCGTTCCTCAATTCGCGGGGATTCTCAAGACGCCCGATGTCTGCGGAGGATCCGCACGAATCATTCGGACGCGCATTCCGGTCTGGTCGATCGAACGCATGCGGCAACTCGGTATGACGGAGATCGACATCCTGCGAAGCTACCCAACCTTGAAGGCCGTCGATCTCGTGCAGGCCTGGAGCTACGCGGACGCCCATCGATCCGAAATCGAAGACGATATTCGCGCGAACGAAGAGGAATGATGGTGGCCCGATTTTATTCCAACGAGAACTTCCCATTTCCCGTCGTCGAACTCCTCCGCCAACTTGGCCACGATGTCGTCACGATACTCGAGCGCGGACGCGCCGGCGAAGGTATGCCCGACCGGGAAGTGTTGAAACTCGCCACCGACGAAGGCCGGGCCGTACTGACACTCAACCGCAAGGATTTCATTCGATTGCATCGAGCCGATTCCGACCATGCTGGAATCGTTGTTTGCACGGCCGATGCCGATTTTCCTGTACTCGCGAATCGCATTCACGAGTCGATCGCGCGGATCGGCGAATTGCCAGGTCAAATCGTTCGAATCCAACGACCTCAGGGTTGATCATCATCGGCCGCCGCCCGGCGGCTTCAGCAGGCCGCCCAAGCCGAACGGCACGGCGGGGAAGGCCGGGGCGGCCGGCGCCGCGGCGGCGGGGACCGGCGGATCGGCGACGGTCGCCAGCCGGGCGGCGCGCTCCTCCGTCGTTACGAACAGCACGTTGTTCATCCGCACCGCCGACAAGCCGCCCACCTCGGCCAGCAGCCGAACGGCGGTCTCGAGCGGCACATCGTCGAGCTTGAGCTTCACGGTCGGGATTGCCCGCTTCTCGGTCTCGCGCGGGTCGAGCGTCACGTTCGCGCCGGTCTCGTCCGCCAGCGATTTGAGCACGGCCGCGAGGGTCGCGGCCTCGCCGTCGACGCTGACGCGCTGGCGCATCTGGCGGGCGATCGCGTCCGCCTCGAAGCCGATGAACAGCGACCCGCCCACGATGGCGTGGCTGAGATTGGACTGCGCGAGCGCCGCGGACAGACCGTCGCGGACCTTGCCACCGCGGAGCTTCACGGTGTAGTACGGCGCGTTCGCGTCGATCCCGGCGGCCGCGAGCGCGGCGTTGTCGAAGCGCACCTCGGCCTTGAGCTTCCCCTTGAAGTAGTCCGCCAGCCCGATGAGCGATTGATCCTCCAGCACCACGTCGCCGGTGGCGTCGAGCGCCTGGCGGAGCTTAGACGCCGGCTTCGGATCGCCGGCGGCGATCGGTCCGGTCAGAACGACGACGAGGAGGAGGGAGCGATGCATTGTCATTGGTTTTGCCCTTCAGTTGGAGGGACGGACCGGGTACCGCACTCGAATTCGGTTTCCCGCCAGAGATCCCAATCGCGACGATGATGGCAATCGCGGTTGCGAACACGGCGCCCGCGAACAGGACGAGGCGGCGAATCCAACCGAAGAACGACCGGCGTTTCCGACGCGGTCGGACGACCGGAATCTCCTCCCCCTCGGCCGCGGCGGGGGCGGCCACGAGCGGCACGAGGCGCTCGGCCACCGGGATCGACTTCGGCTTGGACTTCGGCGTCGGCGGGCTTGGCGCCGGTGGCACCGGCGGCGCGGGCATCGCCTTCGCCGTCGGCACGCCACGCCGCGCCGCCTCCAGCGCCTTCGCCAACTCCAACGCCGTCGTGTATCGCTCCGTCGGCTTCTTCGCCAAACATTTCAGAACGATCCGCTCGTAGGCCTCCGGCAGGAGCCGGTTCACCGTCCGCGGCGCCGGCGGCGCCTTCCCCACGATGCTGAGCAGCAGCTCGAATTGGTGTTCGGCCTCGAACGGCCGCCGGCCCGTCCACTGCTCGTACAGCATCACGCCCAGCGACCAGACATCCGCTTGCGGCCCCGCGTGCTTGCTCTTCCCCTTCGCCTGCTCCGGTGACATGTAGAACGGCGTGCCCATCGACGCGGTCGATTGCGTGAGGTCGGAGTTCTCGCGTTTGGCGAGGCCGAAGTCGACGATCTTCGGTTCGCCCGCGCGATCGAAGAGGACGTTCGCGGGCTTCAGGTCGCGGTGGACGACGCCGGCCTCGTGCGCGGCGGCGACGCCGCGGGCGATCTTCGCCATCACGCCCGCCACCGTCGCCGGGTCGTGCGCCGTACCGAGGGGAAAGCGTTCCGCCAGCGTGCCCTTCTCGAGCAATTCCATGACGATGAACGGCACGCCGGCGGTCTCGCCGAAGTCGTACACGTCGATGACGTTTGGATGGCGGATCGCGGCGACGACCTGCGCCTCGGCCATGAAGCGCTGGACGAGGCCCGGTTCGGCGGCGGTGGCGTTCGGCAGGAACTTGATCGCGACGAACCGGTTCAGCAGGATTTGCCGGCCGCGGTGGACGACGCCCATGCCGCCCTTGCCGATCACTTCGAGCAGCTCGTAGCCGGGAATGGTGAGCGGCTTGGCGACGCCGGAGTGGACGTAGGGCGAACTCGCCATCGGCGTCGATTCGCCCGGCACGGCCGTATCGAGCGGGATCGCGGCGGACGACGGATCGGCGGCGGGCGGCGCTTTCTCGGGAACCATGACTCGATGCTACTCGAAACGCGATTCCGGCGAAAGGGGTCAGGGCTTGCCCGGCTTGGCCTTCTTCAGCGCCGCGACGACCGGCTCGATCTGCGCCGCCTCCTTCGCCATCGCGTTCTCCTTGAAGAACGCGAGCGCCTGCTCGTGCACCTTCACGGCGTATTCCGTCACTTCGTCCCCGCGGGTCTTCGGCACGCGCGGCAGGAACTCCCCGTAGAACTTCGCCAGCTTCTTCGTGCCGTCCTTGTACTTCGCGCAGGCGTCCGCCAGCTTGTCCAGCACCTTCGGCACGTAGCGCCCCTCGGCCGGGAACTTCGCGATCGTCTGCGCCAGCCCCTCCGCCGCCTTCTTGAAGTCCTTCGAGTCCTCGACAGATTCGGCCCACTTGATCCGGCACTCGCACGCGAGGTCCGGCCGGCCGAGCGCCTCGAACTTCAACACCGCCTTCTCGTACACCGAGCCGCGCTGCGCCGCGTCCTTCTGGCCCGTCAGGATCGGATCAAACAACGACCAACTGAAATCCGGGAAATTCGAGAAGCTGACGATGGCCTTGTTCGCGAGGTTGACGGCGTCGGGTGGCTCGATCGTCTTGCCGTCCAGCGCGATCTCGGCGAGTTCCCGCCAGGCGCGCTCGCAGTGCGGGAACAGCTCGAAGATCTTCTTGACGAACGCGAGCCGCTGCTTCGGCGTCCACTCCTTGCGGTCCTTCGCGTAGGGATACATGCGCATGAGCAAGTCCGCCTGTCGGGCGTGCTGCGGGGCGACGCCGATCGTCACCAGCCGCCGTTCCATGTCGCGGTCGGTCATCGGTCGGCCGCTCTTCGGGTCCTCGATCGTGCCGACGTAGAACTGGTCGCCGAAATACCGACCTTCCGAGAGCATGGCGAATTCGATCTTGTCCTTCGACACCGATTTGAGTTCGACCCACATGACCCAGGCGTGCAGTCCGCCGCTGTTCCCTTCGCCGCGCACGTATTCCGCGGGCACGGCGATGCTCTTCGCCACCCGCGCCGCGAAGTCCGCCTGCATGGCGCAGACGCCGCCATGCTTCTTGATCCCTTCGAGCGTGTAGTCCTGCCCCGTGAGCTTGCAATCGCCCTGGCCGCCGCCGCTGCGCTGTTCCGTGCGGAGCATCTGCATGTCGTAGACGATTTCCTTGTAAATCGTGCCGATGCCCTGGCGCTTCTTCAGGTAGTTCTTCACCGACCAATCCCGTTCCGCCGTCGGCGTGCGGTTGTTCACCATGTGCACGAGGAACTCCCACGGCAGGTTCTGCACCGCGCCCTTCAGTTCCCCCTCGCGCGACAGCAGGTATTGCCAGTTCTCCTTCCAGCCGACCGTCGTGGGATCGACCGGCAGGTTGCTGCGCGTGCGCCGCTGGTGGGGGCGGTAGTCGTACACCGCGTTCGGGTCGTCCCACACCACGCAGACGGCGACGGCCAGTTCGGGATGAGCCTTCAACTTCTCCGGCCCGAGTTTCCACAACTCGCGGAAGATCGCCAGCGCCGGCTCGAACTTGTCCACCTCCGGGTCGAGCGCCGAATACAGCGTGTCCCGCAGGTCCGGGTTGTCCTTGAGGAACCGGACGATCGCGTCGCGATCGTCGCCGAAGCCCGCCTCGATGTCGGCGGCGTACTTCGTCTCGAAGTAGTTCGCGACGACGGACCGGACCGCCTTGTACTCGCCCTTGGCCAGCATCTTGGCATTGCCGACCGCGTCGACGAGCGCCTGCTCGGGATCGGGCTTGCCCGTTTCCTGAGCCAAGGATCGGGGGAGGAACGCGAGCACGAGAAGAAGCGAGCTGAAGCGGCGCATGGCGGCTATCCGGGAGAATCGGAGCGCGGACGTTGTAATGGACAAACGGGCGCCGCGATAGTTCCTACCCCACGCGCCAGCGTTTCAGTTGCGACTCGTCGAGTTCGACGCCGAGGCCGGGGCCGTCGGGTACGATCGCGTGCGGCGGGCCGAGGTCGAGCGGCTGCGCGATCAGGTCGGCGTCGTGATAAAAGGGGCCGATCGTGTCGGCGGGGAACGTGTCGGTGTCGATTTCGGGGAAGGCGGCGGCGACGTGGAGCATGGCGGCGGTGCCGATGCCGAATTCGAGGTTGCTGCCGATGGTGCAACGGAGGCCGGCGGCCTTGGCGACGGCGACGATCTCGGCGGTGGCGGCGATCCCGCCGTGCTTGCCGGGGTAGACGCTGAGGATGTCCGCGGCGCGGTGCAACGTCAGCAGCCAAGCGTCTTGTAGCGTGAACACCGATTCGTCCGCCATGATCGGCGCCGGCGTGTCGCGGCGCAGCTCCGCCAGCGCCGCCGGATCGCCGGCCGGGATCGGTTGCTCCGCGAGCAGGAGGTTCGCATCGGCGAGCGCCCGCAGGCAGTGCTTCGCTTGCTGGATCGTCCAGCCGCAGTTCGCGTCGATCGTCACGGGGATGTCCTTCCCCGCCACCGCGCGCACGGCCCGGACGCGCGCGATGTCCGTCTCCGGATCGAGGCCGACCTTCACCTTCACGCACGAGACGCCGAGCTTCAAATGATCCTCGGCCATCTTGATGGAACCGGCCACGTCGCGCGCCCAGACGACGAGCTTGATGCGAACCTTGTCGCGGACCATCCCTCCGAGCAATCGATACACCGGCAGCCCGACCGCCTTACCGGCGATGTCCCACATCGCCATCTCGACGGCGGCCTTGGTGAACGGATTCAATTTGATGATGAAATCCATCGCGCGACGAATCGAATGGAGGTCGCGCGGATCCTTGCCGAGGAGTACCGGTTCGATGTAGTCGCGGATCGCCGCGACGGTGCCGGCCTGCGTCTCGCCCGACCAGAGGCCGCTGATCGTCGCCTCGCCGAGGCCGACGATGCCGGCGTCGGTGTGGACCCTCACAATCACGTAAGGCGAGACGGCGTGCTCCCCGTGCGCCGTCTTGGCCGTGAGGCCCTTCTTGAGGGGCACGCAAACGGGGATCGGCTCGATGTGCGTGATCTTCATGGACGATGCTCGCGGTCGGGGAGGAATCGACGCCGGCTCACTTCCGCTCGAACACCACCGCGCCGCCGACGATCGTGAACAACACCCTCGTGTCGCGTACCTCGGCCACGGGGCACGTCAGCACGTCGCGGTCGATCACGACGAGATCGCCGAGCTTGCCGACTTCGAGCGTGCCCTTCCGCGCCTCCTCCTTGTGGAGGAACGCGTTGTTCACCGTGTAGAGCCGCAGCGCCTCCTCGCGCGTGAGCGCCTCGTCGGGGCGGAGGACGCCGCCGCGCTCGAGCGAGCGCGTGAGCGCGATCCAGATGCCGAGCCACGGACTCCAGGGGTTCGTCGAGTCGAGCGGATCGAAGCGGAGCATGTGGTCGCTGCCGCCGCCGACGGTCGTGTACTTCAGCCACGACTTGTACGGCTGGAACCAGCGCATCCGATCGGGGCCGAGCACCTTCAAGAGCGTGTGGCCGTCCTTGTAGAGCCACGCCGGTTGCACGTCGGCGCAGACGCCGAGGTCCCGGCAGCGTTCGAGGTTCCGCTGCGACGGGAAGTTCGCGTGCGTGATGCAGTAGCGCATCTCTTTGATCGGCGTCATCCGGTTCGTCAGCTCGTAGGCGTCCAG
>CAYVRB010000272.1:0-8344 GCA_964453375.1 uncultured Alcaligenaceae bacterium
CGGGCCGCCGCGTCGAGCGGGACGCGGGCGAGGTGGCGCTCGGCCTTCGCGAGGTGCCGCAGGCGGATGATGTCCCGCGCCTTGTCCAGGGGTTGCTTGAGCGGGCGCTTCCCGAAGGAGCGCAGCCACTCGAACGGAGCGACGGCGTACTGCGGCCCGGCCAGGTCGAGCGCCATCTTCTGGAGTTCGTAGAGCGCCTTCGCGGCGGGGGTCCAGGTCGCGGACGCCGTGTGCGGCAGCAGCGCCGCGAACGCCGCGTTCCAGTCGGACGCACTCGCGTCGTTCAACAACAGAGTCTCGCGGAGCCGGCCGCCGAGGCCTTCGCAAAGGATGCCGACGGCCGTGGCGCGGTCCTCCGGGCGGCGATGGTATTCGATGGCGCGGCGGACGTGGTTCTTCGTGTTCGCGACGACGGACGCCACGTCGGGCCATCGCGCCGGCGGCAGAGCCTCGGACGAAGCGTGAGGCCCATCGTGCGGTTCGCGCGCGGCCAACAGGGGGAAGATGTCGGCGATCGCGTCCGGCCGGTTCGCGCGCAGCTCGGCGACGACCGCGTGGAACGTTCGGCCGACTTCGTCCTCCGTCGGGTCCGCCGGCAAGAGATGGTCCGATTCCAACACGAAGCGGGCTTCGCGGCGGACCGGTTCGGGCAGGGCGAGAAAGTCGGCCGCGTCGGCAGACGCGGCGAACGCCGCGCGGTCGAGGAGCCGGGAATAGATCGCGAGCACGTCGGCCGGCGCGGTACTGTGCAGCAGGCGGTCGTCGGGCGTGGTGACAAGGAGCAGCTTCGTTTGGCCCGGTTCGACGGCGAGGTCCGGCACGCGGTCCGCCGGCGTCCAGAGCGGCAGACGCGGGTTGTCCGGCACGCGATCCCCGGCCTCGAGCGCCTTCGCCAGCGCCCGCAGCAGGGCCAGCTCCGACACGAGCCGAACCGCCGGCTCGCGCGCCCGCAGCGTTCGTTCCAAGGCATCCGACGGGACGGGCACGGCGACACTCCGGAGCGGTCCGATTGTTGTACCGAACCGGAATCCGGCCGCATCAGCGCTTCAGCGAGTAGAGCACGGCGGCGGCGCCGAGCTTGAGGGCGCTCTCCGGCGAGTGGCCGAGGCAATCGGTGGACTTGTGGCGCTCGAGCGCGCAGCCGATGTCGAACTTGCTGTAGATCACCACCCATCGGCCGTCGATCTTGATCCCTTCGAGGGCGGGGGGCAGGTCCTTGTAGCCGCCGTCGGTGCCGGTGCCGTCGGCCTTCTCGCGGCGCTGCACGGTCGTGATCTCCACGCCGCCCATCTTCTTGGAGAAGAGATCGTCGGTGAGCGGGATCGGTTCCAGCTTGCGCTCGGGGTAGAGCTTCTTGACCATCTCGCGGAACGACTTGTCGAACTCCGGTTTGCCGCAGGCGGAGTCGGCGAAGAGCAGTCCGCCGGTGTCGAGGCCGTCGGCGAGGTTCTTCAGCTCGGCGTCGGTGATGTCGATGGCGCGGCGGCCGTGCAGGTAGATGAACTTGTATTTGTCCAGTTCCGGGTCGCTGGCCAGGATCATCTGCTTGTCGAGGACGGTGTCGACGCCGGTGGTGGTCTTGACGTGCGCCATGAGGTTCCGCATGGCGGCGGGGGCGGGCGGGTTGTCGCCGCGGAGGCGGAGCTGCGCCGGTTTGAGGGCGCCGCGCGGGGGCGTGAGGTCGTTCTTCGAGTCGGCGATGGCGACGCGGGTGCCGCGCTGCTCCGGCGGCTGCATCCCGGTGGCGTAGGCGATCACGTTGCCGGCGAACTGGTAGGCGCGCTGGCCCCGGTTCGTCGCCGGCACGCCCTTCGACACCATGAACCGGTTCTCCTCCCAATAGCCCGCGAGCGGCTTGGTGCTCAGCACGACGACCGTCTTGCAGCCGCGCTCCAGGCACTCGACGCCGGGGATGTCGGCCGGGGAGACGTTGAAGAACGACCGCCAGACCGGATGCTCCGGCCCCATCGGCGTCATTTGGTTCTCGGGGAACAGTTCCTTCATCAGCTTGCGGAACTCGACGGCGAACTCCTCGCTGCCGCAGCAGGCCTCGGCGAAGAGGAAGCCGCCTTCGTCCACGTATTTCTTGAGCAGGTCCTTCTGCGTTCCGGTGAGGTTCGGGCGCGTGTGGCCGTTCATGTACACGACGGGGCAGGACAGGAGCGATTCGACTTCGACCTTGAGCTTCTCGCCGGTGAGGTCGATCTTGCGGGCGTCGTAGACCTGCCAGCCGAGCGGCAGGCCGTTGAAGAGTTCGCGGCTGGCGAACTCGGTGAGGTGGCGGGCGTCGCTCTGCTTGCGGTTCCAGCCGACGATGTCGCGCGGTTCGCCGAGGCCGGTCTCGAAGGCGAGCTTCGTGAGCAGGATGGGGGTGCGGCCCTTCGAGAGGAAGAGGAGCGCGAAGCTGGTGGCGACGTTGGGGAACCCGTCGGCGGCGCGGCCGGCGCCCTCCCACTTTCCTTCTCCGTGCTGGGAGCGCAGCAGGAAATCGCACCCCTCGCGGTACCAGTCGTATTTGCCGATGAAGCGCTGGCCGGAGATGCGGCCGAGGCGCTCGAGGCCGTAGATGTTGTAGTAGACCGACTTCAGCCCCGGCACGTTGTCGAAGTTGAAGCGGTTGGCGATCCAGGTCATCCCCTTCGCGACGGGGCCGTTGGTGGAATAGACGCCGCAGTTCGCGGCGACGCCAGAGAGGTCGTCGAGCTTCTGTTCGCCGGCGTTCAGGCCCATCCCGGCGATGAGCAGGCCGCAGACGCCCGCGGAGGTCATCGTGAAGCTCGCCCCCGACAGGCCGCCGAAGTTCCGCGTGTAGTCGTAGGTCCAGTAGGCTTCGTTCTTGCCGACGTTTTCCTTGTCCTGCTTCTGGATCGAGAGATAGAGGTCGCGGATTTCGGCCCAGTATTTGTCGTCGATCTTGATGCCGGCCTGCTTGGCGGCGTAGAGGCCCAGGAGCGCGTACTGCGTGTTGGACGCGTCCGGGATCGGGTTCATCGGGTAGCTCCAGCCCTTGAGCTTGCCCCCCTCGCGGATCGGATTCGCGAGCAGCCAGTCGACGTTCTTCTGGATCCGTTCGAGGTCCTTGGTCTGCCGCGCCTCGGCGAACGCCATCGTGGCGAGCGCGACGACGTAGGTCTTCTCGGGCGGGAGCTTGCGGAGGAAATCGAGCGCCTTCTGGATCGCCTTGTCCTCGGCGGGCACGCCGCAGTTCAGGAGCGCGAGCGTGACGAGCGCGGTCTGGCCGCCGACCTGGTTCGCGAGGTTCTCGAGGAGTACGCCCTCCCAGGTGCCCTCGGCGGATTGCCTGCTGAGGAGATAGCTTTTGCCCTTGGTGATCGAAGCGTTCACGCGGCCGACGAAATTGGCATCGGCGTCCGCGGCGGGGGCCGGTGCGGCGACGAGGAGGAGGACCGCGAGACCGACGACGAGCGAGCGTAACGCGAACATGAGGGCGCTCCCGGCGCGGGCGGATACCGCCATCATACCAACCGGATTCGAGCGAAGGCGTTGGCGGATCGAGTCGAACCGTGATTCGCCCGGCGGGGCGAACCATTTACCATCTCAACGGCTTTTGCCAGCAATCCTTCAGTTCGGCGAGTTTGGCCCAAACGAGCCATTCGCCGCTGGTGCCGGCGATGCGGAGGCGCGGCTCGGCGACGGTGACGCCGACCTTCGCGAGCGGCAGGCTGGCGAAGAGTGCGCGCACGGCGGCGGCCGCGGCCGGGCGGACTTCGAGCAGGAACCGCGTCGGCGATTCGGAGAAGAGCTTCGCAGTGTCGGACAGGTCGCCGAGGCCGGCGAGCGCGAGGTCGGCGCCGACGCCGCCCGCGAAGGCCATCTCCGCCGCCGCGACGGCGAGGCCCCCCTCGCTCAGGTCGTGGCAGGCGCGGACGTGTCCATCGGCGATCGCGCGGTGGACCGCCGCGAACAGCTTCGGCGCGAGCGCAAGGTCCGGCATCGGCGCCGCGCCCCCCTCCGCGTTCGTCACCAGGTGGTAGTGCGAGCCGCCGAGTTCGTCCTTCGTGACGCCGACGAGGTACAACTCGTTGCCCGGTTCCTTCAGGTCCATCGTGGCGCACTTCGCGACGTCCGGCACGCGCGCCAAGGACGACACGAGCAGCGTGTGCGGGATGGAGATCTTGCGCGATCCCGATTTGTACTCGTTGTTCAGGCTGTCCTTGCCGCTGACGAACGGCGTGCCGTAGGCGATGGCCACGTCGCGGCAGGCCTCGGCCGTGCGGACGAGCGCGCCGAGCATCTCGGGATCGCGGACGTTGCCCCAACAGAAGTTGTCGAGGATGGCGGTGCGCGCCGGATCGCCGCCGACGGCGACGACGTTGCGCACCGCCTCGTCGATGGCGCACGCCGCCGCGGCGCGCGGGTCCAAGTCCGCGTAGCGCGGGGCGAGGCCGTTCCCGATCGCCAGGCCGACCGCCGATCCGAGCACCGGCGCGACGACGGCGGCGTCCGACGGCCCGTCCTCGGCCACACCCGTCAGCGGCTTCACCGCGCTGCCGCCCTGCACCTCGTGGTCGTATTGGCGGATCACCCATTCCTTCGAGCAGACGGTGAAGGAACCGAGGATGGCCTTGAGCGCGTCGGTCGGCGCGAGCGGGTTCGTCGCGGGGAGTTTCGCGTTGATCGGCGCGGACCAGACGGCTTCGCGCGTGAGGTCGGGCCGGCCGTCGTGCAGGAAGTGCATCGACACGTCCGCGACGAGATTTCCCTGGTAGGTGAGCTTCAGGCGCCCGGTCGGCTCGAAGGTGCCGAGGATCGCCGCCTCCACGTCCTCGCCGGCGCAGAGCGTGCGGAGCTGTTCCCACTTCTCGGGCGGAACGGAGAGCACCATCCGCTCCTGCGATTCGCTGATCCAGATTTCGGTATAGCTCAGCCCCTCGTACTTGAGCGGCGC
Source organism: uncultured Alcaligenaceae bacterium (assembly GCA_964453375.1). Lineage (GTDB taxonomy): Bacteria > Planctomycetota > Planctomycetia > Gemmatales > Gemmataceae > Limnoglobus. The sequence goes on from CAYVRB010000272.1 coordinate 4,910, forward strand.
GTTGGCCAATTCCACCCGGGCGCCGAGGTCGGCGCCCATCTCGCCGACGGCGGAGCTGAACCCGCCGGCGCCGCAATCGGTGATGGCCGTGTACAGGCCGCGATCGCGCGCCTGGAGGATCACGTCCAGCACCTTCTTCTCGGCGATGGCGTTGCCGATCTGCACGGCGCCGCCGCTGATCTGGTCCGACGCCTCCGTGAGGCCCTCGGAGGAGAAGGTGGCGCCGTGGATGCCGTCGCGGCCGGTGCGCCCGCCGACGGCGACGATGAGGTCGCCGGGGCGGACCTCCTTGTGCTCCATGCCGACGGGGATGAGGCCGACGGTGCCACAGAAGACGAGCGGGTTGGCGAGGTAGCGTTCGTCGAAGGCGAGCGAGCCGTTGACGGTGGGGATGCCCATCCGGTTGCCGTAGTCGCGCACGCCGGCGACGACGCCGTGCATGACGCGGCGAGGGTGGAGTACGCCGGGGGGCAGGTCGTCGGGCGGGAAGTCGGGCGGGGCGAAGCAGAAGACGTTCGTGTTGCAGATCGGTTTGCCGCCGAGGCCGGTGCCGAGCACGTCGCGGATGACGCCGCCGAGGCCGGTATTCGCGCCGCCGTAGGGTTCGATCGCCGACGGGCGATTGTGCGTCTCGACCTTGATGCAGGCGTGGAACTTGTCGTCGAACTTCACGATGCCGGCGTTGTCGGCGAACACGCTCACGCACCAGTCATCCGCCCCGAGCGTCGCGCGGATCGCCTGCGTCGCCGCGAAGATCGTCTCCTTCAGCATGTTCTTGTAATGCGTCGTTTTCGTCGCGCCGTCGATCGTTTCCGAGTAGGCGATGCGGCCCTTGAGCGTCTTGTGCGAGCAGTGCTCGCTCCAGGTCTGGGCGATCGTCTCGAGTTCGCAATCCGTCGGCTCGCGGCCCAGCTCGCGAAAGTGCGCCCGGATCGTCGTCATCTCGTCGAGCGTCAGCGCCAGTTGGCCCCGCCGGCTGACGTCCATCAACCCGTCGTCGTCGAGGTCGCGCAGCGGCACCGTCACCAGCTCGAACCGGCCCGGCTTGCCGAGTGCCAGGTGGTCCGCCTTCACGGGGCCGGCCACCACCTGCTCGATCGCGTCGTTCGCCAGCACCTTGCGCGTGAGCGTGTCCCGATCCGTCGACGGCACCGCCTCGCGCGTGAAGTACCGGCGGAAGGTGCGTACCTGCTCCAGCCGCACGTCGAGGTCGCGGGACGATTTCAGCACGCTGTCCGTCACCGGGTCCATCACGCCGGGCTTGTAGAGGACGGTGAACGCCGGGTCTTTCGTCTTCAGGTCCAGTGGCGCGACGACGACCGTTTCGACGAGCGGATCGACGAGCAGTTCGTTGCAGAGCTTCGCGACGTCGTGGGCGGACAATTCGCCTTCGAGGAGGTAGCCGCGCGCCGACGCCGACACGAGGTCGCCGCCGCGCCGGCCGTGCGTCAGCAGGTCGAACTCGTCGCAGACGCGCTCGCGTTCGGCGTCCCGGCCCAGCGGGCGGATCTCAACTTCCCAGAGCATCGCGCACCCGTTTCCCTTCGTTCAACCAGCGGATCAGTCCCGGCCCGTCGTCGGCTTCGAGCAGCTTGCGGAATTCGTCGAACCGCGCCGCGAAGCGTTCGCAGCCCGCCAGCACCTCGGTGCGGTTCGTGCGGAAAATCGGTTCCCAGATGGCGGGCGCCGCCGCGGCGATGCGCGTCGTGTCCCGGAAACCGCCGGCCGAGATCGGCAGGAACGCCGGATCGACCGTGCCCGCCAGCGCCGCCGCCACGGCGTGCGGCAGGTGGCTCACGTTCGCCACCGCGCGGTCGTGCTCCTCCGGCGACATCGTCACCACGCGGCTGCCGACGCCTTCCCAGAATCGCGTCAACCGCTCCACCGCGCCCGGGTCGGAGTCCGCCGTCGGCGTCACGATCGTCGCCCGGTTCACGAACAGGTCCGCCACCGCGTGCGCCGGCCCCTTCTTCTCCGAACCGGCCATCGGATGGCTGCCGACGAACGCGACGCGCGGCGGCAGTCGATTCCCGACTTCCGCGACGATGCGCGCCTTCGTGCTGCCCACGTCGGTGAGGATGCAACCGGGGCGGGCGAATTCCGCCGCTTCGCGCACGTGCCGGGGAATCAGATCGACGGGCGTGCAGACGACGACGAGATCGGCGTCGGGAATCGCGTCGGCGAATTCGGAGCGGGATTCGTCGATGGCGCCGAGGTCGAGCGCGGTCGCGAGCTTCGCCGGATCGCGGCCGACGCCGACGACGCGCCCGACCAGCCCCCGCGCCTTCGCGGCCAGCCCCAACGATCCGCCGAGCAACCCCACGCCGACGATGGCTAGCGTTTCAAACTGCATCGAGACGTTATACCGAAGGGTCGATTCGACGGAACCGCCTCACCACTCCAACGGCACGACCTGACCGTCGGCCGGGTCGACGAGGAGGCGCAGCGTGCGCTCGTCGATCGTCTTGCGGATGCGGCGCACCGAGCCGTCGGCCATCAGGATGATCGCGAACTGCCCGTCGGGCTTGCCGAGCGCGGGCATCGGGCCGACCGGCGACACTTCCATGTCTTTCGGCTCGCCCCACGGGCCGAGGTCGGCGCTCTCGGCCATGAGCGCCGTGTTCGACGTGCCGTCGGTGATGTTCATGAGGCGGATCGCCGTCTGACCGTGCTTGAACGGCGTGTTCGGCCCGGTGAAGACGCGGAAGCGCGTCTGGTTCGTCTTGTCCGCGCCGTCGGAGAACGCCGGCACGTGGGTGGCGGTCACCGCTTGGTTGCGCGTGCTGTTCCAGGTTTGCGTCGGATCGTACTGGCGGAACAGGTTGTCCTGTTCGAGGAACGGCAGCGCCGCGGTCCGCCACGACGTGCGCCGCTCGATCATGGGCACGGGGTCGCGCCCCATGAAGAGGCCGGGCCGCGTGGTGTAGGCGGGGAAGAGGTTCCCGAGCGCGTCGTGCGAGTTGTGGAACGCGAGGCCGATCCGCTTGGCGTTGTCGAAGGCGCGGTTGTCCGCCTGGCGATCGGACTTCATGTTCCAGAGGAAGTAGATGGCGATCGAGGAGAGGGCGGTGCAGACGACGGCGCTGCCGATGCCGGCGATCGCCATTCCCTGGCCGGTGCCGGTGCGACCGGAGTTCTTCAGCCCCATGATGCCGAAGATGATCGCCGGGATGCCGGTGATGACGTTCAGCAGGATCGAGAGCAGCCCGAGCGTGAGGCTGATGCCCGCGGCGGCGTTCTCGCCCGACTGCCGTCGGCGCGAGCGCCGGCGCGGCCGGTCGTCGTCCTCGTCGTCCTCGTCCCGACGGCTGCGGCGCGACGGACGGCTTGTGCCGAAGCGCTCATTCAGACGACCTTGGCCGTGAGCAGATCGTGGATGTGCTGCTCTGCGACGAGCCGACGGTCGGCGTCGACGACGAGCAACTGGCTGATCCG
>CAYVRB010000273.1:0-8291 GCA_964453375.1 uncultured Alcaligenaceae bacterium
TGCCCGGCGCGTAGGCCGGGCATGGGGCGAAGGACGACGAGAGGGGGCTAGGCGGCCTCGAAATGCGGTATGGCATCGCCGAGGCGACCTTCGGCGGTACTCAAGTTGAACAAGAGTCCGCCTAAGTCTAGCCGTGCCAGATACACGCCACCATCCCAGCCGAAGGCGGCGGCCAATTGCGTGTCCGTATACTCGTCGGCGGCCTCGACTAGTGCGAGCAATTCCTTCGTCTTCTCGACGACACGAAGAAACTTCATCGCCGTTTGCTGCGCCTCTGGCGTGCGGGCCGTACGTTGCCTGCGCCGTCCGTGGCCCGCCGGGGCGGCGAGTCCCGTCTCATCGTCTTCGGCGCACCAGTAAAACGTCACGGATGGAACCACGTCGGGGGACGCCGGCGGAGTGGCGGGGCGATCGCCGAGATACGGCATGATGTTGTCGATGTAAAATCTCGCGACCGAGAGGTTATATCGCAGGGCAACCACGTCCGCCCTTTCGTCGCCAATAACATCATCGATCGAACCGAAGACGGCGGCCAACTGCTCATCCGTGCATGCGGCGGCCGCATCGGTCACGACGAGCAATTCGTCGATCTTCCACAACACATCGCGGAACTTCTCCGCCGTGCGCCGACCGGATCGCGATAGCGGTCCGGGGGCGTCGCACATTTCGACTTTGGGCGCATCGAGCGTGGTCATGGCGGACACTCCATTGGATGACGGTCCGCGAAGAGCGGATGCCGGCCCGGATGGGCGTGGGCAAGGTAGACCCGGATCATTCCGCCGTCAAGACATATCGCCAGCGCATTTTCAGCGCTTGTACGTACATATAACGCAAGTCGATGGGACAGCACTGGTTGCGCCTGTCAAATTTCCTGTACAAAGCTGGAGCGGCAAGAATACACTGGAATACACAAGACGACTCTGGAATACGCAGTATGGCGAAAGAACGCTGGAAACGTCGCGAGAACCACGCCCGCAACCGGATGGACTTACGGGCCGACCCCGAATGGGTGGCTCGCGTGACGCGCCAAGCCAAACGGCTCGGCATCGGAGTGGCCGCCTATGTCCGCATGGCGACGACGGAACGACTGGAGCGAGACGAGGCGACAGAACCACCGTCGAAGCGGCCACCGCAATGACCGGGGGCGGCGGCAAACGCGAGGAAGCCGGTAACGAAAGCGAAGAAGGGGAAGAAAGGGAAGAAGGCGGAGTGATGAACAACCCCGGCTAAGTGGGGCCGGGATTGCGCTAGGTTTTGCGTTTAGTCCAATTCGTCCAGTAACGCTTGTATCTGCTAGTGACCGGGTTTACAATTCGCGAAGTTTCCTACCCCTAAGGAAGGCTCTTCATGTCTCAAAAAATCTCTCTCATCGTGGCGGTATCGTTCGTGGCCGTTCTCGCCTCATGGGGATTACTCGCGGCAGACCCGCCAGAACTTGCCGATCCTAAATCCGATAAGGCTATGCGGGCGAAGTCGTCAATGATCGACAACATCAAAAAACTGGATGAAGAGTATACCGCGAAGGTAAAGAAAGCCCGTGAAGCCTATATCGCGGAATTGGAAATTGCCAGAAAAGAAGCGATCGAAAAAAGCGACCTCGATGAAGCGCAACGGATTGTTGCTGCGAAGACTGCTATTCAGGAAGACGAGAAGAACGAAGCCACACCCGGCTACGGGTTCAAAATCCATTCTGCCCGATGGGGGGCGAAGAAGAATTGGGTGGACGTGACTACTGCCGTAAGGAAGATGATTAAGAATAACAAAGTGGCGTTAGTGCCGGAGAAAGCCGGTTTCCAAGACCCAATTTTCGGTACAGAGAAATCTCTTGTAATCGTGTATTCTCTGAACAGTAAAGTAGGCGTCGTCATCGCGGCGTACGATCAAATTGCCGAAGTCCCGCCCTCAACTCGAAAGCGATGATAGGGTATTGCCCCGCCCCCATTGACCACCTCCCGCCGGCATGGCACACTGTACGCATGGGCACGCGGAGTAGCTACCGCGTGAACGCTCCGGCCCGTCGCCTGCACCCCATCGCACGGCGGCGGCCGGGGCGGCCCGCTCTCGATGGGGAATCCGATGGCAAGCGTACCGACGGCGGCGGACCGATCCCAACTTCTCACGCGACTCCAGAAGGCGGCGGACGATTTCGCGGACGTGTTCGCCGTCGCGGTCGGCTACTTTCCGGTTGGCGAGGAGTCGGCCCGGCGGGAATGGGTGAACGGATTCCGGGGGCCGATGGCAAGTTCCGCGTACCGATGGGATGGCACGCGGCACGGGCGGAGTGGATCGCCCTGGCATTACCTCATCGTGCGCCATCACTCGCAACCGGCGGCCCGTCTCGTGGACGCTACCCGCCGACTGGAACGTATCGCGCAAGATCATTGCCACCACCGAGGCGGGCAATGGTTGCCGTTTGGGCTAGTGGACTTCCTCGACGCGATCCGTCCCGCCGACGACTCGCCAGTATGGGACTACTACACGTCGCCGGACACGATGGGCGGCGGTTGCAACATGCGGGTAACTGCTCCCGCACCCGCCGACCGGCACCGATTCACCATCGTGGATAACCCATTCGACATGGCGCTAGAATTGTTGAAAAGCGACGAACCGAAGGGCGGGGCCGAATCACTCTTGTCAGAACCCTCTCGTTGCGACACGGCTCTTGCGATTTTGTTCTCCAACCCGAATATCACCAAATCGGAAATCGCGGGGCAAATCAGAGTCACCCGCCAAGCGCTCAGCGAGAACAAGGAATTCGAGACATTCCGCGAGGTATGGGACAAAACCCACCCCAAGAATCCAAAACGCAAATCACTTTCAATCCCACACGGTTACAAGTCCGCCGACGGGGATATTGAGGCGGCGGATTGGGACGAGGATTGAGTGTCGGAATCCGACACATTCCGACACCCTAAGATTTTTCGAGAATTTTATTCGCTTGAATTTCAAGCGAATATGCACTTTCCGACGGAATCGACTCCGACACTTTCGGGCATAACCGGGGATTCCATGAGGGGCTAAATCGGCCCCACATCGGAGACCCGACTATGCGACTTTCAACCAAGTCCATCCCAAAAGACTGGCCTACGCCCTGGTTCGTCCAACTGGAAGAGTGCCTATCCCGTGGCGACTTCGACGGCGCGGCCGTCGCCGCAAAACGTCTCCGCGAGCTTGGCGTCGAGGTGCGGTATCCCCGCCCGCTCTATGACGACGCTCCCCATCGGCTAACCCCCACCGCCACCCACTAACGCCCGACGGCCGCGAGCACACGCCCACGGCCGCCGACGGGAAACAAGTAACACGGCTTGCGGCACGCTGGCAGGCGGGCAGCGAGTCAACTAGGAGCACCTGTACACATGATACGCAACCTGGATGCTGATAGTGCGCTGCTGCGCTCGGCTTTGGATTACGCTGCGAGGGGATGGGGAGTCATCCCGCTACACGACGTGGCCGGCGGGGCCTGCTCTTGTGGCGGCGATTGCTCCGCCAAGAGCGGCGGCAAACACCCACGAACCGCCCACGGGCTGAAAGACGGCACGACCGACGCCGAACAAATTCGGGCCTGGTGGACGCAATGGCCGGCGGCCAATGTTGGCGTTTGCACGGGCGCGGAGTCTGGCATCGTGATGCTTGGCCCGGACGGCGACAATGGTATCCGCGACCTGGCCGGCCTCGAAGAGCGGCACGGCCACCTCGACTCCACGCCGACCGCGAAGAGCGGATCGGGCGGGCGGCACCTACTCTTCCGTCACCCCGGCGACAGCATCAAAAATCGGAAAAACCATCTCGGCACGATGATCGACGTTCGCGGCGATGGCGGCTATTTCGTGGCTGCGCCGTCCGCGAACGCCAGCGGGCGATACGAGTGGATCGACTCACCCGATCAAGTCGAAGTCGCGACGATGCCGCAATGGCTCATCGAGTGGGTACGGGGTGACGGAAAGGCGATTGCGGTACCCCCGGCCGATGACCGGATGCCGTACCGGCCGACGACCGGAACCGATGCCTACTCGCGGGCTGTGGCCTATGTCGCGGCGATGCCGCCTGCGATTGCGGGGCAACGGGGGCACGATGCCACCTTCGCGGCGGCGCGGGCGTGCTATACGGGCTTTGCCCTCGACGTGGAGCAAACGTATCAGCTGCTCCGTGACCACTACAACCCGCGTTGCGTCCCGCCGTGGAGCGAGGGCGAGCTGCGGCACAAGGCGCAGAGCGCGGCCGACACGCCATCCACCCACCCACGCGGCTACTTGCTCGATTCGCCACGGCCGGACCGGATCGCGGGACCGTCGGCCAGAAGGGGGGCGACGACCGCGACTGAGGCGACGGAACAACCGGCCGCTACGCCAGCGCAAAAACCAACGACCGCAAAAATCCTGGTAGAGATCGCCCGCACCGAGGCGGAACTCTGGCACAACGACCGCCAACGCGGTTACGCCACGATTGGCCGGCGATCGCTTCCGATTCGGGCGACCCAATTCCGTCAATGGTTGACGAGTCGATACCGCAAGGTATCCGGCGGGCACGTCGCCAACTCGGACGCGATCGCCAACGCCCTCACGGCGATTGAGGCGGAGGCCGTTTGCGATGGGCCGACCTACGACGCCTACACTCGCGTTGCGCGGCACAACGGCCGTATCTATCTGCACCTCGCCGACGAACCGGACACCGTGATTGAGATTGGACCCGGCTACTGGCGGGAGAGCGACAATCCGCCGGTCCGGTTCCGGCGATCACCGAACGCGAAGCCGTTGCCGATGCCGAAGCGGGGCGGCAGTCTGGACCCGCTGCGACGACTGCTCAATATCGAGAGTGATTCGCAATTCGCGCTCGTCGTCGGCTGGCTGTGCGGGGCACTGCGAGGGGCTGGACCGTATCCGACTTTGGTTATCACCGGCAATCACGGATCGGGCAAATCGACGGCCGAGAACACCATCAAGAGGCTGATCGACCCGACGGCCGGGGGCTTGCGGTCGCAACCACGCGAAGAGCGGGACTTGATGGTTGCGGCGAACAACTCGCACGTCCTCGCCTTCGATAATTTTTCCACGTTGCCCGATTGGCTCTCGGACTCGCTTTGCCGACTCGCGACCGGCGGCGGCCTCTCAACTCGCGGACTCTACACCGACGATGACGAGGTTGTTTTTGAAGCGGTTAAGCCGACGATTCTCAACGGCATCAACGATTTCGTTTCGCGGCCGGACTTGCTCGACCGCGCTATCCTACTGCACTTGCCAACGATCCCCGACGATCGACGGCGGACCGAGGACGCGTATTGGGCGGACTTCGGGGCGGCCCACCCGCTGCTATTGGGCGCGATCCTCGACCGGCTCGCTCACGGACTCGCCCACCTGGATACGACCGACCTCGCGGCACTCCCGCGCATGGCGGACTTCGCGCGGTTCGCTGTTGCTTGCGAGTCCGCTGGCGAGTCCGGGCAGTTCCTTCGCGCATTTGGCGAAAACGAGAATGCGGCAAACGAGCAAGCCATCGAGAACTCATCGCTGGCGATCGCCATCGTGGAACTACTCGCCACGCGGGACTCGTGGGAGGGCACGCCGACGGACCTACTCGCGGTCTTGGCGGAGCGATCCAGACTCGCGGCGACGGCCCGCGACTGGCCGAAAACCGCGTCAGTCCTGTCCGGCAAGTTGACCCGACTCGCGCCAAGTTTGCGGAAGTCGCGGCAAATCGAAATAGCGAAAGGACACTGTGGGACGGGCGACAAGCGTAGCCGTACGGTCCGGCTCTCCCGCATCCGGGACGGCGATGGGACGGCGATGGGACGCCGTGGGACGGCGTGGGACGGCGACCCTGCGCAAACGCCGTCCCAGACTTTCGCCTTGAAAACAAGCGGAAAAGACGCGGTTGGGACGCCGTGGGACGGCCGGGACGGCGTTTCTCCTCCGTCTGCGGGGACGCCATCCCGCCGACTCTACGGAGCGAAAAATCGACCCGGCGAAGCGAAAGGGGGGCCGGCACTGTGACCGCCCTCGACCTACTCTCCCTGCTGACCGATCGCGGCCACACTGTCACCGCCGACGGGCCTAACCTGGCGATCACACCCGATCCGCCCGCCGACCTCGACCCGGCTATTGCGATCCTCGCCGTCCCCATGCTCGCCATCGTGACGGGGCGACGGCTGTACGCCATCGACGCGAACGGGCGCGGCTGTACTCGACCGGACGGCATCGCGGACCCGTCGGCCCTGCTCCCCGCCTCCGTGCGGCTCATGGCCGTGGGCGGGCTGACCGAGTGGGACCGGGTTTCCCCGCACGCGACCGAAGCGTATCCGCACCTCTTCGCGCCGACGGCGAAAGCGGGAAGGGGGGCGGCATGATGGACACGATCGCCCTCACGGCCGACGCGGCAACGCTCGCCAAACTTCTAAACGCTTCCGTCCGCTCGATCCGCACCTACGACCAATGCGGAGCGATCCCCGCGCCAATCCGCATTGGTGGGCGTGTCCTCTGGCGTGTCGAAGAAATCCGCGAGTGGGTTATGGCTGGTTCGCCCGACCGCGAAACGTGGAACGCAATACGGGACCGGCGATACCACTAGTCTGGCTCGACTGGATCGCCCCCCGTGGCCGATGGTATGACCGTTCGCCCGCCCAATCCCCCACGAGAGTCCGACACATGGGTACGCTACTCCGCCAGTCCTATACCGTGGACCTACCGCCCGATGCCGACATTATTGAGCGGGCCGGGCGGAAATGCGTCCGCATCACCACCGGCGGCCAGACCCAGTCATTCCCGCTCACCCGCGACGGCAAGCGATACCGGCGCCAAAGCGAGAAATGGTACGGGCAGTACACCGACGGGACCGGCACCGTCCGGCGCGTCGCACTCTCGACGGACAAGGCGGCGGCCAAGCAAATGCTCGCCAAGTTAGAGCGCCGGGCTGAGCGGCAAAGGACCGGCCTACTCGACCCGGCGGAAGATCACGCCCAACGACCGCTCACGGCCCACCTCGCCGACTACGTTTCCGTCCTGATCGCGAAGGGCGATTGCGATGCGCATATCACGCTCACCCGTGACCGCATCGCGGCGATCCTCGACGGTTGCGGCTTCACATTCACGCGGGACGCCGACGTATCTACCGTGGCGCAATGGTTGACAGACCGCCGGACCGACGGGGCACCGATCGAACTCCCCGCCGGTATCGAGTCCTTCACCCCCGGCGAGACGGTCCGACTCTTCGGCATTTCCGGAGCGGCGATCCGGGGGACGATTAAACGGTTGGGACTCGATGCCGACGGCCACGGCAAGAGGCGTGCCTATCCCCGCTCGACCGTGGAAGCCATCGCGGCGGCCCGTGTTCGCGGAATCGGGCCGGAAACCGCCAACCACTACATCAAGGCGATTCGTGGATTCTTTCGTTGGCTCGTGAAGGCGAAGCGGATCGGATCGAACCCGCTGGATACGCTCTCTCTCGTCCCCGTGGCGTGCGATGTTCGGCGGGCGCGGCGGGAACTCACCGCCGACGAACTCCGCCGGTTGTTTGACGCCACACGGCAGAGCGGACGATCCTTTCGCGGCCTCACCGGCCCGGATCGGTACTATCTGTACCTGGCGGCGATAGGGACCGGATTCCGTGCATCCGCTCTCGCGAGTCTGACGCCGGCGGACTTCGACCTTGATGGTAGGACCGTCACCCTCGCGGCAAGGAAGGCGAAGAACAAACGGGCGAAAGTCCAACCCCTACCGGCCGACGTTGCGGAAGAACTGCGGCCCTACCTCGCCACGCGGGAACCGGGGCGGTCGATTTGGGGCGGGACGTGGGCACGGGACAAGCGAGGGGCGGAAATGCTCCGGGGCGACTTGGCGACGGCGGGCATCCCCTACGCGGTCGAAACGTCCGACGGCCCGCTGTACGCCGACTTCCACGCGCTGCGCCATTCGTTCCTGACGCTGGGCGGACGGTCCGGCATCGACCTACGGACGCTCCAAGTTCTCGCTGGGCACTCCCGACCGGAACTCACGGCCCGCTACACGCATCGCCGGCTGGATGACCTCGCGGCCGAAATTGAAAAACTGCCCAACCTGATCCCCGGAGCGGCCATGGCGCTTACACCGCTTCTTACACTAACCGATTGCATCCCGTTGCAATCTACTGCACCAATTTGCACTACCGGCCGAGAATTGCCCGAAATGACCGAGGCGGAGAAAACCTTGATTTTGCAAGGGAATTTCGCCGGTTTTCCGTCCGATTCCTTGCGATTCATCAGCGAGGGCGACGGGACTCGAACCCGCAACCACCGGATCGACAGTCCGGTACTCTAACCAATT
>CAYVRB010000274.1:0-8274 GCA_964453375.1 uncultured Alcaligenaceae bacterium
CGGAGTCTTCGGAGCCGAGCGCGTCACCTTCACCGTCCCCGTGCGCCGAATGGTGCACGGGGACGTTTGTTTTATTTCTTCTCCAGGAACGCCCGCAGCTCCGCCAGCTTGTCCGTGTTGATGAAGTCCACGCCGGCGTCCTTCTGCACGCGCCACGCCTCCGCGCGGTCCGGCGTCGCCCAGAACCGCACCTTCCGCTTCTGCGCGTGCGCCTTCGCCACGTGCTCCTTCAATTTCGTCAACTCATCCGCCGGCATCGGGCCATCGCCCTTCCACTGGAACATTGATCCCCAACTCGCGCTCACCCACGGAATCAACTCCGCCGATTCGCCGCCATCCAGGTCCTTCGGCCGGCCGTCGATCGCGGCGCGGCGCGGGTTCGCGGCCTTGATCCCCTCGCGGTCCCAATTCCCGCTGATCACCACCGTCACGGCCTTCGCCTCGGTCTTGCCGTCCTTCCAGACGGTGAGGATGTCGGCGTATTCGTCCAGCACCTTCGCGAGCGCCGCCCAGGTCGGCTTGGCTTCGGTCTTCACGTCGATCATCAGGTGGAACGCGGGGCCGTCCTTGAAAACGCGGCCGCCGCTCGCCTTCGCGCGCTCGCGCAGCGGATCGAGGTAGAGCTTCTGGAGCGTGCGCTCGGGTTTGATCTCGAAGACCGTGTGCGCGACGAGGAGCTTTCCATCCTCCAAAAAGATGTCGGCCTCGACGCTGGCGAAGCCGTGGTCGAGCGCGTCGAGGAGGGGTCGTTTGTGGAGGTAGTCGTTGTGGGCGTGCGCCCGCGCGAGCGGCGGGGCGGGTTCCGCGGCGTGGCAAGGGATGGCGAAGAGCGCGATCCAAGGGAGGATTCTCATGCGGGGATGATACGAACAAAGGGGACTGTCACCTTTTTTATCGGGCGATTATTCAATAAATCGCCCGATCAAAAAGGTGACAGTCCCCTTTGTTTCGCCGGGTTGTTGTTCGACCGTCGATTCGTAGACTGATCGGCATCGCCCGTTGCCATGCACTCGCGAGACCCGCTCCGCACGAATGACCGACGAACCCACGGCCGACCGACCGCCACCGCCGAGCGCCCCCGTCGGCCGGTCGGTGCTGTTCGTCTGCACCGGGAACACCTGCCGCAGCCCGCTCGCCGAAGCGCTCTGCCGGCGGATGCTCGCGGAGCGCCTCGGGATTCCCGAATCGGAGCTTTCGGCGCGCGGCTACACGGTGCGCTCGGCCGGGATCGCCGCCTTCCCCGGCGACGCCGCCAGCCCGGAGGCGGTCGCCCTCGCGGCGCACTTCGGCGCGGACCTCTCCACCCACCGCAGCCGACCCGTGAACCCGGAACTGCTGGCCTCGGCCACCGACGTGCTGGCGATGACCGCCGGCCACCTCGCGGTGCTGCGGATGCGCTACCCGGCCGACGGACCGGAGCCGGACCTGCTCGCCGGGCCGCACGACGTGCCCGACCCGATCGGCGGCACGCGCGAGGATTACGAACAGTGCGCCGCGCTGATCGCGGCGCACCTGCACCAACGGATCGCGGAGTGGACGCGGACATGAGCGCGCAGTTGAAAGTGGCCCTGGGCAACGACCACCGCGGCGTGGACGCCAAGCGGCGCGTCCTCGCCACGCTCGCCGGCCTCGAGTGCGCCGTCGCCGACCACGGGCCGAACGCGCCCGCCGCCGTCGACTACCCGGACTACGCCATCGCGGTCGCGGAGGCGGTCGCCGCCGGGCGGGCCGATCGCGGCGTGCTGATCTGCGCCACCGGCCACGGGATGTGCATCGCCGCGAACAAGGTGCCCGGCGTGCGCGCCGTCAACTGCCGCGACGTGGTGGACGCCGAGATGAGCCGCACGCACAACAACGCCAACGTCCTCTGCCTCTCCGCCGACCTGCTCGGCGACGACTTGATGGAGCAGATCGTCCGCAAGTGGTTCGAGACGCCATTCGAGACCGGCGGCCGCCACGACCGCCGGCTCGCCAAGGTTTCGCAGTACGAGGCGGCCCACCTGAAGAAGTGAGTGTGGAAGCCGCCCCGTGTCTTGGGACATGGGCGATTTCGGATGCAAGGCGAGGCTGCCGATCCCACCGCGCGGATTCGAGGAGTATCCGATGATCGCAACCGGCATCCGGCGGGAACTCTCCGAAATCGCCCCGTGGGCCGAGACCTGCGGCCAAATCCGGCCGCTCATCGAGGAGCGCGACCTCGCCGCCGGCGAAGTGCACCACCTCGAAATCATCGACGCCAAACTGCACTACCACGAACGGACCGACGAGTTCTATTACGTGCTCGGCGGACAGGGGCGCATGTCGCTCGACGATCGGGAAATCGAATTGCACGAAGGCGTCGTCGTCTACGTCCCGCGCGGCGTCCGGCACCGGGCGTGGGGCAATCTGAAGGTACTCGTCGTCTGCATCCCGCGCGGGGTCCTTCACGACGTCCACGAAGTCGAATCGCGCGGCTGAACCGGATCAGGCTTTCGCAGGCACACGCGACATCTCCCCCGGTTCCGGTCGGTATCGGGGACGCCGACCGATCTTCAACGATCACCCCTCCGCGAACCATACACCTACCCCATGGCCCGCATCCAACTCCTGCCCGCCGACGTCGTCACGCAGATCGCCGCCGGCGAGGTGATCGAACGGCCCGCCAGCGCCGTCAAGGAACTCCTCGAAAACTCCATCGACGCCGGCGCCACGCGCATCGACATCGACCTCGAAAACGGCGGGCTCGACCTCATCCGCGTCGTCGACAACGGCCACGGCATCCACCCCGACGACCTGCCCCTCGCCTTCGCCGCCCACGCCACCAGCAAGCTCCGCACCGCCGACGACCTCTTCCGCATCGCCACCAAGGGGTTCCGCGGCGAGGCGCTCGCCTCCCTCGGCGGCGTCGCGAAGGTGACGCTGCAATCGCGCCGTCCCGACGCCGAGGCCGGCGCCGAACTCGCCGTCGACGGCGGCATCCTCGGCGCCGTCCGACCCTGGGGCGGCTCCCCCGGCACCCGCATCGAAGTCCGCCACCTCTTCAGCAGCGTCCCGGCCCGCCGCAAGTTCCTCAAGGGCGCCGCCACCGAACTCGGCCGCGTCTCCGACATCGTCGAATGGATCGCGCTCTCGCACCCCGGTTTGCACGTCGTGCTCCGCCACAACGGCAAGCTCGTCTACGACATCCCCGCCACCGCCGGCTTCGCCGACCGCGTCGGCCTCTTCTTCGGCGCCGACGTCCGCCGGGGCTTGTACGAACTCGACTCGGGGCCGCCCCGCGACAACGGCCTGCGCGTGACCGGCTGGATCGGCGACCCGTCCGTCGATCGCGGCAACGCCAAGCTGATGTACCTCTTCGTCAACGGCCGCTGGTTCCGCGACCGCAGCTTGAACTACGCCGTGCAGGAAGCCTATCGCGGCCTCATCATGACCGGCCGCTATCCCGTCGCGTTCCTTTTCCTCACGGTGCCGCCCGGCGACGTGGACGTGAACGCGCACCCGACCAAGGCGGAGGTGCGCTTCCGGGACAACGGCTTGATCTTCTCGCTGATCCGCGCGGCGGTGAAGGAGCGGCTGTTGAAGGAGAACCTGGTGCCGCGGATGGTGGCGCCGCCGGAACCGGAGCGATTGCCGCCGGTATCGCCGACGCTCTTCGAGTCGCGGCCGGTCGCGCCGCCGGACCTGCCGTTCCGCCTGGCGTCGCTGCCGCCGGCGCGCACGGAACCGATCGCGTTCGCGCCGCCGCCGATCCTTGCAACCGTTCCCCCGCCACCGACCGAACCCGTCGCCGCCTCGGAACCGCCACCGGCGGTGTTCGATTTCCCCGCGCCGCCGCCCGGCGTGGCGATGCAGGTCCACAACGCCTACCTCGTGCAGGAGACGCCGCAGGGGATGCTCGTGATCGACCAGCACGCGCTGCACGAGCGCATCCTGTACGAGCAGCTCCGGGCTCGCGTGCGGGCCGGGAAACTGGAAGTACAGCGGCTGTTGGTACCGGAGCCGGTGGACTTGCCGGCGCATCAGGTGGCGATGGTGCTGGAAGCGAAGGAGGCGCTCGCGGAGCTGGGCCTCGAAGTGGCGGAGTTCGGCGGCAACACCGTCATTCTCTCCAGCTACCCGACGCTGCTGTCGCGTCGGCCGCCGCACGAGATCTTCAAGGCGGTCGTGGACTTCCTGGCGACGAAGGAGCAGATGCCGCCGAAGGAGGTGATGCTCGACCACCTGCTGGCGACGATGGCGTGCAAGGCGGCCGTGAAGGCCGGCGACGCGCTGAGCGCCGACGAGATCGCCCACCTCCTGGAGCTGCGCCAGTTGGCCGAGGACTCGCACCACTGCCCGCACGGCCGGCCGACCTCGCTGCTGTTCAGCCGGCAGGATTTGGACCGCCAGTTCCGGCGGATCTAAATCAATCCGCCGGAACCGGCCCCTCACTTCTCCTCGATGCCGAGCTTCTTCATCAGCTCCTTCGCCTTGGCGGCGGGGCTGCCTTTCACCTTTTGCAATTCATCGAGGCCGGCCTTGAGGATTTCCGCCTTGGCCGGGTCGACCTTCTGCAGTTCGGTCACCATGTACTCGTAGCTGGTGACTTCGCTGCCGAGCGCCTGGCCCTTGGCGTAGTTCTGGAGCGTGGATTTCACCTGCGCCATCGGGTCGATCGGCTTGATCGGGATCGACTCTTCCTTGGGGCCGCCGCCGCAGCCGAGGGCGAACAGGACCATCGGGAAGAGGAGGGCGCATCGGAACGAACGGAGCATGGGGAACCTCGGTGTGTCGGGGAGGGAACGAACCGACCGGTCGAATGGATTCGACCGGTCGGCGAGGGATCGGGGCGCAGGTCAATCGAGGGTGAAGGTGCGGCCGTCGAAAGCGTGGCCGAAGCGCTGGAAGGCGAGGGGGTCGATGCCGTCGCGGACGAAGCGGACGGAGCCGTCGCCGACGAGGGCGTTGACGCCGCCGCTGTGCAGGGCGCGGGGCGGGAGGATGCCCCAGCTCCAGTCGTGGGCGCCGCCGGGGCAGCAGTTGCCGCCGGCGGAAGGCCAGCGCCAGTTCGGCGGGGCGGCGGTGGAGACGGAGGACTGGCCGAGGGAATACCAGAGCGGCATGGTGCCGTTGTTGGATTTCACGCCGATCGGGGCGTTGCGGGCGGCGGAGCCGATGGTGTCGAGTTCGGCGGCGGTGGGGAAGTTGCGATCGACGACGGCGGTGAAGACGCCGTCGCCGGCGTAGAAGACGTCGAAGGGGTAGCGGCCGGGGCCGGCGGCGGGCGCGTTCGAGCCGGAAAGGAGTTCGGCGGCGAGCAGGGTGTTCGAGAGTCCGTCGGTGGCGTCGGCCATTTTGCGCCGCTGGCGTTGATTGATGATGCCGTTCTGGTTTTGGAGCCACATGCCCTGGATGTTGCTGCCGACGCTCCAGCCGTAGTTGGAGCCGGGGCCGTCCCAACCGGCCCAGTTGCTGCCGCGGCGCGGCGCCGGCAGGGCGGAGGGGCACTTGAAGACGGAGAGGTCGGTGTTCATGAGGCCGTAGGCGGCGCTCCAGTTGGCGGCGTTGCCGGCGCCGGCGGTCGATTGCCCCATCGGCGGGGCGTTCGGCGGAATCACGAACTGGTTGAACAGGTTCCCCTGTTCGACGTACGGCAGGATCCAGAAGCTGGCGCTGACCGATTCCCAGACGTTGAGGCCGATCTGCTGCTGGTTGGCCGGGAACGCGTTGTGCACGTCGTGGTAGGCGTGCATGGCGATGCCTTGTTGCTTCAAGTTGTTCTGGCACTTGGCGCGGGCGGCCGACTCGCGCACCTTCTGCACGGCCGGCAGCAAGAGGCCGATCAGGATCGCGATGATCGCGATCACGACCAGCAGCTCGATCAGGGTGAAGCCGCGACGGCTTCGGGGGAGGGAGCGTGTCATCGGGGACCTCGATTCGGAATGATAATTACGACGACCGAACGCGTAACTTCGCGATCGTGGGCGGAAATCCATTCTATCACGAATCCTTCATCAACACAAACCCCGCCCCGCCGTTCCGGTTCCGGCGCGTCGCCGTCCCCCGCCGCCGCGCCTATCATCGCTTCACCCGCATCTTTGAGGTTTCCCCGCGATGCTCGCCTCCCTCATCCTCGCGCTCGCCCTCGCCCCGGCGCAGGCGCCCGCCGCCTACGCCCCGCCCGTCGGCTCCTTCAAACTCCGCTCCATCGGCCCGGCGCTCACCTCCGGCCGCGTCGTCGGCTTCGCCGTCGATCCGAGCGATCGGGCGAAATACTTCGTCGCCGTCGCCAGCGGCGGCGTCTGGAAGACCGTCAACGCCGGCACCACCTGGACCCCCGTCTTCGACAACGAAGGCTCCTTCAGCATCGGCTGCGTCGTCCTCGATCCGAAGAACCCGAACGTCGTCTGGGTCGGCACCGGCGAGAACAACAGCCAGCGCAGCGTCGCCTACGGCGACGGCGTCTACAAGAGCGTCGACGGCGGACGATCCTGGACGAACGTCGGCCTCAAGGCCAGCGAGCACATCGGCACCATCGTCGTCGATCCCCGCGACTCGAACGTCGTCTACGTCGCGGCCCAAGGGCCGCTCTGGGGGCCGGGCGGCGACCGCGGACTCTACAAGACCACCGACGGCGGGAAGACATGGAACAAGGTGCTCAACATCGATGAAAACACCGGCGTCACGGACGTGATTCTCGACCCGCGCAACCCCGACATCCTCCATGCCGCCAGCTACCAGCGCCGCCGGCACGTCTGGACGCTCGTCAACGGCGGCCCCGGCAGCGGCGTCCACCGCAGCGTGGACGGCGGCAAGACGTGGAAGAAAGTCGGCGGCGGCCTCCCCGGCGGCGAACTCGGCCGCATCGGCCTCGTCAATTCCCCCAGCGACCCCGACACGCTCTACGCCATCGTCGAATCGGCCGACAAGTCCGGCGGCATCTTCCGATCCACCGACAACGGCATCACCTGGAGCAAGCGGAACCCGTTCGACCAACAGGCGCAGTACTACTCGCACCTCGTCGTCGATCCGGCGAACAAAGATCGCCTGTACGTGATGAGCGTGTTCAACCAGGTGTCCGACGACGGCGGCGCCACGCTCCGCAACCTCGGCGAGGCCAACAAGCACGTCGACAACCACGAGATCTGGATCGACCCGAAGAACACCAACTACTACCTCGTCGGTTGCGACGGCGGCATCTACGAATCGTTCGACCGCGGCGCCACCTGGCACTTCAAGTCGAACCTGCCCGTGACCCAGTTCTACGACATCGGCGTGGACCAGAACCCCGCCAGCGGACCCTTCTACCACGTCTACGGCGGCACGCAGGACAACTACACCCTCGGCGGACCGGTGCGCAACCGCTCCAGCCACGGCCTCACCAACGGCGACTGGTACGTCGTCCAGGGCGGCGACGGCTTCCACTGCAAAGTCGACCCCACCGACTCCAACACCGTCTACGGCGAATACCAGTACGGCGGCCTCTGCCGCTTCGACCGCCGCACCGGCACGAGCGTGGACATCCAACCGAAGACCGGCCCCGGCGAGGCGCCCCTGCGCTGGAACTGGGACTCGCCGTTGACGCTCAGCCCGCACAACCCGAAGCGGCTCTACTTCGCCGCGAACAGGCTCTTCCGCAGCGACGACCGCGGCGACACGTGGGTCGCCGTCAGCGCCGACCTCACGCGCCAGATCGACCGGGACTCGCTGCCGGTGATGGGCAAGATCCAGGGGCCGGACGCCGTGGCGAAGCACGTCTCGACGAGCTTCTACGGCAACTGCGTCGCCCTCGCCGAGTCGCCGAAGAAGGAGGGCCTGATCTACGTCGGCACCGACGACGGCCTGATTCAAGTGACCGAGGACGGCGGCAAGACGTGGCGCAAGATCGAGACGTTCCCCGGCGTGCCGGAGAAGACGTACGTCAGCAAGATCGTCGCCTCGCAGCACGACGCCGGCACGGTGTACGCGTCGTTCGACAACCACAAGAACGCCGACTTCAAGCCGTACCTGCTCAAGAGCACGGACGCCGGGAAGACGTGGGCCGCCGTCAGCGGCGACCTGCCCGAACGCGGCACGGTCTATTCGATCGCCGAGGATCACGTGAACGCGAACCTGCTGTTCACCGGCACGGAGTTCGCGCTGCACGTCACGTTCGACGGCGGCAAGAGGTGGCACCGGATGAAGAACGGCCTGCCGACGATCCAGGTGAAGGACCTCGTCATCCAGAAGGCGAACGACGATCTCGTGGTCGGCACCTTCGGCCGCGGCATCTACGTGATCGACGACTACAGCGCGTTGCGATCGCTCACCACTCCC
>CAYVRB010000275.1:0-8268 GCA_964453375.1 uncultured Alcaligenaceae bacterium
GTCGAATAGAGCTGCGGGCTTTGCAGGAGCTTGTCGGCGGCCAGGATGTTGATGACACCGCGGCCCTTCGGGCCGGTCTGGAGGAAGTCTTCGAGGTTGAGCGCCGGCTCGCCGAAGAACTTGTCGCCGCCTTGTTCTTCGAGGCGGAGCAGGCCGCGCTGGATGGCGCCGACGGACGCGGCGGAGACGTTGCCGTACTCGGCGGTCAGCTCCTTCGCGATGGAACTGACGTGCTGGAGCATGGCGCGGAGGTCTTTCAAGTCCAGCAGCAGGAGGCCGTTGTCGTCGGCGACCTTGAAGGTAATACTGAGGACGCCGGCCTGCGTGTCGTTCAACTCCAGCAGCCGCGAGAGGAGCAGCGGCCCCATTTCGGAGATGGTGGTGCGCACCGGGTGGCCCTGTTCGCCGAAGACGTCCCAGAAGGCGACGGGGCAGGGGGAGTACTCGAAGGTGTCCTTCAGCTTCAACTGTTCGACGCGGGCGGCGACCTTGGCGTTGGCGTCGGAGCCGACGCGGCTGAGGCCGGAGAGGTCGCCTTTGATGTCCGCGAGGAAGACCGGCACGCCGAGGCGGCTGAAGGCCTCGGCCATGCGCTGGAGCGTGACCGTCTTGCCGGTGCCGGTGGCGCCGGCGACGAGGCCGTGGCGGTTCGCCATCTTGGGGAGCAGTTCGAGGGGGCGCAGGTCCGAGGTCTTGCCGACGAGGATCGGGTCCGCCATGGTTCACCGGGGATGAGGGGGCTTCCGTTCGCGGGTGATTTTAGGTTTCGGCCCGCGGGTCCGGCCATCCCGGAATGGAATCGCGGAATTTTCTACCCCAAGTCGATTTGCGCGCTTACAATCGCATGCATCCCGCGAATCACTTGCCCGCAAGTGCCGTTCTCGTTCGACGTAGTGTGACCGACCCCGGAACGTGAGTCCAATGCAACCGGTCCCGACCTTCTCGGGCGTTCTCGAACGCCACCCGAAGGGCTACGGCTTCCTGCGAAGCCCGGCCCGCAGCTTCCGCACCGCCCCGGAAGACCCGTACGTGCCGGGGCAACTGATCGACAAGTTCCACCTCGCGGAGGGGGTGGCCGTCACGGGCCTGCTGGAGCCGCCGCGCCGCGGGCAGGGGCCGCGCCTCGCCGGCATCGAGCGCATCGAAGGCGGCGATCCGCGCGACTACAAGCGCCGCGTCTGGGACGAACTCACGGCGATCGACCCGCGCGTCGCGATCCGCCTCGAAACGACGCCGGACGTGCTGACCACCCGCGTGATGGACCTCTTCACGCCGATCGGCAAGGGGCAGCGCGGGCTGATCGTCGCCCCGCCCCGCACCGGCAAGACCATCCTCCTCTCGCACATCGCCGCCGCCGTCGCCAAGAACCATCCCGAAATGCACCTCATCATGCTCCTCGTGGACGAACGGCCCGAGGAAGTGACGGAAATGCGACGGATGGTGAAGGGATTCGTGTCCGACGACGGGACCGCGAGCGACCGGCATCAGGTCGTCGCGTCGTCGTCCGACATGGAGACGATCCACCACGTGCGATTGGCGGAGTTGTGCGTCGAACGCGCCAAACGGCTGGCGGAACAGGGCAAGGACGTTCTGGTGTTGCTCGATAGCCTGACTCGGTTGGCGCGGGCCTACAACAAGCATTCCGGCAGCGGCCGCACCATGTCCGGCGGTGTCGACAGCCGCGCGATGGAAATCCCGAAGCGGCTGTTCGGCTCGGCCCGCGCCTTCGACGAGGGCGGCACGCTCACGATCCTCGGCACCGCCCTCATCGAGACCGGCAGCCGCATGGACGACGTGATCTTCCAGGAATTCAAGGGCACCGGGAACATGGAACTGGTGCTGGACCGGCGCATCGCCGAGAAGCGGATCTATCCGGCGATCGACCTGGGCGCGTCGGGCACGCGGAAGGAAGAGCGATTGATCGAGCCGGAGAAGCTGGAGCGGATCAATTTGCTGCGGCGGAGCCTGATGCAGATGAAGCCGCCGGAGGCGATGGAATCGCTGGTGAAGCAACTGGGGAAGACGAAGAGCAACGAGGATTTCCTGCAGGTGGTGGGGAAGTTCCTGGCGAAATGAAAGTTGGAAGCCCTGGCACGGCCGTGCCAGGGCTTGACGGGTTCATTTTCAATAATCGTCGTCGTCGCGCGGGCGGCGCATCGGCTTCTTCTTCTTGATTTTCTTTTTCTTCGAGCTTCCACCGCTGGCCGCGCCCCGCACGATGGCGCTGATGATGCCGCCGATCACCACGATCACGGCCACGGCGATGCCGACGTAGCGTCCGATCTTGCCGGACGTCGTGTACGACTTTGTTCCGTCGGCGTTTTCGACGTAGTCGAACCGCGTCCCGCAGTGCGGGCAGGAGTTCGGGGCGTTTCCGATTTTATACGAGATGGTCCGTTTGCACTTCGAACAGGTGCCATCGGTCATCATGTCTGTTTGCGGGAGGTTGGGCATCCCGGCGTTGGGCATCCCCATGTTCGGCATCCCGCCGCCCATCGGTCCGAATCCGCCGGGCGGTCCGCCGGGAATTCCCCCGTTCTCCGGGGAGCCGGGGGCCATCGGTCCGAATCCGCCGGGCGGTTGGCGGTTACCCGGTCCGTAGTTGGGCTGTTGTGCTCCGCCGCCCGGTGCCATCGGTCCGAATCCGCCGGGAGGGCCCATTGGTCCGAACCCGCCCGGGGGCTGCTGCGCGCCGACGCCGCCGCCCGGCGCCATCGGTCCGAACCCGCCGGGAGGGCCCATCGGTCCGAATCCTCCTGGCGGTTGTCGACCGCCGGGCGGCTGCGCGAGGACGAGGGTGCCGAGGACGCACATGACGAGAACGGCCAGCGGCATCCAAGCGGGACGTGGCGAGGAATTCATGCGTGGAATCCGATGAGGATGACGATTCCCAGATTATCCCGAATCGACGCCGGGGAAACAAGCGCGATTTCGACTTCTCACGCGCCGCCGGAGCGGGCGACGGGCACGAGGCGGACGGCGGTTTCGCCGCAGTCGGGGCAGGGGAACGGCCCGCCGCGCGGGCCGGGGCGCACGCAGTTGCCTCCGCCGCAATGGGCGCAGAGCCGGGGCGTATCGACGGCGTCGGCGCGTTCGCGGAAGCGTGCGCGGACGAACCGATCGGAGCCGAACTCCACGACGGCGGCGGTGAGGACGCAGGCGGCGATGCCCACGCCGGCGCCGAGGAACGGATTGCCGAGGGCGAAGCCCGCGGCGACGCCGGCGACGAGGCCGCCCAGCGCGATGCCGGAACAGCCGACGCAACCGATGGCGACGCCGCCGGCCGTCAATCGTCGCGCCTCGGTGCCTCGGCCGCAATCGCGGCAGACGAGCGTGTGCGTTTCGACGAGTTGCCCGCCCCACGCCGCGGAATGGAACGAGAGGCCGAACTCGTCGAGGACGAATTCCGCGAACGGGTGCAGCACGACCGGCACCGGTTCGCCGGCGCGGCGGCGGCGATCTTCGTCGCGGTCCGTGACGAGGATCGCGAACCCGCCGGCGGACAGTTCCGGCGACTCGTAGCCGCAGTGCGAACAGGTTCCGCGAAAGGTCGGCGGCATGGCGGACGCGCTCGGGGCGAACGTGCTTCCATTTTAGCGATCCTTCGCCGGCCGCGTCTATCATGGGATCATGCCGTACCCGTTGCCCCCGCGCTCGGCGTGGTGGTTCGACTTCGTGCGCGATCGCGTCGCCGCCTCGTACCTCCGCAAGCACTGCCACGCCGTGCGGCTCGCGCGCGCGTCCGCGCCGTGGCCGGCGGACGGCGCGCCCGTGCTCGTCGCCATGAACCATCCGTCGTGGTGGGATCCGCTCGTGGCGTTCGTGCTCAGCCGCCAACTCCCCGGCTACGCGCACTACGGCGTGATCGACGCGCGCATGCTCGCGAAGTACCGCATCCTCGCGAAGGCCGGTGTGTTCGGAATCGATCTGGAATCCCGCCGCGGCGCCGCCGAATTCCTGCGCAACGGCCGCGCCGTCCTCGAACGCCCGCGCCATGCGCTTTGGGTGACGGCGCAGGGCACGTTCGTGGACGTGCGCACGCGCCCCCTCGGCCTGCGGCCCGGTGTCGGCCACCTCGCCGCTGCGATGACTTCGGGATGGGTCGTGCCGGTCGCGCTCGAAGTCGGCTTCTGGAACGAACGCGCGCCGGAGGCCCTCGCCCGCGTCGGCGCGGCGCTGCCCGTCGGCGGCACCGCGAAGGAGCAATCCCAGCGGATCGAGGCGGCGCTGACCGCGACGCTCGACGGCCTCGCGGATGATTCACGATCCCGCGATCCCGCCCGCTTCCAGAAGTTGATCGAAGGCCGCACCGGCATCGGCGGCGTCTACGACCTTTGGCGAAGGCTCAAAGCCACGGTCCGCGGGCGGCGCTTCGATCCGTCGCACGGAGGCCCGCCGTGATCGCGCTCGCCCTCGTCGCGCTCGCCTTCGCGGCGCTGCCGGCGCTCCTGTACTTCCGCAACGTCGCGCTGTTCCGCCCTCCAAACGAAACGACGCAAGCGTTCTCCATTTCGGTGTTGATCCCCGCGCGGAACGAAGAGGCCGGCATCGCGGACTGCGTCGAGTCGGTGCTGGCGAACCGGGGCGTCGAACTCGAATGCATCGTGCTGGACGACGGTTCGACCGACCGCACTGCGGCGATCGTGCGGGCGATCGCGGAGCGGGACGGCCGGGTTCGCCTCGCGTCGCCGCCGCCGCTGCCGGCGGACTGGAGTGGGAAGCAGCACGCGTGCCATCAACTTGCGAAGCTCGCGACGCAGCCGATCCTCGCCTTCCTCGACGCCGACGTGCGGCTCTCGCCGGACGCGCTCGCGCGCATGGCGGCGTTCCGGGAATCGTCCGCCGCCGCGCTCGTCAGCGGCTTCCCGCGCCAGGAGACGGGCACGTTCCTCGAGAAGCTCGTCATCCCCTTGATTCACTTTCTGCTGCTCGGTTTCCTGCCGTTCTCGCAGATGCGGAAGAAGACGCTGCCCGGCCTCGGCGCGGGCTGCGGGCAATGGTTCCTGACGACGCGCGAAACCTATGATGCGGTCGGCGGCCACTCGCATCCGCGCGTGCGCACGTCGTTCCACGACGGATTGCAACTGCCGCGCGCCTATCGCGAATGCGGCCTCATGACCGACCTGTGCGATGTGACCGACTTGGCGACCTGCCGGATGTATCGCTCGGCCGGGCAGGTCTGGAACGGCCTGGCGAAGAACGCCCGCGAAGGCCTCGCGGCGCCGAAATTGATCCTGTTCGGCACGACGATGCTCTTGTGCGGTCAGGTGCTGCCGTTCGCGCTGCTGCCGTTCACCGCGTGGTCGACGCCGGCGGCGATCCTCGCGCTCGCCCCGCGCCTGCACGCCGCCGTCCGCTTCCGCCAATCGTGGCTCGGCGCGCTCCTGCACCCGTTCGGCATCCTCGCCCTGCTCGGCATCCAATGGTACGCGACCGCGCGCGCCCTCGCCGGCCGACCGATCGGCTGGAAGGGCCGTGACAAACCGGCCGATTCGACGAAATAATTTCCGGCCATACGTTTAGCCGCGAGGCGGAGTCTTCGGAGCCGAGCGCGAACGCTCGATCGAATCGGATGCGAGACGTGAAATGAGTACCCCGACCTACGCCATCGTCGGCGCCACCGGCGGCATCGGCGCCGAACTCTGCCGCACGCTCGCCGCCTGCGGCGCCGGCCTCTACCTCGGCGCCCGCGACGCCGAACGCCTCGAGGCGCTCGCCGTCGATCTCCGCAAGCACCACCGCGTCGCCGTCCACGGCTTCCCGCTCGACGCCACCAACTCCGAGGAAGTCGATCTCTTCTTCGACAAGGCCCTCGCCACCTTCGGCCGCCTCTCGGGCGCCGCGAACCTCGTCGGTTCGATCCTGCTCAAACCGGCGCACCAGACCAACGACTTCGAATTCGGCGATACGCTGGCGCTGAACCTACACACCGCGTTCTACGTCCTCCGCGCCGCCGCGAAGGCGATGACGGCCACCGGCGGCTCGATCGTGCTGGCGTCGTCGGTCGCGGCGAAGATCGGCCTCGCGAACCACGAGGCGATCGCCGCCGCGAAGGGGGGCGTGAACGGCCTCGTGCTCGCGGCCGCCGCCACCTACGCCGGCAAGGGGATCCGCGTGAACGCGGTCGCGCCGGCGCTCGTGCGCACGCCGCTCGCCGCCAAGATCACGTCCAACGAACTGGCGCTCAAGGCCACGACCGCGATGCACCCGCTCGGGCGCATCGGCGAACCGGCCGACGTCGCCACCGCCATCGCCTGGCTGCTCGACCCGGCCACGTCGTGGGTGACGGGGCAAATCCTCAGCCTCGACGGCGGCATGTCCAGCGTGAAGGCGAAATAGCCGCTACAACGATTCGATGCCCACCGTCGCCTGCCCGTGCTGCCGCGCGTCGAACGAATCCGGCCCGAATTGCCGCCGCTGCTCGGCCGAGCTCTCGTTGCTATTCCGATTGGAATCGGACCGCGAGGCCCTCCTTGCCCATGCATCGAGCGAGCTCGCGGCGGAACGACCGTACCCCGCGCTCGCCGCGCTCGCGACGGCCGAATCGCTGCGCCCCGGCGACGACATCGTCCGCCTCCGCGCCGTCGCTCACCTCCTGGAACGCGACTTTCCAGCGGCGTTCCAATCCCATCGTCGAATGGCGAAGCCCTGACCGGCGCCCGCTTCGATAAGACAACCCCATCGTTCGATGGACCGGGAACTCCGCGATGCGCGCGATCCTCACCCTCGCCGCCAAGGACCTCACGCTGATTCGGCGCGATCCGCGCGCCGCCGTCATCCTTCTCGTCATGCCGATTCTGCTGGTCCTCGTGCTCGGCGTCACGGTCGGCGGCGCCTTCGACCCGAACAAGAAGGAGCAGCTCCGCATCTCGGTGGTGAACCTCGACGCCGGCCTGCCGGCGAACGCCGGGCCGTTCCCCGACCGCCCCTGGTCGCAGTTCCTTCTCGACGACTTCGCCGGCACCGCCGACATCAAAGTCGAGGCGATCGCCACGCGCGAGGAGGCCGAGCGGCTCGTGCGCTCCGGCGAACGCGCCGTCGTGATCGTCCTCGAATCCGATTTCAGCGACCGGATGCACCGCTGTTCGTTCGTTGGCGAACCGCTCACGAAGAATCCGATCAACCCGCTCTACCGCGACGGGATGAATACGGGGAAGGTCGGCGTGACGGTGCTGCGCGACCCGACGCAGGAGGTTGCGGCCGCCGTCGTCGAGCAGGTGGTGCAGGTGGCGCTCATGCGCGTCGTCATCCCGTGGATGATCGGCCAGGCGTTCGAGATGATCGGCACGCCGGCGTTCATGGACAAGATGAAGAACTATGTCGCCGGGATCGACCTGCTGCCGCCGGCGCTCTTGAAGTCAATCGGCGACGCGATGCAGAAGGGGATCAGCGGCTTCTTCGTCGATTACGACTTCCGCGGCAAGACCTGGGCGAAGCTGACCAAGAGCGATCCGCCCGCCGCGAAGGCCGCGAACCTCTCGAACTACCAATCCGACGGCACCGGCGCCATCCGCCGCGGCGCCGTCCGCTACCAGACGCTCGTGCCGGGCTACACCGTCACGTTCGCGTTCTTCCTCGTGCTCGTCCTCGGCTGGCTCTTCGCGGCCGAACGGCGCCACGGCACCATCGCACGCCTCCATGCCGCCCCGATCGCCCGCTGGCAACTGCTGCTCGGCAAGATGCTGCCGTGCCTCGCGGTGTCGCTTGCGCAGGGGTTCGGCTTGTTGCTCGCCGGCGCCGCGCTGTTCGGTCTGCCGCTCGGCGCCCGCCCCGAGTGGCTCGTGCCCGTGGTCGCCGCCACGTCCTTCGCCGCCGTCGGCCTCGCCATGCTCGTCGCCGCCCTCGCCCGCACCGAACAGCAGGTGTCCGTCTACGGCACGCTCCTCGTCATCCTGCTGGCCGGCATGAGCGGCTCGCTCATGCCCCGCTACCTGATGCCGGAGGAGATGCGGGCGCTCACGCGCGTCACGCCCCACGCCTGGAGCCTGGACGCCTACGCGCAACTGCTTACGAACCCCGAGCCGCAGCTCGGGATCGTGGCGAACGCGTGCCTCGCCCTCGTCGGGTTCGGCGCGGCGTTCCTGACGCTCGCCTGGTGGCGGCTCTCGAAAACGGATTGACCGGACGCGGTCAGAACGCGAGCTTCATCCCCTTCAGCCGGTTCGTCGTCTCGGCCATCAGGGCGTCCTCCTCGGCCTCGTCCTTCGCGATGTACGTCACGCTGAACCGCAGGAACGCGCCGGCGTCGTCCCACGGCACGCAGCAGAC
>CAYVRB010000276.1:0-8222 GCA_964453375.1 uncultured Alcaligenaceae bacterium
GCCACTTCGCGTCGGCTTCGGCGAAGCCGCGCTGTGCGAGCGCGCCGTGCTTCGGATGGTTCCGGTAATGCTCGAAGCAGGCGCGGGCGAGCAGCCAGTTTTGCTGCTGGACGTGGCAGGCGCCGAGCGCCATGCCGGCGGCGACGCCGACGATGTCGGGGTCGAAGCCGGGGGCATCGTACCAGCCGGTGCGGCCGATCTCGAGGAGCGCATCCAGGTGTGCGATTGCCTTGGTATGGTCGCCGGCGCGATAGCGTTCCTGCGCCGCGGCCCAGAGCACCGGAGGCGTCCGGCCGAACCAGACCGGCACCAGCGCCCGCACGCGTTCCATAGGCAATGTTGTGTTCAACTGCGCCGGGTCGGCGTTCAGCAAATACTCGAAGAGTTGCCCGACGGCGGGGTCCGGCGCCGCGGGCTGCCCCAGGTACGGCGCGACCGCCCGGGCCGCCTCGGCGAGCACGGCGTGGCCGCGCGGATCGTTCAGCCAGAGCAGGTTCCGCCCCAACTCGATCCGAATCGCAAGCCGATCGGGGCGATCCTTCAATTCCGACTCCAGGAGCCGCACGACCCATCGCAGCTTGCCCGGCGTCGGCGTCGAAAGATACGCGTGCCGGACGATGCTCGCGGCGAGCGGCTTGACCTGCTGTCCGCGCGCCGCGGCGAGCGCGCCGAGCGCCGTCGCGAACTGCGGATGCGCACGGCCGACGTAGCGGACCTCCGGCACGCGCCGGTACAGCCGTTCCTCCGGCGCATGGGTGCCGGCGTCGCCGTCCGGCCGCAGCTTCAGGCGCACCGTCAACCGATAGGCGAACGCGGATTCGTCCGCGAGGGCGGCGGCCCAATCCGCGAACGGTTCCATTTCCTCGTCGGGATTCAGCCAGAGCACCCACGGCGTGGCGACCTGATCGAGGACGGCATTGCAGGCGGCGCCGAAGTCGTCGGCCCACGGAATTGTGAGAACGTCGGCGCCGGCGGCGCGGGCCAGCGGGACGGTTTCGTCGGTGGAGCCGGTGTCGCCGAGGAGGACGCGGGCGGCGGCCGACCGCGCGGAGGCGACGGCGCGGCCGACGGAGGCGGCATGATTCCGCGTGAGAAGGCAAACGGTGACATCCATGAATCGCCTCGTTGCCGCGCGGCACAATCGGGAGAATCGGTACAAATTCAGGTTGGGCGCAATCGAAACAACCCGGAGCGCAGGTCCAGTGCCTACGCGCGGTCCAACCGCGCGAGTTCGCCTGCGTTCGCCGGTCTTTTCGCCTTGCTCACGTTCACTTTGCGCCGGTAATCTTAGTGAGTTGGGGCAAATGCCGCCTGCGCGCCAAACTTTCGCGCCGGTGGATTCGTCGAATGTCTGGAGCCGGTACGCACCGGGCGGTGCGCCGGCGTTCGTACATTCGTCGCGCGGTCCCAATCCACCACCGCCCAGTCAACATTGGGATTATCCGTTATGCCGTCCCAAGATCTCTCCCGAGTCTTTCGCAACTGGGTTCATGGGATTCGTCGCCCTGGGAAAGCACGGACGGCGTCCCGGCGCAATACGATTCCGCTCCGGTTGGAAGAGGCCGAGCAACGGCTCGCGCCGGCGGTGCTGCCCCAACCGAACATTGGCAGCCCCGGCGCGGCTCTGAACATCTTGGCCGACCCGGACAATCCCGATCCGGCGAATCCGCCGATCGTCCACTCGTTGCAAGTGGCGGTCGATCCGACCAACGCGCAGCGCCAAATCGCGGTCGGCATCAACGCGAACGGCCTGGTCGGCCAGTTTACGAACAACGGCGGCGTAACCTGGACGAACTTCATCAACACGGCGAGCAACGCGGCCGGTGATCCATTCTTGCAGCGGTTCCGCGATCCGAACGTTGCCGACGGCCCCAGCGAAGCGACGCGGCTCGACGCCGTCTCCCCGAGCGTCGCCATCGACCGCAACGGCAAGGTCTACATCACGCACATCCAGCGCGCGGCGACGGCGGCGGTGAACGGCACCGGCGTCGGCGCCGGCGTGGTCGTCTTCGACGCCTTCAACTTCGTCGGCGGCGCGCCGACGAAATTCGAATCCAACCGCGTCCTCTACCGCTGGGGCCCCAACGACGACGCCGCGTTCAACCCCGTCGTGGCCGTCAACAACAACGTCGGCTTCACCGATCCGTTCAGTGGCCTCACGCGCTCCGACGTGACGACGAACAACTCGGTCTACGTCGCCTGGAACACGAACGGCGGCGGCACGCAGGAAGGCAACCTCACGAACGCCAACGTGGTGTTCGTTTCGGGCTACGTCACCGACGCCGACGAGGACGCGGTGAACGGCAAGAACGACGGCAACACGACCGGCTCGTTCACCACGCCGATCCGCGTCTCCGACAGCTATCGCAACCTCACGCCCGTCCGCGGGGCGGCGCCGCAGATCGTCTTCGGCCAGGCGCCGCTCGAAGTCGGCGGCGTGTCCCAACCCTCCAGCCTGAACATCTTCTACGCCCAGGTGGACGGCGGGAAGATCCTGCTGGACCGCACCACGCCCACGCTCGTCGGCACCGGGCCGAACCTGCTGCCGTACTACGGCCTGACCGTGAACGGCCAGATCGGCGGCATCAACAACGCCGGCGCCGCCGACAAGTCCGCCAACACGCCGTTCACCGCGAAGGTCGCGTTCCCGGCCAACCTCGCCACCACCGACGTCGTCACCGACCTGAACGTGCGCCTCGTCGTCGCGCACCCGAACGTCGACCAGATGCGCGTGCGCCTGACGAATCCGGCCGGCGACCAGATCACGCTCATCGGCCTGCGGACGCAGACCGACGGCACGACCTCCGGGAACTATGGAAACGGACTCACGCCCGGTCTCCCCGCCGGCGCCAACGTCGGCATCCAGAACGGCGTCCAGGGCGGCGCCACCTTCGACGACGAAGCCGTCCGCGGCGCCAACGACAACCAGGCCGACGCCCCCTACATCGGGTTCTTCCGCCCCGAACGCGGCGCCGGCGGCACCCTCGCCCAACTCCTCAACGGCGAGTCATTGGCCACGCTCACCGGCGACTGGACCCTCGATATCTTCGACTCCCGCGGCGACGCCAATCCCGTCGTCCAAACCCTGAACGCGTTCGAGCTCCAGTTCACGCTCGGCATGGCCGACGGCTTGGGCGCGAACAGCGTCGCCGTCGCCGACTCCGTCGGCCGCGGCTTCGCCGACGTCTTCCCCACCGCCAACGCCGCCGCGCCCCAGACCGGCATCGGCGGCTTCTCCGTCGCCGTCGACTCCACGCCCGTCGCCCAGGACGGCAAGGGGAACCCGCTCTTCGGCCTGACCGCCGGCAGCACCTACGTCGCCTATACCAGCGGCACCGACATCAAAGTCTCCCGCATCGCCCCCGGCGCCACCGTCGGCGGCAAGGGGATCAAGGTCAACGACGACACCATTAACGACCACTTCACCGAAGGCAACCGCGTCCAGTTCATGCCGAACGTGGCCGTCGACAACAAGACCGGCACGATCGCCGTCACCTGGTTCGACGGCCGCTTCGACGCGTCCACGGCGCGCCTCGCCAACTTCATCGCGACGAGCATCGACGGCGGGAAAACCTTCAGCTCCCAGACGCCGCGCTACGTCAACGAGGACAAGGCCCAGCAGGACTCGGTCTCGCAGCAGCCGTACCTGAACGAACCGAAATTTGCGCTGGACGCGATCTCTCTGGACGCGTTCACGGTGGAACCGCTGGCGAACAACATGACGGCCGCGACCGTGCCGCAGGGCTTCGGGACGCGCCAGAGCCTGTATTTCGACGCGGGCCAGCTCTACGCGTTCTGGACCGGCAACCTGAACGCGGCCGGCTCCGCCGCGCTGCGCGCGCGGGCGACCGTCGCCGCCGGGCCGCGCATCGTCGAGATCGACCAGGGCACCGTCCTCGGCGGCGCGAATTCGAACGGCAAGGCGTACAACGGCCTCGCCGCCGACGGTTCGCCGATCCTTTCGCACATCGAAATTACCTTCGATCGGCCGGTCAACCCGGCGACCTTCTCCGCCGCGGACGTGACGATCATCTACAACGCGCCGAACGGCTCCAAGACCGTCGTGCCGGCCGGCGCACCGCTCGCCACCGACACGATCAACACGACGTTCCTGATCCCGCTGGCGACGCCGACGTCGAACGTCGGGAGCTACAGCGTCGCCATTGGGCCGAACATCGCCGACTTCGTCGTGCAGGCGTCCGCGATCATCACGCCGCTCCCGCCGCTGCCGCGGTTCAACTCCACCGACACGCCCGTGCCGCTGCCGGACGCCGTCGATGGCGGCACCATCACGATCCCGACGACGACGATCTCGACGCTCGCGCTGCCCGCGTTGCCGATGGGCCAGGTCATCGCCGACCTGAACGTGAACATCAACATCACGCACACGTTCACCGGCGACCTGAGCATCGTGCTGATCTCGCCCAACGGCACGCGCGTGCTGCTGGTCGACCGTCGCGGCGCCGGCGGGGACGATTTCGGCGACCTCGTCACCGACACCACCTTCGACGACCAGGCCGCCGATTCGATTACCATCGGGCTCGCGCCATTCCTCGGTAGCTTCCGCCCCGAACAGGGTCTCTCCGCCTTCCGCGCCCAGAACACGCTCGGCAACTGGATCCTCGAGATCACCGACAACGCCCTGATCGACGTCGGCACCCTCAACAGTTGGTCGCTCGACATCACGCCCGGCACCATCACCGGCACCACGGTCGTCGGCAACGCGCTCGACCAGAACGCCGACGGCCTCGTCGGCCAGGCCGCCGACGGCTTCGCCTCGCCGCGGCTCAACGGCGTCTCCATCGCCACCGCGCCGATCATCATTCCCGGCCCGTTCTTCGTCGCCGCCAACGCCCCCGGCTCCCCCTCCGGATCCGCCCCGCACGGCCAGGGCGATACGCTCTACCTTAACAGCGGCGCCACCGCCGTCGACGTCCGCTTCGACCGCGACATCGACCCCGCGAGCTTCACGCCCTCGAGCATCCTGCGCATGACCGGCCCCTACGGCCCGGTCGCCGGCCCCTTCACCGTCACCCCCACCGGCCTCCGCACCTTCCAAATCGGCTTCCCGGCGCAGATCGTCGACGGCCCCTACAGCATCGAGTTCGCCCCGACGATCACGGCGACCTCCGGCTTCGGCCTCGACCAGAGCAAGAACGCCGCCCAGAGCCTCACGCTCGGCAGCGATCCGCTCGCCACCACCGTCGCCAGCGCCAGCTACAACAGCGCCCCCGGCGCCGTCACCATCCCGGCGAATTCCACCGTCGCGATGGACCTCAACGTCCCGGACCTGTTCCAGATCTTCCAGAATCCGGCGATCTCGAACCTGCGGATCTCGCTGCGCCTCGATATCGACCACGGCAACGTGCCCGACCTCCAGGCCGATCTCGTCGCGCCGGACGGCACGCGCGTCCGCCTGTTCACCGGCGTCGGCACCGTCGGCCAGCCGCCCCGCGCCGACTTCAACAACACGATCTTCCAGGACAACGGCACCACCAACATCCAGCTCGGCGCCGCGCCGTTCGACGTCGGCACCTACATCCCGCAGCTCCCGCTCGGCGCGCTCGTCAATCGGCCTTCGCAGGGTACGTGGCGCCTGGAAGTGACGAACAATGGACTCGTCACCGGCAGCATCAACAACTTCTCGCTGACGCTCCCGTTCGCCGTCACCGGCAGCGGCGTCCAGGAACCGGTCGGCGACCGCTTCCAAGTCGGCTTCCGCCTCTTCACGCAAGACCCGACGAACAAGGCCACGCAGACGCAGTGGACCCCCGTCGGCCCCGCGCTCATCGGCGGCCCGCAGGGCCACGAAAGCCGCACCAGCGCCGTCGTCGTCGACCCGTCCGACCCGTCGGGCAACACGGTGTACGTCGGCAGCGCCAGCGGCGGCGTCTACAAGACCACGAACTTCCTGACGCTCGACGCCGTCGGCCCGAACTGGATCCCGCTGACCGACTTCGGCCCCACGACCTCGCTGAACATCGGCAGCATCGCGGTCTTCCCGCGGAACAACGACCCGAACCAGACGATCGTCTTCGCGCTGACGGGCGAAGGCAACACGAACTCCCCGGGCGTCGGCGTGCTCCGCTCGATGGACGGCGGTCGCTCGTGGAAGGTGCTGGACAGCACGAACAACGTCGACGCGAATGGCGTCGTCCTGCCGATCGACGATCCGGGCCGCGACCGCGCCTTCGTCGGCGCCTCGGGCTTCAAGATCATCGTCGATCCGAACGTGTCGCCGACGGGCGAAGTGCTCGTGTACATGGCGATCAGCGGCGGGTCGGCGCCGGGCGTGTATCGCAGCATCAACACCGGCCGGAGCTGGACGCGCATCCAGGCGGGCAACGCGACGGACGTGGTGCTCTCGCTGGGCAGCATCCCGCGCGGCGGCCAAAGCCGGAACGCGGAAATCCTCTACGCCGGCATCCCCGGGCAGGGCGTGTTCTTCACGTCGTCCGCGCCGGCGGCGGCGAGCATGTCGCCGATCAATGGCGGGCAAGGGAACCAGAACCGGCGAACCATCGGCCCCGCGGGAGAAGTGGAAGTGCTCGTCAGCGCGCCGACGGGCACGCCCAACGGCGGCGCCGGCGGCCGCATCGCGCTGGCGGCGCCGGCGTTCGAAGACACGGACCTCGAAAACTCCTTCTATCAAGGCTGGCTCTACGCGTTCGTGTCGAACGCCGCGGGCAGCCTCGAAGGCTTCTACGTCACGAAGGACTTCGGCCGGAACTGGACGCGCGTGAACCTGCCGATGTTCCAGCCGGGCCTCCCGGCCGACAAGACCGGGTTCGGCACGAACAACGAAACCCGCGCGCAGTTCGATCCGTTCTCCCTGCTGTCGACCGGCGGCGGCCAGGGCACTTACGACATCGGAATCACGGTCAACCCCCTCGATCCGTACGTCGTCTACCTCGCGGGCCTCGGCACGCAGGGGCCGACCCAGGTCGGCAGCATCCGCGTCGACCTGCGCACGCTCTCCGACGCGCAGGCGCTGCGCTACGGCGACTCCAGCGACGCCGGCGGCGGCGTCACGCAGGCGGCCTCGAATTCCGGCGGCGCCGTGCCCTTCTCCGGCGGCGGAACCGCCGGCGGCCTGATCTCGTTCGGCGGGCTGAGCGGCGAATTCTTCAACCTCACGCGCGACCCCGCCAACCCGTTCCTCACCGATGCGTCGCTCTTCATCGACAGCACGAAGAACTTCGTCAACAACGGCGCCGACGTGAAGTGGCGGACCTTCTTCAATCCGCTCGGTGGCACGGCCGACATCCACCAGATCATCTCCTTCATCGATCCGGTGACGCGCCGGAACCGCCTCATCTACCTCGGCGACCAATCGATCGGCTCCGGCGTCGACGTCGGCGACAACACCGACGCGTTCGTCGGCAACCTCGGCTTCACGCAACTGCCGTTCGCGAATCGCACCGGCAACATGCAGATCACGCAGTTCTACGACGGCGCCGCGCAGCCCAGCACCCTCGCCGGCGACATCGCGGCCGCGTTCTTCTACGGCGGCGCCCAAGACAACGGCTCGCCCCGCTCCCGCGGCGACGTCCTCCGCACCGGCAACATCCAGTGGAACGGCCCCGCCGGCGACGCCTCCGGCATGGCCACCGACCAGACCGGCTCCGGCACCGCCTACGGCTACCAGTGGCCCTGCTGCGGACCCTTCTTCGCCACCGACTTCTTCCGCGTCGACTTCCCGACGTCCGACGACGCCTTCGGCGTCGGCCGCACCCTCGGCCTGCTGCAAGCCGGCGACGATCCCGGCAACGACAAGGGCCAGTGGCCGCTCATCAGCGCCGCCGTCGGCTACTTCGCCATCAACCCGATCGACAAGAACGGCGGTCTCATCAGCTCCGGCGCCGGCCGCGTCTTCCGCAGCACCACGCTCGCCGACCCCGCCGTCGGCGCCAACTGGTTCCCGGTCGGCGAACCGACGAACGTCGCCGGCCAACTGGAAGCGTCGATTTCGAAGGCCCTCGCCTTCGGCGCGCCGGACCCCGCCAACCCCGGCCAGGTGAACAACTTCCTCTACGCCGGGAACGGTCGCGGGAACATCTTCGTCACGAACACCGGCGGCGCGCCCTGGACGAACATCTCCGCCGGCCTGCACCCCGGCTCGATGATCGGCCCGGCCGTGCAGGACATCGTGGCGAACCCGCGCCGCGGCAGCCGCGACGCCTACGCCGTCACCAGCGGCGGCGTCTTCTACAACCCCGATA
>CAYVRB010000277.1:0-8219 GCA_964453375.1 uncultured Alcaligenaceae bacterium
GTTCGGCCCGACGATGTTCGGATAGCGCCGCCGCAGTGCCGCGATCACCACGTTTGCCTCGTCCACGGAGAGCGTCGTCTGCGTCAGGAAGGCGAGCTTCGCGTCCGGCAGGAACTCCAGCTTCGCCACGTCGAGTTCGTCCTCGACGAGCACCATGCAGTGCGGGGCCTCGCCCATCGTGCCGAGGACTTCGTCGTGCCCCTCGTGGCCGATGAGCACGATCGTGTAGCCTTCCTTTGCGAACTTCACCGCCTCCATGTGCACCTTCGTCACCAGCGGGCAGGTGGCGTCGATGGCGCGGAGGTGGCGGTCCCGCGCGTGCTCGCGGATGCGCGGGGAGACGCCGTGGGCGCTGTAGAGGACGGTGCCGCCGTTGGGCACTTCGGAGATGTCGTCGACGAAGACGACCCCTTTGGCGCGGAACCGTTCGACGATCGGCCGGTTGTGGACGATCTCGTGGTAGACGTAGAGCGGGCTGCCGAAGAGGCCGAGGCTGGTTTCGAGCGTCTCGATGGCCATGTTGACGCCGGCGCAGAAACCGCGCGGGTTGGCCAGTAGGATCTTCATGATGCGTTCTCCGTTGCGGTCATCGTATCGCGGGAGGGCGTTCCCCGCCAACCGCAACGGCGCGGCGAATGTCACGGGAGAAGGTCGTCGGGAAGTCGAAGAGAGGTTCGCTCAATCCCATCGTCTTCAGGCCGACGGCCTGGGAGTGCCTAGCCCAGGGCGAGCCGTTTCGGCGACGCCCTGGGTTCGATTCCGCCGATCCGGCAGGCTGAAGGCCTGCGACAGCACGCGTTGTCCCAGCCCTTCGGGCTGGTTCCCATCGACCGGACGATTGCCGACCCAGGGCGTCGTCGCCAAGCCTCCTCGCCCTGGGCTAAGCAATCCCAGGCCTTCGGCCTGAAGAAGAGGATGAGATCAAAATCTGTCGCCGAAGAAGTTGCTCGGTACTCATCACGGCATCGGTTTCACGTAGAGGAACGCCGACGCCCGCGGGAAGTGCTTCTCCTCCACCAATTCCAGCCCGGCGGCCCGCATCTTCTTGTCGATGTACGCTTTTCGTTCCTCCGGCTGGTAGAAGTCCATGACGGCCCAGGCGCGGCCGCCCGGCGGCACCACCGACGCCGTGTCCAGCTTCCTCAGCTCGCCGAAGAAGAAGTACAGGTAGTTGTCCTCGTCGCTGAAGATCAGGTCGCCGGGCTGCCGGTGTTCGTTGACGTAGTTCTTCACCGTCTGCGCTTCCGGCTTCGGCCAGGGCTTGAACAAGTGGATCGCCGGCGGGACCGCGACGGAGATCAGGAGCACCGCCGTCGCCGCCCGCGCCCAGCGCGGGAAGCGATGCAGGTACACTTCCAACCCGGAGCAGCCGATCAGCAGCACACACGGGGCGATGAAGTGCATGAGGCGGTTGAAGCCGTAGGGGTACGACTTCACGGCGGCGGCCATCAGCGCGAGCGCGAACGGGACGGCGAGGACGACGGCGAGGCCGCGGCGGTTCGAGCGAATCAGGTTCCCGAACCCCCACGGTGCAAGCGCGACGAGCGCCATCCCGCCCGGCAGGAAGGCGTACTGGAAGACGGTGGCGGTATGCTCCGCCGCCCAGCCGGGGACGGTGATCGGGCGGGACCAGTTCGGAAAATCGCGGTCCCATTCCAGCACGAGGCCGGTGACGCGCTGCTGCTGGATCGGGCCGAAGTAGAGCATCGCGAAGGTGCCGACGGAGAGGGCGAAGCCGAGCGTCCAGGCGGCGACGCCGGCGGGGCGGGCTCGCCACGCGGCGGGCACCTGCGCGAGCAGGAGGCCGCCGAAGAGGAACGCCATCGGATACGAGAAGCAGAGCGTCGGCGGGATGATCGCGGCGAGCGCGAGCAAGCGGCGCACGGGGTTCCAATGCTTCGTGCGCAGGTAGGCGTACAGAAGCAGCGTGGTGAGCAGCGCGTCGCCGGTGTAGGGCTTCACGGTACAGCCGAGCCAGATGTGGTTGTCGGAGAGCGCGACGAGGGCGACGGCGACGGGCACGAGATTCGGCGCGAGCGCGATCCGGGCGAGCGGTACGGTGGCGAGGAGCGTGGCGCAACTGCACAGGAGCGGCAGGGCGCGCCAGACGTACGGTTCGTCCCCGAACGCGAGGTGCATCGACTTCAGGAGCCAGAGGTAGATCGGCGGGGCGGCGACGGCGTTGTGGAGCGGGCCGAGGAGCGCGCCCCAGTCTTTGCCCATCACGTTGGCGATGAGCACGGCTTCGTCGTACCAGATCGTGTGGTTTTGCAGGTAGTGCCAGAGCCGCAGGGCGAGGCCGAGCGCGACGGCGAGGGCGGTGAGCGCGCGCGGCGAAAGGGACGGACGCATCCGACGGCTCCGGGGGGACGAGGCGTGATACCGCGTCCCGCCCGGCCGCGCCTACCCGAACTTCATTTCCCGCTCATCGCGTCCAGCTCCTCGGTCGTGAAGGCGTTCTGCAACGGCACGCACCGCTGAACCTGATCCCGCATCCGGGCGGTATTGGCTGACGCGGCGGCGTAGGCGACGGCTTGCGTCGCCGACGTCCAGGTGCCGACCGAACCGGCCATCCCCAGCCCGCCGGCCTCCGCGAACGAATCCTGATTCGCGCCCAGGTAAATGAACTGCCACCGGTAGACGGTCTGCTGGTGCTCGATCATCTCCTTCACCTTCGCCCGCGAGAACTCCTTGCTGGAATTCTCCTGTCCGTCGGTCAGCACCACCATCACCACGAGGCCCGGCCGTTCCGCGTCCGGCATCTTCGCCAGTCGTTCGCCCGTCTCGACGATCGCGCGGCCGAGCGCGTCCAACAGCGCCGTGTTCCCGCGCGGCACGAGCGAACAGTGCGGCACCTCCCGGATCGGCACGCCGCGGTGAACGAACTCGTACTCCGTGTCGAACTGCACCAGCGAAAAGAGCGCCTCGCCCGGCTGCCCTTTCTGATCCTCGACGTACCGGTTCAGGCCGCCCTCGGCGTCGGTCTGGCAGGCGTGCATCGAGCCGCTGCGGTCCATGACCACCGTGATGTCCGTGAGATCGTTGCGCTGGGGCGATGCCGCGGGGGGTACCCGCGGCCTTTCTCTGGTTTTGGTTCCCCCCCCCCGGGGTTTGGGGGGGTGTGGTTTGGGGGGCGGGCGTCTTCGCGATTGCAACAACTGACTTCGCAACCGAACAGGTCATCGCCCCCTCACCCCAGCCCTCTCTCCCGAAGCGGGGGAGAGGGGGTAATTCACACCTAAGAAACGACCGAACCGCAAGACGGGATTGGCGAATTATACCCGTCCAATCATCGCTCTCCGATGCACCAGAGGAACTTTTCGCCGCGCAGGTAGAGGCGATCGCCCACCGGCACCGGGGAAGCGTCCACGGGGTCGCCGAGCTTGTTGGTGGCGAGCACGTCGAGCGCGTCGCCGGGCTTCAAGACGACGGTGACGCCGTCGCGGTCTGTGAAGTAGAGGCGGGCGCCGGCGGACACCGGCGAGGCGTAGAACTGCCGCACGCCGGGCAGGCGCTCCCGCTCGAAGACCGGCTTGCCCGTCTTCGCATCGAGTACCGTCAGCAGGTTCAGGTTCGCCTCCGTGAAATAGAGTTTGTCCCCCGCCAGCACCGGCGACGGCACGTACGGCGTCGCCTTCTTGTGGAACCAGTTCGCCTGCGACGGTTCCAACTCCCCCTTCGACGCGAGCGGGATCGATACGGCCGCGGCGCCGCGATAGCCGCTCATGACGATCGCCGCGTCGCCGTACCGCAGCGCTGACGGGATCGGGTTCACGGTCATGCCGGAGCAGCTCCAGATCACCTCGCCGGTCTTGAGGTCGTGGCTGCGGATGCGCGTGGCGCCGTTGAGGATCACCTGCGTGCGGCCGCCGTGCTCGACGACGAGCGGCGTGGTCCAGGTGCTCTTCTCGTCGCGCGCGGCGCGCCAGATCGTCTCGCCGGTCTTGGCGTTCAGGCAGTAGAGGGCGCTGTCGCCTTCCTGGTCCCAGTTCACGAGCAGCTTGCCTTCGTGGACGACGGGAGTGACGGCTTCGCCCCAGCCGAGGCGGGTGTTGAGCAGGCCGAGTTCGCGCGTCCAGAGGCGCTCGCCGGCGAGGTCGTAGCAGAGGAGACCGAAGGAGCCGAACGAGACGTAGAGTCGATCGCCATCGGTCGTGGGGGAGCCGGCGGCGTAACTGTGCGTCTCGTGGTGGCCTTCGTGCGGCACCTTCTCGGCGGCGACCTTCTCCCACAACGGCTTGCCCGTCGCGCGGTCGAAGGCGGAGACGAGGAAGCGATAATAATGACTCGGCGCCGTCGTGTTCCGCTTGAAGTCGAGCGTCGGCTTGGGCAGCTCGGCGGCGGTCGCGACGCGATCGGTCTTCGCGGCCGCGACGACGAAGATCGTATTCCCCCACACGATCGGCGTGGCGCTGCCGCGGCCGGTCAGCGGCGCTTTCCAGACCACGTTCTTCCCGCTCGCGCCGTCCCAGGTCAGGGGCGGCTTCGCGGTCGGGGCGGTGCCGTCGGCGTTCGGGCCGCGCCAGTGCGGCCAGTGGTCGGCGGCCGCCGCGCCGCGTCCGACGAGGATCGCAGCCATCACGAGCAGCATCAATCGAGTCATGGGGCACCGGTATGGTCGAGACGGAAGGGACGGACGATTCCCTTACGATCTATGGGAAATCTTTGACAGTTCGGCGGGAACCCCTTAATCTCCCTTCATCATTGTCGTTCGGTCGGCGCGGATACTCTCCCATGAAGCGCAAGTCCCGGTGGATCGCCCCGGCGATCATCGTCGTCGCACTGTTGGCGGCCGTGCTGGTGCCCGGCAGTCCGGTGAATCTCACGAGTTTGTGGACGAACGAGCACGCCGGCCGCACGCGGTCGGCGTGGATCCGCGACCTGCGCCACGACGACCCCACGCAGCGCCTGGAGGCGATCATCCAGGTCGGGAAGATCGGTCCGGCGGCCGCCGACGCGGTGCCGGACCTGGCGAAGCTGCTGCGCCCGGAGAACGACGCCGACACGCGCATCCAGGCGTCGCTGACGCTGACGAAGATGGCGCCGGCGTCGCGCGGCGCGTTGCCGGAACTCGTCGGCGGGCTGACCGATCCCGAACCGCTGGTGCGGTTCAACGCGGTACTCGCCCTGCGGCGCCTGGGCACGGAGGCGCGGACGGCGCTGCCCGACATGCTCGCCGCGCTCGACGACCCCGCGAACCATACGAACGCGCGCGTGTTCGCCCACACGGTGCACCAATCGCTACTGCGCGCGATCGGCACCGTCGGCGCGGGCGCCGCCGAGGCGGTGCCGCCACTGACGCTCCGCCTCGCGATCTCCGAACCGGCGGCGATCAAGAAGGCGGCCCTGGCGGCGCTGCAGGAGGTCGGCGCGGTGGCGCGGCCGGCCGGCCCGTCCATCCGGCGGCTGCTCAAGGATTCCGACCCGGAGGTGCGCGAGTTGGCCGAGGAGGCCCTCGCCGCGCTCGAACTGCCGAAGGAAGGCGATACCGCGGCGCAGGCGGACGTCCACGAACTCCCGGAAGACGACCGCCGCTACCTCTGGAAGATCGAGAACGCGGGGAACGTCTTGGGGAAGCACGGGTTCGGCCCGCTGGCGAAGGCGCTGCAATCGGCCGACCGCGCGGCGCTCGCCGCGGCGCTCGCGCCGGAGTTCACGGCCGCTGACCTGGACGCGCCGAAAACGGTCCGCGCCGCGCGCGGCGCGTTCGACCTCGCACGCGAGGAAAGCTCCGGCCGACCGGCCCGCGCCCTCGACCGCGAGCAAT
The DNA here is from genome assembly GCA_964453375.1 of uncultured Alcaligenaceae bacterium. GTDB lineage: Bacteria > Planctomycetota > Planctomycetia > Gemmatales > Gemmataceae > Limnoglobus. Next base: position 5,768 of record CAYVRB010000277.1, read on the forward strand.
TCCTCGATCGACTCCTGGCGTTCCGCCAACGGTTCCGCGCCGCCGCGCCCGGCGTCAAATTCAACATGATGACCCTCTCGCCGGCGAAGTACGGCGACCTCGACTCCCCGACCTGGACCGGCGCGGTGCAACTGCGCCTTCACGGCGAATCCGAGGCCGGAGCGCCGGCGGAAGTCGTCGCCGTGCTGCGGTACGAGATCGCGAAACCGGTCGCCGCCGACCTCGCCCGGCCGGGCTGGATCCGCCGCGCCGAAATCGTGCAAGTGCTAACGGCGACGGCGCGCCACCCGCTGTTCGTCGACGCCACCGCGGCGCGCGGCCTGCGTACCGCGCCCCTCCACGACAACTGGACGCGCCCGAACTTCATGGCCACCACCGGCGGCGCCTTCGTCACCGACTACGACCGCGACGGCTGGCTCGACCTGCTCATCACCGACCCCAGCGGGCCGACGCTTTACCGCGGCGCGCCCGACGGCAAATTCGTCGACGTCACCGAGGCGATGGGGCTGAAAGCCCCCTTCCAGGACGTGACGGCCGTCTGGGTGGACATCGACGGCGACGGCTGGGACGACCTGATCGCCAACCGCCACGTCTATCGCAACGACCAGGGGCGAAGGTTCGTCGACGTCACCGAGCGCTGCCACCCGCGGCCGCCGGACGGCTTCGCCAACATCCTCGTCGCCGACTACGACCGCGACGGCAAGCTCGACCTCTACTTCGCCCGGCCCGGTCCGCCCGGCAGCAATTCCTGGCTCGATCCCCGCAGCTCCGATCCGAACGGCAACTACCTCTTCCGCAACCTCGGCGACTTCCGCTTCGAGGACGTCACCGCGAAGGCGAACGCCGCCGCCGGGCGCCGCTCCTCCTTCACCGCCGCCTGGCTCGACGCCGATAGCGACGGCTGGCCCGACCTCTTCGTTCCGAACGAGTTCGGCGACGGCGTGCTGCTCCGCAACAACCGCAAGGGCGCCTTCGAGTCCATCGACCCCGCCAAGGCGCCCGCCGACTTCGGCACCATGGGCCTCGCCGTCGGCGACCTCGACAACGACGGCCACGTCGACCTCTACTGCAACAACATGTACTCCAAGGCCGGCACCCGCGTGATCGGCAACATGCGCCCCGACACCTACCCCGCCCCCGTCATGGAACGCCTGCGCCGCTTCGTCGCCGGCAGCCAGCTCCACCGCAACCGCGGCAACCTCCAGTTCGAGCAGGTCGGCGCCGAGAAGAAGGTCGCCGCCGTCGGCTGGGCCTACGGCGTCTCCCTCGCCGACTTCGACAACGACGGCTACCTCGACATCTACGCCACCGCCGGCTACGTCAGCCGCGACCGCAACGAACCCGACGGGTGAAACTGCGTCTGGTTGGCTGTCGTGTCACAGCCGTGCGACCGCAGCGCGATGGTCCCCGCCCCCGGCGACCTCGACCCGCGACTGCGCGAATTCTGGGTCGGCAATCCGTGGAAGATCGTCGCCGAAGGCTACAACCTCAGCGCCTTCGAGCGCAACCGCGCGTACCTCAACGTCGGCGGCTCCGAGTTCCTCGAATTCAGCCACCTCACGGGCGGGGCGGACAGCGATGGCGACGGCCGCGCCGCCGTCGCCGCCGACTTCCGCAACGCCGGCCGCATGGACCTCGTCGTCCGCCAGAGCGGCGGCGGCCCGCTGTTCTATTTCGACAACCGGTTCCCCGCGAAGAACTGGCTCTCGGTGTCCTTGCGGGGCGCGCTGGGCAACTCGGCCGGCATCGGCGCCCGCCTCGTCGCGGAAGTCGCCGGCCGCAAGATCGTCCGCGAGATGTACCCGCACAACGGCTTCTTCTCGCAGGCGCCCAATCGCGTGCACTTCGGCCTCGGCGACGCCGCCCGGGTCGATCGCCTGACGATCCGCTGGCCGAACGGCGCGGTGCAGGAGTTGAAGGACGTGGCGGGCAACCGGCACGTCGTGGTGACGGAAGGCTCCGACGCGATCGCGGCCGGGAGCAAGTAGGGGGACCGTCGAAACACCCGATCTCGGCTTTCCTCTCCAATGCCGAAGGGATGTGTCTCCGAGTGCTTGGAATCACTCGCCTTTTCCCCCTCCCCCTCGAAGGGGGAGGGACGGGGTGGGGGTGACGGACAACGCGGCCTGCGAAATCCACCCCCCACCCTAACCCTCCCCCTCAAGGGGGGAGGGGACAAAACCGCTTTCGATTCCGCCGGCAGTTTCGGAATCGAATTCACGATTTGTAGGTAGGGCCGAGTCTTCGAGGCCCGACACGTTGGCCATTTTTACTCGCGTCGAACCTCGAATGCTCGGCCCGACACGTTGGCCTAATCGACACTATTCCCCCTCCCCCTCGAAGGGGGAGGGACGGGGTGGGGGTGTCGGACCACGCGGCCTGCAAAATCCACCCCCCACCCCAGGGTTCACGCGCATTAATCGCTTGTAAATCCCGCGAGGACCGCTTGCAG
>CAYVRB010000278.1:0-8188 GCA_964453375.1 uncultured Alcaligenaceae bacterium
CTGCGAAAAAGCGCAAGAGCAATGTCAACGGATTTCTAACTCAGGACACTAGGGCATGCACAAGCCACTGAGTTGGTTGCGGCCTTCACGCAACTGTCCGCACTGCTCAAGGATCTCCAGCTTGCAGATCGTGGAACGCTCGACGAGACCCTCGGAGCGATTGAAGAGGCAAAGGACGGTGCGTCCGCGGCCGAGCCTCAGAAGGGTCGGATCGCGGCTGCATGGGAGAAGGCGAAGGGCTGGGTCAGCGCAGCTCTCTCGGTGGGCACGTTTGCCGCGGCCAAAGCGGTGGATATCCGAGCCCTCATCGCAAAGATCGCGGGCCTGCTGTCGTAAGCCCCGCCGAACCGCTCTCATGGCCCACCGACTTGAGTGAAAACGAAAGTCCTTGAACGGCCTTCGTGGTCGTTCCGTCGCGTTTCCCGGCACCCTTCGATTCACCCGGGCCCCACTCGATGATCACACGGCCGCGTCGGGATGGTTCGGAGGAGAAAAAGGGGACGCAGCTGAATGCCGTTGGAAGAAAAAGGGGACGCATGGAAGAAAAAGGGGACGCAGTTCATTTCCGGAAATGAGCTGCGTCCCGAATGCCGTTGCGTGAAGCACAGAATCGCTCGATTTCAAGGCGAAATGAAGCGACCCGTGGACGTTTCACTGGACAGCAGCCTCGGAAAGCAAGCAATTATCGCATCATCGACCGACTGGAAGGTCGGTTGTCGCCACGCAATAATCGATGCGATCCTCCTTGTTTTCAAGCGAATCCATTCTTCACGCAACGGCATTCAGCTGCGTCCCCTTTTTCTTCGCGGGGCGACATCCCCTCATGAGGTCCAATTCGATTCGGCCGAAACAATCGTGGTAGAATGTTTGCGGAGGCAATCATGTCCCGTCGTCGCAGAGCCATTGTCTTGGTCATCGCCTTCGCCGGTGCGATCGCGTTCGGATTCTGGAAACAACGCGTCGGTGGATTAATCCCGCAGTCCGACATCGCGAAGTTGGAAATCGAACTTTACCCGTGGGTGGACGACTTGCGGAAGACCCCCGGCCAATCCACCACGGTGGAGGACGCGGATCGGATCGGCGAGTTGCTCGTGGCGATGAAATCCCCCGAACTTCGCGAAGACCACAAGTGCGGATCGCGGGGAACGATCCGATTCACCCGATCCAACGGGTCGGTCTGTTCGATCGAGTTCCTACCCGGACACGACGATTCGCATTATGAATTCCGACTTGATCAGAAGCTGTATCGGATTCCGCGCGCCGAGTTCGTTCGCATCCTGAAGCAGTTCGGAATCGCCGTCCCGCTCGATTGCTGAACCAACTGGCCATTTTCTCTTCCTTTCCCTATCATGCGCCGTTCACCGCCGTCCCGGCATACAACCCGACTGGTGCGTCGTCGCAGTCCGACGGAACGCAGGTCGGCCGGGTCGCCAAACATTTTAGGAGGGGGCGCCATGGCCCTCGGACTCCTCGGCCAGAAGGTCGGGATGACGCAAGTTTTCACCGAAAAAGGCGACGCCGAACCGGTCACGGTCATCGAACTGGGGCCGTGCCGCGTGCTGCAAATCAAGGACAAGGACCCGAAGAAGGACGGCTACTCGGCCGTGCAGCTCGGTTTCAAGGACAAGCCGCGGAAGAACGCGATCCGCGCCGAGCAGGGGCACGTCGCGGCCGGGCTGAAGTCGAAGCGCAAGGAGGCGCGCCAGAAGGCCGGCGTCCAACTGCCGCCGAAGGCCGACTGCGAACCGCAGCGTTACGTCCGCGAGTTCCGCGTCGAAACGACCGATGCCAAGGTCGGCGACGTGCTGAACGTCGGCAAGGTGTTCGAGGGCGTCGCCGCCGTGGACGTGATCGGCACCTCGAAGGGCCGCGGCTATCAGGGGGTCATGAAGCGGCACAACTTCGACGGCCTCCCGGCCGCGCACGGGGCGAAAAAGGTCCACCGGCAAGCCGGTTCGACCGCGTCGCTCGCGAGCAACCGGGGTAGCGGCCGCCCGAAGAAGGGCCTGAAGCGCGCCGGCCAGTACGGCAACACGCGCATCACGATCCGCAACCTGAAGGTCATCAAGATCGACGCCGAGAACAACCTCATCCTCGTCCGCGGCGCGGTCCCCGGCCATAACGGCGCGCTCGTGATGGTGCGGCCGACGAACATGAAGTAAAGGAGATGGAGGAGTCGATTCGAGCAAGCGTACGGTTCGAATCGACTCGGTTTTCGATCTTATGACAGTTGCGATATCTTCCAGATTGCGATTGCCTGACTCGCCATCCACTGCTGCCGCTGGCCGATGCGTTCCGGCGTCCATTCGGCATGATCCTCGGCCAATCGCTTCGTTAAGGCGAATGTGCTCCCTTCGTAGACCGGTCTCTTTTCTCCGTATGTTGCATTCCCAAGATCGCGGTTCGCCGCCGTCTTGAGCAATGTCATGTTGCCCAGTCGGTAAACGAGGACTTCGGCCGACTCCGGTGGAAACTCGTTCCAACCATCGCCGGCGTTCACAGGGAATACGTGTTCGACGTTGAACGTGTCGCTATCAAATTCGGTGGTGCCCGCATCGCCGAGGTGCTTCTCCAACCGGCAGAGCAAGTATCGGACGATCTTGCGCTTTCGCGTGTTCGTCGTCGCAATCGATTTCTCCGCAAACGCCGCGCGAAAGGTGGCATCATTCGGATAGATTGGCGAGAGCGCCTTGATCGCCTCGATTACGGTCGTCCGTGTGCCCTGAGTCAATTCGACCGCGGCCCGGTTGAAAGCCGATTCCTGTTCGCTCGGCGAGAGGCTTCCGATAACGTTGTACCGAAACGATACGACGACACAGGCACGAACGAGTCTCTCAAAATCCGCGTCTGTCCATCCGTTCAATCGCCGCGCGGCCAAGAGGAGCGGGTAGGGTTGCGTGACGTTGAAGAGTTTGAGCGTGGCCAGGGTGTCGTTCAACGGGGATGGGCTGCCCGTGAGTTCCGGTTGGGTAATCGCGAGATAGGTCTCGACATCCGTATCGATATTGCGAATCAATTCGAAGGCCTTTTCGCGAGTCTTCACGTTGGCCTTGATCGTCTTGAAGAGCTCGGTCTGGCGGACGAGCGGATTGCGGCTGTTCCAGTGGATGCGGAGAAAGTCGGGGAAGCTCTCGCTGCCCAGGCGGCCGACGATGTTCTCCCATCGGTCGTCCAAGGCGTTCATTTCGTGATCGTGTTGGTTTTGCTGGTGCAGCACCGAGAAGAGATAATTCTTGAGCAGGTCCGTGGCCGATAGTCGGACGCCCCGAGAATTCAAAGTCTCGAACACCTTGTAGGCATTGAGTTCGTCGGTGACCGTGATGACGGTGAAGAAAAGCCGGTCGCTCATGGATTCGACGAACGAGGCCAGGGCTTTGCCCTTGTCCGACCCGGTGGAATCGGAATACAGGCGCACCTTTTTCTCGAACCACTCGAAGGCCTTGCGGAGTCCCGCCTCGGAAGCGCGAATATTTCTCTGGGGCAAGTGGCCGATCGGCACGAGGTAAGTCTGATAGTAATTGTTGTTATTGCGGTTGAGCGTCAACTTCGTTCTGGCCACCAGGCTGACGGGGTCGAGATAGCCGATATAGGCTTGTCGGATCTGCTCGGCGCGTCGGCGATTGTTCTCGGCATCGACACCGCCGTCGACGAGGGCCTGCAAGTTTTTCAATGCGGCCAACACGATCAGGCTCAACGTCGTCAGCCGTTGTTGGCCGTCGATGACGTCGAATTCCTTGTCGTCCCGCGATTGGAGCACGAGGTAGCCCATGTAATGGGCCGGTTCGCCCGCCGGTTTCAGCGTGCCGAGCAAATCCGTCCAGAGATCCTCCCACTCCTCTTCGGTCCAACTGTAATCGCGCTGGAACCGCGGTATGCGATAGGTCAATCCGTTGCCCATCAACTTGCGATACGTGTCGTTCTTCGTGTTGAAGTTCGTCGCGGACATCGAAACTCCTACGCCATTCGATATGGATGATCGGAAACGTCGATCGCTCATTTCCCCGCCGTGAACGACTTCAACTCCGACACCACCGTGCCGTCGGCGGCTTCCTTCCGCACCAAGCCGACGCCGGCGGCGTACCAGCGCGTCTCCTTCCCGGTCCGCGAGTTGTCCTGCATCACCGGCAGCGCCGTGAACTCGCCGGCCGGGGTCTTGATCGCCTTCGCCGCGCCCACCCGGTTCTTGATCGTCCACAGCTCGCCGCCCTTCCACTGGTGCTCCGTCTCCCAGGCGTCGTCCGCGCGGACGATCGTCTTCATGATGAGCGCCGGCTTCTCGGCCTCGGAGTTCTCCGTCTTCAGCGAGAACACGTCGCCGTTCACCACCCGAAACACGCGGCGCAGCGTCGGCGGCGGCGACTTCACGCCCTTGTACGTCAGCGTCACGTAGGTGCCGTCCTTCTGGACGTCGACGCCGACGACTTCCGTCGTCTTCACGTCGTCCCCCTCGGCGTACTCCCACTTCGTCCCGAGCGCGAGGGGGAAGTAATCGGCTTTCTTGGCGATCTTCGGCACCGGCGCGGCGGCCGCGCTCGGCGCGGCCAGCATCGTCAGCATCAGGGCAAATCGCATGGCGGGGCCTCCGGGGCGGGCACCGGTATCGTACCGGACGGCGCCGCGCCCCGCACGCCGTTTCTTCTCATAAACCCTACCCGACCGGTCAGGCTTCGCTACCTTACCATCCACAACACGGGCGGCGGGCCGCAGGAGCGTGGCCCGCCGCCCGTGTCACCCTTTCCCCGGAGCCTTCCGCATGATCTCCGCCCTCCTGCGACGGGCCGTGCCGCTGCTGGCACTCATCGCCCTCCTCGCGTCGCCGGTCGCGGCCACCGCCAGCGAAGCCAACCTCAAGCTTCCCGACCTCAACTCGGCCGAGTTCCTCGGCGGGATCGGCGGCAAGACGCTGCTCTTCAGCGGCATCGCCGTCTCCATCGGCGGTCTGCTCTTCGGCCTGATGATCTACTCGCAGCTCAAGAATCTGCCCGTCCACCAGTCGATGCGAGACGTCAGCGAACTCATCTACGAAACCTGCAAGACGTACCTCTTCACGCAGGGGAAGTTCCTGTTCGTGCTCTGGCTCTTCATCGGCGCCATCATGACGGTCTACTTCGGCCAGCTCGCCACCTTCACGAACGACAAGGGCGAAACCGTCCACGGCTATCCGGCGGATCGCATCGCGATCATCCTGGTGTTCAGCGTCATCGGCATCCTCGGCAGCTACGGCGTCGCGTGGTTCGGCATCCGCGTGAACACCTTCGCCAACAGCCGCACCGCGTTCGCCGCGCTCGCCGGCAAGGCGTACCCCTGCTACGCGATCCCCCTCAAGGCCGGCATCAGCATCGGCATGCTGCTGATCTCCGTCGAACTGCTGTTGATGCTCATCATCCTGATGTTCATCCCCGGCGAACTGGCCGGGCCGTGCTTCATCGGCTTCGCGATCGGCGAATCGCTCGGCGCCGCGGCGCTCCGCGTGGCCGGGGGGATCTTCACCAAGATCGCCGACATCGGCGCCGACCTGATGAAGATCGTCTTCAAGATCAAGGAGGACGACGCGCGGAACCCCGGCGTCATCGCCGACTGCACCGGCGACAACGCCGGCGACTCCGTCGGCCCCAGCGCCGACGGCTTCGAGACCTACGGCGTCACCGGCGTGGCGCTCATCACGTTCATCCTCCTCGCCGTCGTGCCGAGCCTGTACATCCCGCCGGGCGGCGATCCGCTCCGCCCGAACGCGCAGCAGCTCGCCGACGCCTCGAAGGCCGCCGGCGCCGTCCAGGTGCAACTGCTCGTCTGGATCTTCATGATGCGCGTCATGATGGTGGTCGCCTCCGGCGTCTCGTACTTCATCAACGAGGCGATGGCCAAGGCGCAGTACTCCGACAAGAAGGACTTCAACTACGAGGCCCCGCTCACCAAGCTCGTCTGGCTGACGTCGATCGTCTCCGTCGTCGCCACCTACGGCGTGTCGTACCTGCTCATCCCGAACCTCGCCGGCGACAGCACGCTCTGGTGGAAGCTCTCGACGATCATCACCTGCGGCACGCTCGCCGGGGCGATCATCCCGGAGCTGGTGAAGATCTTCACCTCGACCGAATCGAAGCACGTCCGCGAAGTGGTCGTGTCGTCCGAGCAGGGCGGGGCGTCCTTGAACATCCTCTCCGGCCTCGTGGCGGGGAACTTCAGCGCGTATTGGCTCGGCATGGTCCTCGTCGGGCTGATGGCGATCGCCTACGCGATCAGCCTCATCATGCCCGCGAACCTCATGCTCGCCCCGGCCGTGTTCGCCTTCGGTCTCGTCGCCTTCGGCTTCCTCGGCATGGGCCCCGTCACCATCGCCGTCGACAGCTACGGCCCGGTGACCGACAACGCGCAATCCGTGTACGAACTCTCGCAGATCGAGACGCTGCCGAACATCGAGAGCGAAGTGCAGTCCGCCTACGGCTTCAAGCCCGACTTCCACGTGGCGAAGGACAACCTGGAGAAGAACGACGGTGCCGGGAACACGTTCAAGGCGACCGCGAAGCCGGTGCTGATCGGCACGGCCGTCGTCGGCGCGGCGACGATGATCTTCAGCATCATCATGGGCCTGACCGACGGCCTGAAGCCGGAGCTGATCACGAACCTGTCCATCCTGCACGCGCCGTTCCTGCTCGGCCTCATCGCCGGCGGCGCGGTGATCTACTGGTTCACCGGGGCCAGCATGCAGGCCGTCACGACCGGGGCCTACCGAGCCGTCGAGTTCATCAAGGCGAACATCAAGCTGGACGACACGGTGGTGAAGGCCAGCACCGAGGACAGCAAGAAGGTGGTCGAGATCTGCACGAAGTACGCCCAGGCGGGGATGTTCAACATCTTCCTCACGGTCTTCTTCGCGACGCTCGGCTTCGCCTTCGTGGAGAGTTGGTTCTTCATCGGCTACCTCATCAGCATCGCGCTCTTCGGCCTGTACCAGGCGATCTTCATGGCGAACGCCGGCGGCGCCTGGGACAACGCGAAGAAGATCGTCGAGACGGAGTTGAAGGCGAAGGGCACGCCATTGCACGACGCGACCGTCGTCGGCGACACGGTCGGCGACCCGTTCAAGGACACCAGCTCCGTGGCGCTGAACCCGATCATCAAGTTCACGACGCTCTTCGGATTGCTGGCCGTGGAACTGGCGGAGGAGTTGAAGCATCGCAAGCAGAACGTGCCGGTGCTCGGCGACGTGCCGCTGCGGGCGCTCTTGTCCGTGGTGTTCCTGGTGATCTCGATGTTCTTCGTGTACCGCAGCTTCTACGGCATGCGGATCGGCGGCAAGGCCGGCCACGCGAAGAAGTAGTCGAATGGCAATCAAAGGTTGCGGCCCGGTTCGGAAGAACCGGGCCGCGTCGTTTCAGTCCGGTTCGAGTCCGGCGGCGCGGAGCTTGGCGAAATGTTTATTACCAGAGCATCGACGCGGACTGCCGTCTCCCGTACGAGTTGGGCATTACTACTCTCTGTTTGGCATCACAGCGCTCGCGCGATCCTCAAGGTGCGACGGATGGCCGTTGCACGGCGGACGGCGGCGCGGGAAGATGGGGTCACCGAAATGGGATTGCCGCACGCTATTTAGTCGGGAACCGGACCGATGACATTCTGGCAGAACTTGCTCGTCTACGTCGTCTTGACCTGCCAGATGGTTTGCCCCATCCTGTACCTCGTTTGGTTGTGGCGGCGCACTGGTTCGTGGAGAGTGTTGACGCGCGGGGTGCTGGTTATCGTCCCGGTGGCTTCGTTCCTGATCGGCGGCGGTATACTGGCGCTGGACACGGCGTTCCGCGTGTTCGCGCTGGGGATCGGCTTGAACGGGGAAGATGTTGAGATGACGAACTGGCAATACGTCAGGATGACGTTCATGGTTTGCGGCATCTACGGCGTCATGTTCAGCGGCATGGGCTTGATGTTGAGCCTGCCAATCATCGCCGCATGGCGATTGATTCACCGGAAAAGCTTCGATCACGTCGTCCGATACCGTGCTCGCCTCGGAACGGAGTGATTCTCTTTCCAGATACTATCCGCCGACATTGACCGACCACGCATCCACTCGGAAGCTTTTGTTTTGTGGCCCCAAACGGGGCAATGAACGGTAGCCACGGGAGAAGCGTTCCGAAACTCAACCTCGTCCCGAACCTCGGTTTCGGGACGGGCCGCCGCCAACCTCTGGTTGGCG
>CAYVRB010000279.1:0-8154 GCA_964453375.1 uncultured Alcaligenaceae bacterium
TTCTTGGCCAATCCGGTCCTGCAAGCCCGGCCGGTGGCAACTGCGTAAGTCCTAACCAAGATCTCGTTGTTGCTCCAAGGATCATGCCACGATTACAATCGTCCGCGAACTTCCGCCGTCGGAGAACGCCATGTCCCGCCACGTCGCACTTCCGATCTGTCTCGTTCTCGCGTGCCTCGTGTCGTGCAAAGGCAAGAAGAAAGCGGCTGCCGTGCCCGAAGTCGCGGCCGGTCCCGCGTACACGCCGCTCTATCGGTTCTGGGACAGCCGGGTGAAGGAACACCTCTACACCTACGAAGGCACCGAACCGGTCGCCTGGCGTGCGGCCGGCAACTTCGGCAACGAACATGTCGTCGGCTACGCGGTCAACACGCCGGAGCCGGGGACCGTGCGCCTGTGGCGCGCCTACTGCAAGGACGGCCGGCACTACTTCTACATCGACAAGCCGGCGACCGCGAACGACATCGAACGGATCGAGGATTTCCTCCTCTACGTCTGGACGCAGCCGGGCGATGGCCGCGTGCCGGTCCATGCGAGCTACCTGCCGAACGACAAGGATCCGCTGTTCGACACGAACCTGGAGGCGATCCGGCAGAATGCCCTCGACACGCAACGACTAACCGGCGTGGCGCGGAAAGTCGTCGAGTCGGTCTTCTACGTATTGCCGCAAAAAGCCGGGGATAAGACGGCGGCCCCGACGATCGATCCGACGGCGAACCAGCGACCTCCCAAGGTTCTTCCTCCTCGCGTTCCCACCCCCGAGGAGCAACTGGCCACGGAACTTCCGAAACTCGAACGGAGCCAACGGGTCGTATTCTCCCGCGATGGCCGACGGTTGGCGACGGTCGCCCGCGCGAAGACCAACTTGACGCGATACGCCCTCCAAACGTGGGATCTCGCGACGGGACGGACGACCGCCAAACTGTGGTATTCCAACGACGACCCGTCCTCGCCGACGTTTTCGCCCGACGGGAAACAACTGGCGGCCATCGTTCCGTTCAAGCGGGAAATCCTGGTTTGGGATCTCGAAGGTGGGCTTGAACCGAAGCGCTTCCCGACGGGAGACGATCCGATTCAGCGAGAATTCCTACGCTTCCCCCACGACGGAACGTCGCTCTATTTCGCGAAGCGGGAGCTGAACAAGCTCTCCCTGGCTAGCGGTTCGATCTCCGCGATCCCAGCCATTCCGTTTGTGATCGGCGACGTGGACGTCAAAACCATCCTCGCCGTGTCGCCGACCGGTCCGCACGTGGTCTTCCAAAATCACAAGCGGGTGGACGTCTTCACGGTCGTGAACACCGAGACCGGCGAGACCACGCATTGCAAGCAAGACGAGAAGGGTTTCATCATCCAGAATCTCGCCTTCTCCGGCGACGGTTCGAAGCTGATCGCGAACCGCGTCGATTTCATCGAGGTCTGGGACGCGCGAAAGTGGCAGTTGGTCGAGACGCTCCGGCGGCCCGGCGTCGGCGACCGGGATTCGCTCAGCTACGCAACGATTTCGGGCGACGGGAGCATCGTGACTTGCCTTGCGAAAGCCGCGGTGGCCGACCCGCGAACCCGGCCACCGGAGTTCGTGGCCGTGTGGAACGGCACCAAGTTCCACCAGTTTCCCTGTCCGGAAGAGAGCTACGCGCCGATTCCCTCCCCCGATGGGCGTCTCATCCTGATGACGAATTCGCACGGCCCGATCCGCATCCTGGACGCCGCGACCGGCCAGCCGAAGTCGATCCCGTGACGGCGTGTCAACTCCGCTTCTTCCTCCCCGCCTTCTTCCGCAGCTTCTCGACGAAATTCGCGTGCTCCGGCGAGGCGATTCCTTGCTGGACCACGGCCAACACTTTGGCCATGTCGCCGGCGATCATCGCCGCGGGATCGAGCCAGAGGCCGGGGAAGACGCGGCTCTTCAAGATACCGTCAGTGTCAGCCGATAACGGAACGTATTCGCCGTCCTCGTGATGGAACCATTCGATCCGTTTCTCTCGCGTGCTCCAGACGAGATATTCCTGGACGCCGCACCGACGATACATGTCGAACTTCGGTCCCCTGTCCCGTTCGGCCGTCGTGTCCGCAATTTCGACGACGAGTTCCGGCGGGCCGTGCAAAAAATCGTCGACGCCGTGATGGCAGCTTCCATCCCATTCATTGTCGATTCGCAAGAGCGCGTCGGGTTCGGCGACGGAATCGATGGGCGAGAGAATGACCGTCACCGCGGCGGACCCGCGAACGCCCTCCGTCGCAAACGAATAGTGTGCGATCGCGAACAGCGCGATGGTGTGTGGCCTTCCGTGATACAGGGCGGTGATCGGCGGTACGATGCGCTCGACGCCGTCCGGCCCGCGTTCGAACCAGCGATTGACTGCAACGACACCCGAGATCAGTTCCGCGCGAAAGCCCTCCGGGGTCTCTTCATAGCGCCGCATGAACTCGTCCGAGGTGAGGCGATCCCCTTCGCGGAGGCCGAAATCCGTCCGCCGTTCGAGCAACTTGCCCATCGCGTCCACCTCCGCCCTCCAGCATACCAGATCGAACATCGAATCGACATCACCGTGCCGGCAGCGGCAGCAGGTACGCCTCCGCTTCGCTCGCGGTGCGGACGCGCGGGCCGCAGCCGACCAGCGCGCCCTGGCCGTCCGCCGCCAGTTCGAGCGCGTAGATCGGGCCGAACGGAACATCCACGGCGCCCTTCAGTTTGCCGTCGGCCACGGTCCAGACGGCGAGCGAGCCCTGGTTCCGCGGCGCGGTGCCGGCCGACACGAGCGATTGCCCGTCGGCCGTGAAGCGCACGGCATTCACGAACCCCGCGTGCGACGGCGTCGGCTGCCCCGGCCCCGGCGACTTGAGCGTCGGATGCGGGAAGTCGCGCACGAGGTTGCCGCTCGCCACGTCCCAGAGCTTCACGGTGCGGTCGCTGGAGCCGGACGCGAGGAGCTTGCCGTCCTTCGAGAACGCGAGGCAGAACACCTGGTCGCGGTGGCCCGGCGGAACGGGTTGGCCCATCGCCGGCGGCGGTTCGGGGAAGCCCTTGATCTCGCGCACGAGGTTCCCGCTGGCGGCGTCCCAGAGCTTGATGCTCTTGTCGAAGCTGCCCGACGCGATCTGTTTGCCGTCCGGGCTCCACGCCACGACGTACACCGGATGCGGCAGCGGCATCGCCGTGTGCGCCTTGATGTCCTTGAGCAGCGCCGGCGTCGGCTTCGTGAGGTCGTAGACGCGGACGCCACCGTCGTGGCACGCCGTCGCCAGTTGCGTGCCGTCCTTGTTGAACGCGACGCAGTCGACGAGGTTCGGGTGCTGGATCGACTTGGGCTGATCGGACGCGACGGTCCAGACGCGGGCGACGCCGTCGTCGGCGCCGGTGAGCAGTTGCGAATCCGAAAGATAAGTCAACGACGCCACGGCGGCCGGATGCGGGAACGCCTGCACGACGGAACCGAACTCCGGCGGCAACGGCTGGCCGACGGCGAAGAGGGTGTTCCAGACCGTGACGGTCTTGTCGGCGAGGCTCGCGGCGAGCGATTGGCCGTTCGGATGGAATTCCAGGCTCCCCACTTTCGCAGGGGCTTTGAACGACCCGGCGAGCTGGCCGTTGGCGAGCGTGTAGACCTGCACGGCGTTGCCCGCATCGACGGCGGCGAGGAGCTGGCCATTCTTCGAGACCGCGATCGCCGTCGGCGGGCCGGCGAGGTCGAGCGCGCTTTCCTTCTGGAAATTCCCGGCGTTCCAGCGCGCGAGCGATTTCGTCGCGCCGATCGAATAGAGCGAATTCGTGTTCGGGATCGGCGTCAGGCCGCGGGCGAACTCGGCGTCCTTCGCGATGCGGATCGCCGGGATCGGCGTGGCGACGATCGCCTTGTCGTCGATCGTCGTGACCGTCGGCTGGCTCGGGTGGAACCACGCGGCCACGGGGTTCGCGCCCGTCGGCACGAACGCGATCGGCAGCCCGGTGGCGATCGCGAACACCGTGGTGGACTTGTCGGCGGTGCCGACGACGAGCGATTGCCGGTCGCCGCTGAAGCCGAGCGAGGTCACGTCGGCGGCGAGCGCCGGGAAGGGGAGTTCCTTGCCGTCGGCGGTCTGCCAGAGCTTGACGGACTTGGCGGCCGCGACGGCGAGGACGGCGCCGTCGCGCGAGAGGGCGAACGCTTTCGGAACGTCGGGCAGCGCGCCGTAGGTTCGCGTCTCCTTCGCGGTCGCGAGGGACCATTGCTTCACGGTCTTGTCCGCGCCGGCCGTGACCACCTCGCCATTTGGGAGCAGCGCGAAGAAGGCGACGCCGCCCGCGTGGGCCGGCAGGCTCGCCGTCGTCGCGAGTTCGACGAGCGGAACGGTTTTGTCTTCGAGGCCGAGCGCGACCGTCTTGTTGTCGGCGAGGATCACGATCCCCCGCACGGCGACGGCCGGCGCGGCGAGCGCTTGCAACTCGCGGCCCGCGTCGGCGTCGTAAGCGATCACCGACCGGCCCTTCGGCCCCACGACGCTCGCGACGATCCGCGTTCCCGACGCCGACACCGCGACCGCTTCGACCGCGCCGGCGCCGGCGATCTCCTTGATCGTCTTGTTGTCCGGCCCGCGCACGAGCAACTTGTGCGCCGCCCCGTTTGCGAGGGCGGCGACCGATTTCGTCGCCGAGCGCGCGAACGCGGTGACGGTGCCGGCCGCGGCCTCCGCGGGCGCCGCGACCTTGCCGGTGAGCTTGTCGAACGCGAACCCCAGGCCGGAATCGTCGAACGCGCGGAACTGCGGCTGCCCCGCAACGGCTTCGAGCGCTTTGAGCGTTCCCTTCAGCGGCACCGTCGCCACCGGTTCCACCTTCATCCCCTTGGCCGGGATCGGCAGCTTCCACACCTTCACCGGCCCGGCCGCGTCGGAGGTCGCGAGGTGCTGGCCGTCGGCAGAGAGCGCCACCGCGACGACCGGTTTCGGATGCGCCGCCGGGATCGCGGCGAGCGGCTGACCGCTCGAGGCGGTCCAGAGCCGCACGGTGCCGTTCGCCTCGCCGGTCGCGATCAGGTCGTTCGCCATAAAGACCGAGGCGATGGCCGTTTCGGCGCCGGCGAGCGTCTTCTCGGCCGCGCCGTTGTTCCAGACGCGCACGAGCTTGTCCTTGCTCCCGGTGACGATCCGTTTGCCATCGACGTGGGCGATCAACGCCGTGGCGGCGTCGGCGTGCGCGAGCGTCTTCGGCGCGGCGAGCGGAACCGCGTGCACCTTCACGAGTCCGTCGTCGCCGACCGTGAGAAGTTGCGTGTTGTTCGGATGGAACGCGACGGCGCGGACGGCGCCGACGTGCGCGAGCAGTTCGCCCTTCGGTTTGCCGTCGGCTCCGAAGACGGTGACTTTCCCGTCGGCGGTGCCGGCGGCGGACGCGGCGTTGTTCGGGGCGAAGGCGAGCGCGGTGATGGCCGCGGGCAGCGTCGCGGCGGGGATCGCCGGCTGGCCGGTCGCCGCGTTGATCCAGCGCACCGATTTGTCGGCGGTCGCCGCCAGCAGGAGCGCGCCGTCGGCGCTGGCGATCGCGGGTCCGATCGCGGCGGGGAGGTCGGCGACTTTCTTCGCCGGCGTGAGCGTGGCGGGCCACGCGCGGACGGTGCCGTCGGCGGCGGTGCCGTAGAGGCTGCCGCCGAGGGCGAAGAGGTTGGTCACGTCGCCGGCGCCGATCGCGCCGAGCGGTTTGCCGTCGACGGTGTTCCAATACCGCAGGATGCGATCCGCGCCGACGGTCGCGAGCGTGGTCGTGTTCGGAGGGAACGCGAGGGAGCGGACCGCTCCACCGCCCGTGGGGATTTCCGCGGATTGCTTCCCATCGGCCGCCGCGAAGACCCGAATCTTCCCATCGGCGCTCCCGACCGCGTAGGCCTTCCCGTCGGCGGCCACGGCCACCTTCGGCCCCGCGCCGCCGACCGCGACTTCGCGCACCGGCTTCGCGCTCGGCACGTCCCAGAGCTTCGCGAAGTTGTCCGCCCCGCCGCTCGCGAGCCGGTCGCCGCCCGGCGCGAACGCGATCGACAGCACGAGGCTCTGGTGGCCCTGCGGCCCCGCGAACGTGCGCAGTTCCTTGCCGTCGGCGGCGTTCCACAATTTGATAGTCTTGTCGAAGCTTCCCGTGGCCACGAGCTTCCCGTCCGGCGAATACGCCACGGCGTACACCGGATCGGTGTGGCCCTTGAAGGTGACGAGCGGCTTCGGTTCGGCGGACGGCTGGGCGACGAGCGAACCGGCGGCGATCAGGAACGCGAGCGCGGAGAGAGGTCGAAACATCGCGGGGCCTCGGAAGGTGCGAACCGGCGGGAAGGCCAGTTTCGCAGGTTCGGGCGCGGGAGTCAACGAGGGGCGGCGGATGGATTTCCACAATCCGGTCAGTTCGTACAGCCACCTCTTCGCGGCGTTCTGGATGGTCTTCGTCGGGCTGTACCTGCTCCGCCTCGCGGCGCGGCATTCGTTCGGCCACCGGCTCAGCCTGCTCCTCTTCGCCCTCAGCGGCGTCGCGCTCTATGCGTTCAGCGGCCTCTTCCACGGCCTCCGCCACGATTCGGAAGAGTCGAAGCGCGTCTGGCAGCTCCTCGATCAATCGGCGATCTTCTGGCTCATCGTCGGGTCGAACGTGCCGATCGCGGTGTACCTGCTCTCGCCGTCGGCGCGCAACCTCCAACTCGGCGGCATGGTGCTGCTCGCCGCGGTCGGCACGGCCTGCCTGTGGCTGCTGCCGAAGCCGCCCTACTTATTGTTGATCGGCCTGTATGTCGGCCTGGGGGTCTTCAGCCTGATTCCCTTGCGCGCGTATTTCCGCCGGCTCGGCTGGGGCGGCCTGTTCTGGATCTTCGCCCTGTCGGCCGGCTACATCGGCGGCGCCGCGTGCGAAGCGATGAAGTGGCCGACGTTCGTGCCCGACCTGATCGGCCCGCACGAGATGCTGCATTTCGGCGATCTCTTCGGCACCCTCGCGCACCTGACACTGGTGGTGAAGTACGTGCTGCCGCGCTACGACGCGGCCCGCTAGCGCCGTTGGCGTTCGCCGCCACTCCGCGTATCCTTGCCGTCACCCGCCCCGGCCGTCCGGCCACCCTTTCCTCTTCGGGACGCACCCTCATGTTCACCCGCGCCTGCACGCTCGCGGCCCTGCTGCTCGGCCTGCCGCTCGCCGTCCGCGCCGCCGATCCGCCCCCCGGCTTCACCGCCCTCTTCAACGGCAAGGACCTCGCCGGCTGGCACGGCTGGAAGATCCACGACAAGGGCGCCTCGCCCGTCGACCTCGCCAAGCTCCCCGCCGCCGAACGCGCCGCCAAGATCGAGGCCTTCACCGAGGACGCCAAGAAGCACTGGTCCGTCCAGAATGGCGAACTCGTGAACGACGGTCACGGCGCCTACCTCGCCTCCGACAAGGAACTCGCCGACTACGAACTCCACATCGAATACAAGACCGTCCCCAAGGCCGACTCCGGCATCTACCTCAAGGGCCAACCGCAGGTGCAGATCTGGGATTCCGGCGAAGCCGACCCGACCGGCCTCGGCAAGAAATTCGGCAGCGGCGGCCTCTGGAACAACACCAAGTACAAGGAAGGCAAGGACCCGCTCGTCCTCGCCGACAAGCCGCTCGGCGAGTGGAACAAGTTCCGCATCGTCCAGGTCGGCGCCCGCACCAGCGTCTGGCTCAACGACAAGCTCGTCGTCGACCGCGCCCTCATGGAGAACTTCTTCCAGAAGGACCAACCGATGCCGAAGGCCGGCTCGGTGCTGCTCCAGACCCACGGCGGCGAGATCCGCTGGCGGAACATCTTCGTGAAGGAATTCACCGCGACCGAGGCGAACGCCTGGCTCGCCGAGAAGTACAAGGACGGCTACACGGCGCTCTTCGACGGCAAGTCGCTCGACGGCTGGGCCGGCGCGGTCGAGAACTACGAAGTGGTCGACGGCGCGATCGTCTGCAAGCCGAAGAAGGGCGGCGTCCTCCGCACCAAGGACGAGTACGCCGATTTCGAAGTGTTCCTCGAATTCAAGCTGCCGAAGAACGGCAACAACGGCCTCGCGATCCGCTACCCCGGCCAGGGCGACACCGCCTACGTCGGCATGTGCGAACTGCAAGTCCTCGACGACGACTACAAGGGGATCGACGCCCGCCAGGCGCACGGCTCCGCCTACGGCATGGCCGCCGCC
>CAYVRB010000280.1:0-8133 GCA_964453375.1 uncultured Alcaligenaceae bacterium
GGCCAGCGCCGTCGTGTGGGAGACGAACCGTCGACGAGACACGGCCGCGAAGGGAAGCAACATGATTGGCCCCTGGAGAATTGGAACGTCGATTCCCTTTTACCGCAGCGACCGAAGCGACACAAGAAGATAATGGAAAGCGGTGCGGCGTCTTGTCTAGCCTCGTAGGGCTAACGCGTCGACGCTTGCGAACGTTGGCGCAGGATGTGGCGGAATCGCCGCAACTCGTTGCCGGGCCACGATGGTTCCGAAAATCGGGCGTGGGTCCACGATGGAGTGGCGCGGGGGCGGTGGAGCCACTTCACCCGCTCCCGCGCGTTTCGATTCGCCCGCCGCGTCCGAAGCCGGATAATAGCCGGATGCCATCCCCGACGCGCGACGAACTCGCTTCCCGTTACCTCGATCAACTTCCGTATCCGCCGTATCCGGTGCAGGAGGACGCGCTGCTCGCGTGGTTCAC
Source organism: uncultured Alcaligenaceae bacterium (assembly GCA_964453375.1). Classification (GTDB taxonomy): domain Bacteria; phylum Planctomycetota; class Planctomycetia; order Gemmatales; family Gemmataceae; genus Limnoglobus. The sequence continues at coordinate 461 of CAYVRB010000280.1, forward strand.
CTCCGAGCAGGGCGTGCTCGTCTGCGCGCCCACCGGCACCGGCAAAACGCTCATCGCGCAGGCGGCCCTCTACGAAGCCCTGCACTCCGGTACCGTCGCCTACTACACCACGCCGCTCATCGCGCTGACTGACCAGAAGTTCCAGGAGATGCAGGCCGCCGCCGAGCGATGGGGCTTTTCGAAAGACGAGATCGGCCTCGTCACCGGCAACCGCAAGGTGAACCCGGGCGCGAAGGTGCTCGTCGTCGTCGCCGAGATTCTCTTGAATCGTTTGCTGCATCCGGAAGGGTTCGAGTTCCAGAACGTCTCGGCCGTCGTCATGGACGAGTTCCACAGCTTCGCCGACCCCGAGCGCGGCATCGTCTGGGAACTATCATTGGCGTTGCTTCCCAAACACATTCGCTTGTTGCTCCTCTCCGCGACGGTCGGGAACTCGGTCGAGTTCCTCAACTGGCTCGACCGCTGCCACGGCCGCAAGCTCGAGCTGGCCGAGGGGCGCGAGCGCAAGATTCCGTTGACGTACCACTGGATGCCCGACGAATACCTGAACGACATGCTCGTGGAGATGGCAAAGGGGGACGACGCGACGCGCAAGACGCCGGCGCTGGTGTTCGCGTTCAATCGTGACGAGTGCTGGTCGATCGCGGAGCAGTTGAAGGGCCTCGACCTGATGACCTCGGCTCAGAAGTCGGCGTTGAACATCGAGGTGGACAAGCTGGAGTGGCCGCACGGAGTCGGGCCGAAGCTCAAGCAGATGCTGCGCCGCGGCGTCGGCGTCCACCACGCGGGCCTGCTGCCGAAGTACCGCCGCGTCATCGAGCGGCTCTTCGAGCAGAAGTTGCTGAGCGTGGCGCTCTGCACCGAGACGCTCGCGGCCGGGATCAACCTGCCGGCGCGCTCGGTGGTGCTCACGTCGCTGGTGAAGGGGCCGTTCGGCAAGGAGAAGCTGATCGACCCGAGCACGGCGCACCAGATCTTCGGCCGCGCCGGCCGACCGCAATTCGATACGGAAGGCCACGTCTTCGTCGGCCCGCACGAGGACGACGTGCGCATCTCGAAGTGGAAGAAGCAGTACGAGCAGATCCCGGAGACGACGAAGGACCCGGCGATGCTGAAGATGAAGAAGGCGCTCTTGAAGAAGAAGCCGACGCGGAACACGACGAAGAAGTATTGGACCGAGGCGGACTTCGACAAGTTGAAGGCCGCCCCGCCGGCGCGGCTCTACAGCAAGGGTCCGCTGCCGTGGCGCCTGCTCGCGTACCTGTTGAAAGTGTCGCCGGAGGTGGAGAAGATCCGCGCCGTGGTGCGGAAGCGATTATTGGATCAGCCGCGGATCGAGGCGGGGATGAAGCAGCTCGACCGAATGCTGCTGGTGCTGCACGAGCGGGGGTTCGTGAAGCTGGAACCGGAGCCGCCGAAGGATCTTTCTCCCTCCCCCTCGAAGGGGGAGGGCGGGGTGGGGGTGACGGGGATCGCAACCAGCTTGCATTCGCCCCCACCCCCCACCCTAACCCTCCCCCTCAAGGGGGGAGGGGACAAGAAGGGGGAAGGCGACAAGGCAAACGCGCCCATCGCCGAACCCCGTTACCAAGCCTCCCGCGCCGTGCCGACGGCGGAGCTGGACAAGCTGCTCGTCTTCCGGGCCTGCCATCCGATCTACGGCGCGTTCCTCGTCGATCTCCTCGGCAAGGCCAATCCCGACGAGCGCGTTCAACTCCTCGAATCGGTGCTCGAGATTCCCCGGCCGCTCCTGAAGTTCGTCCGCGTGCCCGGCGACATCCCGCCCGGCCCGCTGGCGCTTGAAACGCTCGACCCCGAGTTGGTCGCGCGCGGCCTCATCCTTGCGAAGGTGCCGAAGGTCGAGGGCGAAGAGGAGGAGGAAGAGGAATTCGAGGAGCGCCCGCCGACGCTCGCGGAGAAGGCGAAGATGCTCTTCGACGCGAAGTTCCCGGACCTCGCGGACGTGACGGTGCAGTCCGTCTGGGCGGCCGGGGAAGTGCTCCGCTACGGCGGCAACTTCAACCAGTACGTCACCTCGAACGACCTGACGAAACAGGAAGGGATCATCTTCCGGCACCTGCTGCGCTTCATCCTGTTGATCGAGGAGTTCATCCAGCTCACGCCGCCGGGCTGCGATCCGGTGCAGTGGCAGGCGGACTTGCGCGACCTGGCCGACAGGCTGACGGAGGCGTGTCGCAAGGTGGACCCGACGAGCACGGAGGAGACGATCGCGAAGGCGCACGGCGCCGACGTGGTGGAGGGCGAGGAGCACGCGAAGCCGGCGCCGGCGGAAGCGATGGAACCGGCGTTCGGCGCGGGGTTGCTGGAATGACGCGGCGGATTCGCCCCAAAGCCGCGCCGGCGGTGTAACATGACCCACGCCGCACGGCACAGGCGATTCCGTTTCCGTTGATGGTCGTTCGATGCCCCACTCCTACGAACCGACGCCGGCGTACGAGCGCACGCTGGCGGCGACCGCCGAACAAGATTCGGACGCGGCCGCGCGCTCCGGCGCGGCGACGCCCGCCGGTTTCGACCTGCGCGAGGAGATCGGCCGCGGCGGCATGGGCCTCGTCCATCGCGCCCTCGACCTGAGCCTGAACCGGGAAGTCGCCGTCAAATTGTTGCAGGACCAGTTCGCCGCCGTCGGAACGACCGCCGCTCGCTTCCTGGACGAGGCGCGCATCACGGGGCAGCTCCAGCACCCCGGCATTCCGGCCGTGCACCAAGTGGGGATGATGCCGAACGGTCGGCCGTTCCTCGCGATGAAACTCATCAAAGGGGAGACGCTCGATCGGCTCTTGAAGGAGCGGCCCGATCCGGCGGCGGAGCGCGGGCGCTTCCTGCAAATCTTCGAGTCGATCGCTCAGGCGCTGGGGTACGCGCACAGCCGGCGCGTGATCCACCGGGACTTGAAGCCGGCGAACGTGATGGTCGGGGCGTTCGGCGAGACGCAGGTGATGGACTGGGGCCTCGCGAAGGTGCTGGGCGAGCCGGCGACGCGGGCGGAGTCGGACGAGACGACGAAGATCCGCTCGGACCGGGACTCGAATTCCGACGCGAGCACGCAGTACGGGCAGTTCATGGGGACGCCGGCGTTCATGCCGCCGGAGCAGGCGATCGGGGCCGTGGACCGGATCGACGAGCGGTCGGACGTGTTCGGGTTGGGCGCGATCCTGTGCGTGATCCTGACGGGGAAGCCGCCGTTCGTGGGCGGGGACGCGGAGACGACGCGGCAGTTGGCGGCGCGGGGGAAGGTGGAGGACGCGTTCGCACGGCTGGACGGGTGCGGCGCGGAGCCGGAGCTGATCGCGTTGGCGAAGCGCTGTTTGGCGGTGGAACCGGCGGACCGCCCGGCGAATGCGGGGGCGTTGGCGACGGCGATCGCGCAGTATCGCACCGGCGCCGAGGAGCGGGCGCGGAAGTTGGAGGTGGCGCGCGCCGCCGGGGACGCGCGGCGCCGGACGCTGACGCGCGCCGCGATCGCGCTCGTGACCGTGCTGGGCGCCGGCGTGGCCGCGGCCAGTTGGCAGGCGATCCGGGCGACGACCGCGGAGGCGAAGACCGCCCAACAATTGAAGCTCACGCAAGACGCCGAGGCGAAGGAGCGCGTGGCGCGCGAGGAGGCGGACCGCCAGAAAGCGCAAGCGATCGAGGATCGCGAAAAGGCGATCCAGCAGGAGCGCATCGCCGACGAACGCCGACTCGACTCCGTGCGCCAGCAGCTCAAGACCGAAACGGTGATGCAGTTCCTCCTCGGCGTGCTGGGGCAATCGAACCCCTGGGACCAGATCGACGCCGGGCACAGGGCCGATCCGAACCTGACGATCCGCGAGGCGCTCGACCGCTCCGCGAAGAAGATGGACGCGCGCTACACCGACAGCCGCGAGATCGAAGCGCGCATCCGCGAGGCGGTGGGCACGGCGTACTACGGCATCGGCCTGTACCCGGAGGCCGAGAAACACTTCCGCCGCGCCGTCGAGATTCTCAAGGCCGACTATTCGACGGTGGACCTGGACCGCGACGGCATCACGATGTCCCTGGCGCGGTCGCTCGGCAAGCAGGGGAAGTTCGCCGAAGCGGAGCCGCTGTTCCTTCGCATCCTCGCGGCGCGGGAGAAGGCGTCCGGCCCCGACGATCTCGTCACGCTCCGCGCGCTGGAAAACCTCGCCGCGCTGCGCCTGGCCGAGGGGAAGCCCCACGAGGCGGAAACGATGCTCCGCCGCGCGGCGACGACGCTGGACCGGACGCACGGACCCGAGACTCCCGTGGCGATGACAATGTGGATGCAAGTGGCGGACTGCCTGCGCCCGCAGGGCCGCGAGGCCGAGGCCGTGCCGATGTACGACCGCATCATCGCCGGGATGACGAAGCTGAACGGCGAGGACCACCCGTCCACGCTCTTCGCCGTGAACAATCTGGCGATCGTGCACGAGGAGTTGGGGAACGCCGAAAAGGCCGAGGCGCTCTACCGCCGCGCCATCGCGGGGCTGGAGCGCCGTTTCGGCCCCGACCACGATGAAACGCTGATCGCGCGCTTGAACCTCGCCTCGTTTCACCGTCTGTACGGCAGGCTCGAACTGGCCGAAACGATGGCGACGGAGATCTACGACCGGCGCGTGAAGGTGTTCGGCTCGAAGTTCCCGAACACGCTCTTCGCCGCGAATCAGCTGGCGCTCATCCTCAAGGACCGCGGGCGCGCCGATCGCGCCGAACCGCTCTTGCGCCAGGCGATCGCGGGGATGATCGAAGTGCTGGGCGAGTCCCATCCGGAAACGTCGGAGTGCCAGACGAACCTCGCCGAAATGCTGCGTTCGCAGGACCGGCTGGCCGAGGCGGAGCCGCTGTACCTCGCGGCGCTCGCGGGTCGCGCGAAGCACTTCGGGCCGGAGCATTCGCGGACGATGCACGCGCTGAACAACCTCGGCACGCTGCGCGAGGCGCAGGGCCGCTACGCGGAGGCGGAGACGATCTTCCGACGCGTGATCGCGGCACACGAAAAAGCGCTCGGCCCGAAGCACCGCGAGACGCTGATGGCGCAATTCAACCTCGGCTACGTCTTCATGAGCCAGAACCGGAACGAGGACGCGGAGCCGTGGCTGCGCAAGAGCTACGACGGCCGCCGCGAAACGCTCGGCGACGAGAACCTGCAAACGCAGTTCTCGCAGAACTGGCTCGTGATGTCGCTCGAGGCGCAGGGGAAGTACGCGCAGGCCGAGCCGCTGCTGCGGGGCATCCTGGCGATTCGCGAGCGGCAGGACAAAACCTCCTGGCTGACGGCGAACACGCGCTCGCGGCTCGGCCGCGCCCTGCTCGCCTACCAGGACTACGCCGAAGCGAAGAAACTGTTGGAACCGGCCTTCGAAGACCTGAAGGCGAAGGCGAATTCGATCCCGCCGATGTGGCGCGGCCTCCGGCTGCGCGAGGCCGCCGGCCGCGTCGCGCTCCTTCACGAGATGGCCGGCAGCCCCGAAGACGCCGCGAAGTGGCGCGCGATCGAGGCGCAATACCGCGAGCAAGCCCCGGTGCCCCGAGCTCGATAAACGAATCGAAACGGGGTCGCCGCCGCCGCGGTGGTCTCGCTCGCGGATGACCTCCGCGATTACCGCGGGGAGCCGAGGTCGGCCGAGCTTTTCGGCTTCGCGAAGCTCGACGCCAATCGCTTCAGGCCGTCCTCGATGCTCACGCGCGGCGAATATCCCAGGTCGCGCTTCGCGGCCGAGATGTCGTACCAGTGCGACGTCGAGAGTTGCCCCGCCAGAAAGCGCGTCATCGCCGGCTCCCCGGCGAAGCGGAAGACGCGATAGACCGTTTCCAGATACCACCCCGCCAGCTTCGCCAGCCAGACCGGCACCGTCTTCGTCACCGGCGGCACGCCCGCGTCCGCCAGGATGCGGTTCAGGAAATCCCACATCACCACCGGCTCGCCGTTGCTGAGGAAGTACGCCTTTCCGGCGATCGGCGCGCCGACGTCGATCCGGTCGGCGGCGAGCAGGTGCGCCTCGGCGGCGTTGTCGATGAAGGTCGTGTCGACCTTCACGTCGCGCGTACCGATGCGCTTCATCTTCCCGAGCCGGGCGCGGGCCAGCAGGCGCGGGATCAGGTGCGGGTCGCCGGGGCCCCAGATCAGGTGCGGTCGCAGCGCCACCGTCGCGAGGTCCGGCCCGTTCGCGGCGAGCACGGCCTTCTCCGCCACCGCCTTCGTCCGCGGATAATACGAATCGGAATGCGTCGCCACCGGCGTCGATTCGTCCACGCCTTCGAGGTCACCGCCGGTGTGCACGATGCTCGGCGTGCTCGTGTAGACGAGCTTGCGGATGCCGACCGCCCGGCAGGCGGCGATCACGTTCTCGGTACCCGTGATGTTCGTCGCCACGTAGTCGGCGTACCGGCCCCAGACGCCGGCCTTGGCGGCCACGTGGATGACGAGATCGCAGCCGGCCATCGCCGCCTTCAGGGCTTCGAGGTCGGCGAGGTCGCCGTGCCGTTGTTCGACGCCGATCTCGTCGAGCCAGGCGTTGCGGGAGCGCGTGAAGGAGACGGGCGTATCGCCGCGCTCCTTCAGTTGGCGCACGACCGCGCCGCCGAGGAACCCGCCGCCGCCGGTGACGAGGGCCTTCATGCGCCCTCCTTGCCCGGCGACGTTCGTCGCCGGGCTTCCGGTTCGAGGGCTTCCAGTTTGTGGGCGGCCCAGACGGCGAGCTTCTCGCGGAAGATCTTCGAGTTGTGGCGCACGTCGACGGGGAACAAATCCGGATAGTACAGAATCGTTTGGATGGCGCGGGTCTTCAGGAACAACGCGGCCCGACTGCGCAGCCGTGAATCCAGATCTTTGTACATCTGCCGACCGAAGTTGACTTTGTGGTGGAGATAATGCCGGTGGCCGTATTTCTCGATGCAGAGGACTGGTTCTGTAATTCCGTTCCTGACGACTCCCACCAGGGCCGCGCGAGCCACGCCGGTAATATTCGCGAAGATCGGCTCCACCATGTCCGTGAACAGCGTCCCGTCCGGCGTGACGACGCGGTGCGACTTGCGGCCGCAGAACCAGAGCCGGCCTCGGTCGTCGAAGTAGCCGACGTCGCCCATCCGGTGCAGCGTCTCGCCGGTCGTCGAATCGACGATCTTGGCGAGCGCCGTCGCGGCGTCGCGGTTGTGGTAGCGCTTCGTCACCACCGGCCCGCGCACGACGATCTCGCCGACCTCGCCCGGCGGCGCGAGCAGGTCGTCGTTCCATTCCGCGATCGGGTCGTCGGAGATGCGGATGATGTGGACGGTCATGCCCGCGAACGGCCGGCCGACGCAGACGCCGTGGCCCAACTCGGTGAGGTGCCGCGTCTCGGTTAGGATTTCATTGCTACCGATGTTGGCGACCGGCAGCGCTTCCGTCGCGCCGTAGGGCGTGAAGACCTGCGTACCCTCGCGGAGATACTTGAGCGAAAAGGCTTCGAGCGAGTCCGGCGACGCGGGTGCCCCGGCCGAGATGACGCGGCGAACGGTGGCGAAAGCGTCTTTCTCCCTCCCCCCGGGAGGGGGAGGGCCGGGGTGGGGGGGACTGGAAACTCCGGGAGGTTCATCGGTCGCTGAGTTGCCACCCCCCACCCTAACCCTCCCCCCCAAGGGGGGAGGGGACAAGGCCATTCGTCGGATCACGGCGGGGCTGCCGAAGAAGT
>CAYVRB010000281.1:0-6247 GCA_964453375.1 uncultured Alcaligenaceae bacterium
CTGGCCCTGATGGACCATCCGAACATCGCCAAGGTGCTCGACGGCGGGGCAACGCCCGACGGCCGGCCGTTTTTCGCCATGGAGTTGGTCAAGGGCGTTCCGATCACGAAGTTCTGCGACGAACGAAAGCTCACGCCGCGGGAACGGCTGGAACTGTTCGTGCCGGTCTGCCTGGCGGTGCAGCACGCCCACCAGAAGGGCGTCATCCATCGCGACATCAAGCCGTCCAACGTGTTGGTGGCGCTGTACGACGGGCGGCCGGTGCCAAAGGTGATCGACTTCGGCGTGGCGAAGGCGGCCGGGCAGCCTTTGACCGAGAAGACGCTCATCACCGGCTTGGGCGCGGTCGTCGGCACGCCGGAGTACATGTCGCCCGAACAGGCCGAGCTGAACCAGCTCGACATCGACACGCGCAGCGACATCTACAGCCTCGGCATCCTCCTGTACGAACTCCTGACCGGGACGACGCCGCTCCAACACAAGCGGGTGAAGGAGGCGGCGCTGCTCGAAGTGCTGCGTCTCGTCCGCGAAGAGGAGCCGCCCAGGCCGAGCACGCGACTCAGCACGACGAACGAACTGCCGTCGATCGCGGCCAACCGGGGTGTCGAGCCTCGGAAGCTCAGCGGCCTGATGCGCGGCGAGCTGGACTGGATCGTGATGAAGGCGTTGGACAAGGACCGGAGCCGCCGGTACGAGACGGCCAACGGCTTCGCGCTGGACGTTCAGCGGTATCTGGCCGACGAAGCGGTGCAGGCGTGCCCGCCGTCGGCGGGCTACCGGCGGAGGAAGTTCGCCCGACGGAACAAGCGCGGACTGGCCGTGGCCGGGCTGGCGCTGGCCATCCTGATGTTGATGGGCGGAAGCGTCGGCTGGGCGATCCGCGACCGCGGGGCGCGGCAGGCGCGGGCGGCCGGGCAGGTCGAGCTGATCCTGGCCGAGGTCGATAAGCTGGAGAAGGAGCAAAAGTGGCCCGAAGCGCTGGCGGCGGCGCGGCGGGCCGAGGCGGTCGTGGCCGGCGGTGAAGCCGACGCGGCCACCGCGGAGCGGGTCCACGCTCGGTTGAAGGATTTAGAGTTCATCGACCGGCTGGAGCGGGTCCGCATGGATCGGGCGGCGACCGGGGGGCACGGGACAAAGTTCGACAACGCCAGCACAGACCGGGAGTACGCCCGGGCCTTTAGCGACTACGGCGTGGACCTCGAAGAGTTGTCCGTCGAGGCGTCGATCGACCGGCTCAAAGCCCGTCCGGCGCTCGCACTCCCCGTGGCGGCAGTGCTGGACCAGTGGATGAGCTTACAGTCCGGTGGCACCCAAACGAACGTATCCCTCTGGAAACGGCTCGTGGCTGTATCGCGGGGCATCGACCCCGATCCGTTTCGGGACTGGCTGCGGTCCACCCACGGGCGGCACCTCGCAGAAGCGTCCGACGAACTCTGCCGGTTGGCCGAGTCGATCGACGTCCGCTCGCACCACCCGGCCACGCTGATCAGCCTCTCCAACGCCCTTCGGTTCGCTCGACAGCCTAGCCTTGAGTTATTGCGGAAGGCCCAAACCGCGCACCTGAGTGATTTCTGGCTGAATTACGAATTGGCCCACAAATTGGGGCGCGACAAGAACCACGCTGGGGCGGTTCGGTTCTTCACTGCGGCCGTGTCTCTTCGTCCGGACTCGCACGCCGCCTGGAACAACCTGGGCGTCGCTCTGAAGGGGCAGAAGATGCTGGACGAGGCCGTCGCCGCCCACCGCCGCGCCATTGAACTCGACCCGAAACGAGCCCACGTCCACTCGAACCTCGGCCTCGCCCTGTGTGGGCAGAAGAAGTTCGACGAGGCCGTCGCCGCCTGCCGCAAGGCGATCGAACTCGACAAGAAGCTCAGCTCGGCCCACAACAACTTGGGTGCCGTCCTGATCGACCAGAGGAAGCTGGCCGAGGCCGCCGCCTGCTTCCGCCGGGCCATCGAACTCGACGCGAGCGACGCCGGCGCCCAAAGTAACCTTGGCTATGTGCTGACGAGGCAGCAAAAACTCGACGAGGCCGTCCCCGTCTTGCGGAAAGCCGTCGCACTCGACCCGAATCACGCCGGCGGCCACCACAACCTCGGCATCGCCCTGCACCGGCAGAAGAAGCTGGCTGAGGCCGTCGCCGCGTTCCGCCGGGCCATCGAACTCGACCCGACAATGGTGAACGCCCACGGAAATCTCGGCGTCGTTCTGAAGGAGCAGGGGAAGTTGGACGAGGCCGCCGCCTGCTTCCGCAAGGTGAGCGAACTCGCTCCGAAAGACACCTTGTCTTACTCAAACCTGGGCAACGTCCTCCGCGAGCAAGGGAAACTCGACGAGGCCGTCACGGTCCTCCGAACCGCCGTCAAGCTGGACCCTCAGTCGACCGACGCATTCCAGCAACTGGGATGGACCTTGTACCGGTTCGGGGACTGGCCGGGCAGCATCGAAGCCCTGGAGAAGTCCTGCAAGCTGCAACAAGGTGGCAAGGGTGACGCCGGTCAGTGGGTCGTCCTGGCCTTGGCATACGCCCGGCTCGCCGCGAAGGATGGGCTGACCGAACAGGAACGAACCCGCCACAAGGCCGAAGCCCGCCGCCTCTATGAACAGTCGAATCATCAGATCGTCCAGCAGTGGAAGTGGAAGACACGCCCGGGCGGTGGCTTTCCGCGGGAGATTTGGGACTTCCGCGAGGAAGCACGGACGCTAATCGGCGCGGCTGAGAAGGACAAGTAGAGGCCGGTGGGATCGTGACGGCCGTGCAACCCGCCGCGGCCGGCATCTCCGCGCCGTCCCAGATCATGTCGTCGCACTCTAAATCGTCTGCCGCGTTTCCCCGTCATTACTACTCGCCGCGCGTGGCCGGATCGTCCGGCTGTTTTCTACCGATTTCCGTGCGCAATCGCGCGGCTGGGGTCGCATGGGGTTTCGGACGCCCGACCTTTTGCGGGCGTGAGACCCGAAACCCGCTCAGGAGACGTTCCCATGACCGCGACGCCGTCCCGCCTCCGTTCTCAACTCCGTGTCGAATCGCTCGACGACCGATGCGTGCCCGCGACGCTCTCCGTCAGCGACGTGACCGTCACCGAAGGCACCTCCGGCGTTCAGTACGCCGCGGTCCGAGTAACCCTGTCCGAGCCGCTCAACAAGCCGGTCACGGTCAGTTACGGGACGGCCAACGGCACGGCGGCCGCCGGCAGCGACTACGCCGCCACCAACGGACAATTGACCTTCGCCAAGGGCCAGACCGTCAAGACCATCCTCGTCCCGGTCTCCGGCGACTTGGTGGCCGAGCCGAACGAGACCTTCTCCGTCCGCCTCTCGAACCCCAAGGGTGCCACGGTCGCCGACGGGGTGGGGATCGTCACCATCGTGGACAGCGTGCCGCGGCTCAGCGTCATCAGCGAGTCCACCGCCGAGGGCGGGGTCATGACCTTCACGGTCCGCCTGTCGGTCCCGCTCAGCAGCCCATTCTCGGTGAGCTTCGCCACGGCGGACTACACCCTCGACCCGGAGATGTTTCCCCCCGCCACCGCCGGCCAGGACTACGTGGCGACCGCCGGGACGCTGACGTTCGCCCCCGGCGAGACGACCAAGACGTTCACCGTCCAACTCCTCGACGACGGGCTGGTGGAGCAGCACGAGTACTTCACCATCCAGCTCAGCAATCCGTCGACCCCCGTGGTCATGCCGAGCGACATCTTTGCCGTGATCTTCGACAACGACTTGTGACCCGAACTCACACCCGCCCGTCACCGCCCCCGCGCTTGCTCTGCGCGCCGGGAGGACGGCCGCTCCGCCATCTCTCGGACCGAACACGAATGGGAGAACCCGATGACGATGCGAAACCCGTTCGTCGCGATGAATCGCGATCCGGCCCGTCGCCAACAGACCGCCCCCGGCTGGCCGACGAGGTCGACAAAGGGGACTGTCACCTTTTTTATTGACCGATTTAAATTAAATCGGCCAATAAAAAAGGTGACAGTCCCCTTTGTCCGGCTCGGAATTGCATAGCGTCCTATGCGATGATTTCGTTCGGCCGCTCACTTTGTGATTTTGTCACGAAACCGGAGCTTGAGCCGGTTGCGCGAACCTTGTCTTGATCCAGAACTCGGGGGTTTGCGACACTTTCAAAGACCGCTCTGGGATCTTCATTGCCCGTTCCGCCCGATGGAAGTCACGCGAAGAGTGCCGAAGCCGGATCGTATCGGAAATAGTCCGCGAGCGCTTCGACAAGGTCCGGATGACGCGAGGCCAGTTCGACCGGTCGCGGCACCCAGCCGGCGGCGCTCGCGGCCGGGTATTCGCTCGCCACGACATCCTCCAGGCTCGCGCCGTCCATGCCCGGACATTGGAACCGAGGACAGGCTAACAGGTAGTTCGCCAAGAGCAGTTGCAACCGATCCAGGGTTTCGCGAGCGGGGTTCACGGGGATCATGGGGATCATGGGCAAGGCTCCGCACGAATGGCCCAAGGCGGCCGGTCGTGAAGGGGATGCCCGGGGGATTCGATCCGGGGCCAAATTCGATCGACGATTTTCTTGGCCCCGAACTCGGACGGACGGGCATTTCCCATCGAGGGGCTTGCGGATCGTTGTTCTTCGCATCGCGAGGGATTACAATCCGGCTCGCAGGATCGCCCCTTCGGCGCCACGAGATTCGGATGTCGTCATGCCCACCGACGACGCGATCACGCTCTGGCTCGGCCGACTCCAGGCCGGGGAATCGTCGGCCGCGCGGCCGCTCTGGGAATCGTTCTTCGCCCGACTTGTCGGCTTGGCGCGGGCGCGGCTGCGGAACGCGCCCCGGCGCGTCGCCGACGAAGAAGACGTAGCCCTGAGCGCCTTTGAAAGTTTCTGCCGGAACGCCGAGGCCGGTCGATTCCCCGACCTCGCCGACCGGGAGGGGCTTTGGCGCCTGCTCGCCGTCTTCACCGTCCGCAAGGCCACGCACCTCCTGCGGGACGGGACGCGCCGGAAGCGCGGCGGGATCGCGGCGGTCGAAAGTCCGGAAGCGATCGAGGAACTCCTCGGTCGCGAGCCGGACCCGGCGTTGGCCGCCGAAGTCGCGGACGAGTGCGACCGGCTCCTCGCGGTCCTCGGCGATCCGGACCTGAAGCGCGTCGCGCTCTTGCGGATGGACGGGCATTCGGTGGACGAAGTCGCGGCCGCGATCGGCTGCGCCCCGCGTTCGGTGAAGCGGAAGCTGCAGTTGATTCGGTCGATCTGGGAACGGGAGGCGAACGATGCATCGGCCTGACGAACCGACCGGGATCTACGATCTCTCCGCGTCGGATTTGCCGGTCGAAGCGGCGCGCGAACTCGACCGGGCCTGCGACGCCTTCGAGGCGCGCTGGCGGGCCGGCGAACGACCGGAGATCGAAGCCGCCCTCGCGGAGCTGTCCGATGCCGCGCGGCCGGCGGCCCTGCGAGAGTTGATCCACCTCGATGTCCTTTACCGCCGGCAATCGGGCGAACGCCCCACGCCGGCCGACTACGCGATTCGGTTCCCCGGCACGGATCTCGCCTGGCTCGCCGGCGGACCGGCGGCCGCGACCGGAGCGAGCACGCCCTATGCCGCGAAGGCCGGCGCGGAGCTGCCCGCCGGCACGCGCGTCGGCTACTTCGGCGATTACGAACTCCTGGAGGAGATCGCCCGCGGCGGCATGGGGATCGTTTACCGGGCGCGACAGTTGAGCCTCGACCGGATTGTCGCGCTGAAGATGATCCGCTCGGGGGAATTCGCCGACTCGGCCGAGGCGCGGCGGTTCCGGCAGGAAGTGGAAGTCGTCGCGGCGCTCGACCACCCGCACATCGTGCCGATCCACGAAGTCGGCGAACACGGCGGCCGACCGTACTACACGATGCGCTTGCTGGAAGGCGGCAGCCTGGCGACGCGCGTCGCAGAGATCGCCGTCGCGCGGGCGGCGCGCTCTGGCGTCCGCGCGCGTCAAGTCGCCGCCGCGAAGATGGTCGGCGCGATCGCGCGGGCCGTCCACTACGCGCACCAGCGCGGCGTGCTCCACCGCGACCTGAAGCCCTCGAACGTCCTCCTCGACGCGCAGGGCGAACCACACGTCGTCGACTTCGGCCTGGCCCGCCGCATCGGCTCGGCGAGCAGCCTGACGGCGACCGGCGCGGTCCTCGGCACGCCGAGCTACATGGCCCCGGAACAGGCCCGCGGCGGCGCGGTCATCACGACGCAGGCGGACGTCTACGGCCTCGGCGCCGTGCTCTACGAACTCCTGA
>CAYVRB010000281.1:6257-8040 GCA_964453375.1 uncultured Alcaligenaceae bacterium
CCCGTGTCGGGTCCGTGATGGGCACGCCGGCGTACTTGGCGCCCGTGCAGGCCGAGGGGCAGAGTGACGAGATCGGTCCGCAGTTTGACGTCTATTCCCTCGGCGCCGTGCTCTACGAACTCCTGACGGGCCGGCCGCCGTTCCGAGGGGTCGACGCGCTCGACACGCTGGCCCAGGTCCGCGAGCGCGACGTCGTGCGACCGCAGGCCGTCTCGCCGATAATCGATCGCGATCTGGAGACGATCTGTTTGAAGTGCCTCTCGAAAGAACCGGCCGGTCGGTACGGGAGCGCCGAAGCCCTGGCCGACGACCTCGACCGCTGGCAGAAGGGCGAACCGATCGCGGCCCGACCGATCGGGCGGGTGGAGCAAGCCCGAAAGTGGATGCGGCGGAACCCCGCGATCGCGGCACTCGTTAGCGTGGCGGCGATCCTGGTCGCGGTGATCGCCATCGGCGGACCGATCCTCGTTTGGAACGCCGAGGTCGCCGCCGAGGGCGAACGGATCGAGCGGGGCAAGGCGATCGTCGATCGCGATTCGGCCCGCGCGTCCGAGCGGTTGGCGCGAAAGAAACAACTCGCCGCCCTCATGGCCGACGCCCGTTCTCAGCGATCGAGCCGACGCATGGGCCAGCGCTTCGAGACGCTCGAGACGGTCCGCGAAGCCGTCGCGTTGGCGAAGGAACTCGAGGAGCCGGCGGAGACGTTTGATGCGATCCGCAATATCGCGGTCGGCGCGCTCGCCTTGCCCGACTTGCGAAAGTCCTCGCGGCAATTCGACGGACCGACCGAGCCGGGTTGGCGACGGAATTCCTGGAGCGTCAATCAATCGGACCAACTGATCGCCGAATCGAGTTACGACGGCGCCGTCAGCATCCGACGAATGTCGGCCGGGACGGCGGCGACCGTGGAATTGGCCCGCCTTCCGGCGACCGGTACTGAGGCCTACGTCACCTGGACCGCCGACGGCCGGCACCTGATCGCGTGGTACATGACGAGACCGGCCTATCGCGTGCAACTCTGGCGCATGGCCGGGGAAAAGCCGGAGCTCGTCCTCGACGAAGCCGCCGGATGCGTTCAGGCCAACCTGACGCCCGACGGGCGAGCTTTCATCACGGTGAACGGGACCGGTGTCGTCAGGATCTACGACGCGTTGACCGGACAACCGACGGCGAGCGCGACCGTGACCGCGTACTCGTACAACTGGTTCTTTCGAATCCCGTTCCATCCCGACAAGACCCTCGCCTACTTGATGGCGTCCCGCTGGATCATCGTCTTCGATTGGAAAGCCGGGCGCGAGGTGGAGCGATTCGCGATTCCCCACGGAACCGCCTACAGCATGGCGGTCCATCCGTCCGGCGACAACTTGTACGTCGCGCTCGCTTCGGAAGTCCAAGCCTGGGATTTGAAGCGCAAGGAACGGATCTTCACCGTGGGCTACACGAGCGGAGGCGGCAAACTTGAAGTCGATCCGTCCGGCGAATTGCTCGTCCTCGTGGGATGGTCCGGCACCGCGAAGTTCATCGATCCCCGCACCGGACGCGAACGGTTTGCACATCCCGCGGTGGGCTACCCGCACGTCACCGGCCTCGATCGAATGGCGATCCTGTTTCCCGAGGAGTACGGAACGGGTCCGACGCACGTCAAAGAACTCGCGACCGGTCGGGAATATCGGACGATGATCGTCGGTGTCGGTTCGTCCACGGCGCAGGAATACCATTACGCGAGTCTGTAACCGTTCACGGCCCGTCTGATTGATCTTGCGCTTTTTCGGGCCTTCGGCGA
>CAYVRB010000282.1:0-7985 GCA_964453375.1 uncultured Alcaligenaceae bacterium
CGACTTCTACGGCCGGCTCTTCAACATCCCCTCGAGCGTCCGCGAGAAGCGCGCCGCCGAACTGATCGACACGGTCGGCCTGTCGCGCGACAAGAAGCGCATCCTCCGCGAATACTCGAAGGGGATGCGCCAGCGGATCGGCCTGGCGCAGGCGCTCATCAACGACCCCGACCTCGTCATCCTCGACGAACCGACCTCCGGCCTCGACCCCGAAGGCACCCGCTGGATGAAGGACCTCATCCTCGACCTCAAGAAGAAGGGGAAGACGATCCTGATGTGCAGCCACCGGCTGGAAGATGTCCAGGACGTCTGCGGCCGGATCGCGATCTTGCACAACGGGGACCTTCAGGAACTGGGCGCGGTCGAGAAGCTGGTGGAAGACCAGCAGCGCGTCCAGATCCAGGCGAGCGGCCTGCAGCTCTCGCCGGCGCTCGAGAACGACTTGCGCGCGGTGATCCAGAAGCACGGCGGCACGGTGGTCGATTACGGCCACCCGAAGAGCACGCTCGAAGACCTCTTCCTGCGGATCATCGAGGAATCGAAGGCGCGGCCCGGCCGCCGCTACCTGCCGCCGACCGACGCGGCCGCGAAGAGCTGACCATTCGCCGACCCCGAACCGACTTCCGCTAGGACTTACCCGCGATGACCGGCCCGGCCCTGTTTGGCATCCTGATCCTCGACCGCGAACCGCTCGCGTTCCAGCACCTGCCCGGCCTCGTGCAGGTCTGGCTGCAGGACGCCGGCGGGTTCGCGGCCGTCGGGCTGTTCGCGTACCTCGTGGCGGCGATCTGGGGCACCTCGGATACGTCCGAATCGACGAAGCTGCGCATGCCGCTGTCGTCGTCGATGATCCTCATGGCGGTGGTGTCGCTGTTGTGCTACGCCGCCTTCTTCGCGTGCCTCGTGGCCGGGTTCGGCAAGGACGTGGTCGAAATGCGTTCGCAGGCGCTCGGTGCGGAAGCGACGGCGTACGTGCCGCCGAAGCTCTCGCTGCGCCCGCAGCCGATGCTGCTGGCGGCCGGCGGCCTGTTCGCATTGATCGGCCTCGGTCTCCCGTTCGCCCGCGACCTCTTCAAGCTCCGCTTCCGCCGCATCTACGCGATCGCCAAGCTGAGCGTGAAGGAGGCGATCCGCAACCGGCTGTTCGTGGTGTTCCTGATCTTCATGGGCATCTTCCTGTTCCCGGTGAAGTGGTTCCTGCCGAACAACAAGCCCGAAGACGAAATCCGCCTGACGTTGGACGTGACGGCGTTCGCGAGCACGCTGCTCTTGCTCGTGCCGGCCGTCATCATCTCGGCGTTCCGCATCCCGGACGACATCAAGCAGCAGACGATCTACACGATCGTGACGAAGCCGGTGGAGCGGTTCGAGATCGTGCTGGGCCGGTTCTTCGGGTTCGGCGCGCTGGTGTCGATCGCCCTGGGGCTGATGACGCTGGTGGGCTGGGTGTACATCACGTTCGGCACGACGTTCGACGCGAAGGCGGTGGACGAAAGCCAAAAGGCGCGGGTGCCGATCCGCGGGAAGATCGACTTCAAGGCGAAGAAGGAGGACTACGTCGGCGTGAACGTCGGGCGCGAATTCGAGTACCGCAAGTACATCGGCGGGTCGAAGTCGACGTCGGAGCGGGCGCTGTGGGCGTTCGATTCGGTGCCGTCGTCGCTGGCGGATCCGGGCCGGATCGACGTGCCGTGCGAGTTCACGTTTGACATCTTCCGGCTGACGAAGGGGGAGGAGAACCGCGGGGTGGACATCAACATCCGCGTGGTGACGTGGCAGTGCGGCCAGGAGCCGCCGCCGGCGGACGTGAAGGACGGACTGTGGCGCTGGACGGACCCGGCGAAGCAGGCGGCGTACGAAGCGAAGCGGAACGAGATCGACGAGAAGCTGCGGAAGAAGGAACTGGGCGGACCGAACGCGCCGCCGTCGTTGGCGTACGCCAAGCCGGAGGTGCCGGAGGCGTGGAAGCTCGCCGACTCGCTGGCGGAGGAGTTCGGCGTCTTCGAGGTCGGCTCGGTCGAGGTCTACGACTACCACCCCGCGTCGATCCGCATCCCGAGCGGTCTGTTCCGCAACGCCCGCGCCGGATCGCCGACGGGCGGCGCTCCGCGCGTGACGGTGTACGTCAAGTGCCTGTCGGGCGGCCAGATGCTCGGCATGGCGCAGGGCGACCTCTACCTCATGGACAGCGAGCGCTCGTTCAGCGAGAACTACTTCAAGAACGCCTTCGGCCTGTTCTGCCGGGCGCTCATCCTCGTCGGCATCGCGGTCACGCTCAGCACGTACCTGTCGGGGGTGATCTCCCTGCTCGCCACGAAGTTCCTCTACATCAGCGCCTACTTCTCGGAGCACCTGCGGGACGTGGCCACGGGCCAGAGCACCGGCGGCGGGCCGTTCGAGTCGCTGACGCGGCTCTTGTCCGCCAGCTCGCCGACGACGCAGTTGGACGAAACGACGACGAAGTTCACGATCGGCCTGGGCGACCGCTTCTACGCCTGGGTCTTCCGGCGCTACGAGAACCTGGTGCCGAACATCGACGCCTTCACGTGGACGAACTACCTGAAGGAAGGCTTCAACATCAACGCCGAATACCTGATCGTGAACGCGATCGTCCTGTTCGGCTACCTGCTGCCGTGGGCGCTGCTGTCGTACTACCTGATCCGCAACCGCGAAGTGGCGGCGTAATCTGAAAACGAATCTTCACCGCGGAGATCGCGGAGTCCGCGGAGAAATCGCAGAATTCAGTTTTGGTTTTCTCTGCGGTCTTCGCGTCCTCCGCGGTGAATCTCTTCTGGTGTCGGCTCGGGGGTTTCCAAGATCATGGCCAATCCGTTCCAGAGAGCCGTGACGCGCCGGAAGTGGATTTACTTCCTGCTCATCATCGGCCTGTTCACGCTGAGCCTGTTCTGGCGCGGGAAGATCCCGGTGCCGCTGGCGAACGAGGATCGGTCGACCTACCTGAACCAACTGCGCCGCGGCGGCGCGGACGAGACGGTCGCGCCCGACCCGGCGCCGAGCGCCATCGCGGCGGCCGCCGACTGGCTCTACAGCCGCACCATCGAGAAGCAGGCCAGCACCGACGCGCTCGAACTCCGCGAACTGGAGCAGGGCGACCCCGAGATCACCAGCACCGCGATGCGCCTCGGCACGCTCGGCTCGCGCGGCTTCGTCATCACGGCGCTCTGGAAGGCCGCCATCGAGAAGTTCAAGCGGAACGAGTGGCACGAATTCGAGTTCCTCGTCCGCACCGTCACCCGACTCCAGCCGAACTTCACCACGCCCTGGATCTACCAGAGCTGGAACCTGTCGTACAACGTGTCGGTCGAGAACGACCGCCTCAACGACATGTACTTCTACATCACCCGCGGCATCGAACTGCTCGCGGAGGGCGAGCGCATGAACCGGAAATCCCCGGACATGCGCTACCAGATCGGCTTCTACTACCAGAACAAGTTCAGCGTCTCGGACAAGGTGCGCACGCTCTCGTCGCTCTTCCAGCTCAGCAACATCCCGCCCGGGGAGCGCAACGCGAAGCTCTTCCGCAAGGAGGGCCAGATCGACCTCGCGGAGTTCGGCGAGTTCGCCCGCAAGAACCCGCAGCTCTGCCGCCGGCTGTACGACCAACTGAACTACACGCGGCCCGAGTCGATCGTGCAGTTCCTGGAAGACAACCAGCACGTGCCGACGCGCTTCGACAAGACGCGCAACGACCGGCTGCACTCGCCCGAACAGCAATTCCCCGCGCTGCCGCTGAAGCTGCCCGAGTCCGGCTCGGCGAAGGCGCTGGCGGACCGCTTCCGCTTCACCGCGACGGTGGCTCCGTCCGAGACGAACGACACGTTCGACGCGTTCCAGGCGGCCGGGGCGTGGTACGCGTATTCGATGGAGCCGTTGCCGCCGACGCCGGCGAGCGGGTTGCCGGAATACGCCCCCGACCTGAAGGGGGTCGATCGCTTTAAGTACCGGATCCCGAAGTCGCCGATGTTGATCCTGTTCCGGCAGGCCTGCCCGCGCGTGCAGACCTACCGCGCCGACCGGCACACGAAGGAAGGCTGGTTCGACTCCGAATCGAAATGGCGGCCGGACTTGCGCGCCGATTCCGAAGCCGACCGCTGGTTCCCCCGCGGCGCCGACGTCGCCCTCGAAACCCCGACCAATTCCCAGGTCGAGTGGGATCGCGCGTTCGCGCTCTGGAGCGACCACGCCCGCCTCAACGGGCTGCGCCTCGGCCCCGAGACGCTCGCCAACCTCGAACGCGACGCCCAGGGCGTGCCGGACGATTACAACCTCCTCAACATGGACGAGGAGCAACTGGCGCTGCGCGGGCTGACGAAGCGCGGCCGCGACGCACGCATGACGCTGCGGACCTACTTCCAGCAGTTGCCCGTCACGAACATCGAGTACTTCGTAAGCAGCAGCGAGGCGGAGCGCGACCCGATCATGATCGACGCGCGCAAGAAGCTGTTGGACGCCAAGCAGTCCGATGCCGCCGGCGACAAGCCCGGCGCCAAGCGCGCCTACGCGGAGGGGATCAACCTCTACCGGCAGGCGCTGCGGCGGTTCCCGGTGTACCACCGCAACCGGTCGCAGAAGGCCGAGGAAGACCTGCTGGATGCCCAACTCCAGTTGACGCGCCTGCTGGAACTCGATCCGGAAGTGGATTCGCTGGCGCGGAAGCAGGGTCTGGCGGCGCGCGGCGTGATCGCCGGCGCCGACGAGGACGCGCTGCGGCAGATCGTCGGCCTCGGCCTGGCGCGCCGCGTCGCGGGCACGATGGTGACGGCGCTCGATCCGCGCGTGGTCGCGCGGGCCGCCGAGCTGGTGAAGGCCGCCGCGACCGATCCGACCGTGAAGCAGAAGGTGCCCGCCGTCGCCGCCGGCCCCGACGCCGTCGCCCACTGGCTCGTCACCGAAGGCGAGTTCAAGTACCTCTGGGATTACGTCACCGACGGCGCGGAGACCGACGATAATCGCTGGATTTCCAAGGAAAGCGAACGGGTCTTGATCGACCGGATGCGGAATTTCGTCCCCGCCATGTCCCGCTGATCGCGGACCGGCGGGATGGGCGATCCAGGGAAGCATCACGACTTCCCCAGAACCCGATCGACGACCCAACAGCCGCGGACGTGGACCTGCTTCGCGTCGCGGCAGTGGGTCAGCACCGATTCGTCTTCGCAGCCGGCGTCCTGGAGCGCGTCCGCGAGGATCGGCATGGCGCCGAAGTCGCGGGCGTCGTACATCGTTCGCGCAAGGCCGACGGCGGTGGAGGTATGCCAGCGGGAATCGAGGACGATGGTGCGGAACGGGTTGCCGAAAATGTCGCGGGCAAGTTGGAGTTGCACGCGCTCTTCCGCGGCCCGGTAGGATTGCATTCGTCGCGTTTCATCTTTACGGCCGCGGCCCATGGATGCGAATGCGAACTGAACGGCATAGACACTATTCAAGGCGAGTTGTGGTGCTTTTGCAGTCGCATCATCGAGTGCCGACGCGGTGAAATGAAGTCGTTCGTTTTTGCCAACCCACTCCAGGCCGATTTCTTTCCGGATGAGCGGTAAGATTTTGCGGATTCGCTTCAACTCTTCCCAAGAGATTTCCCAATCGACGTACTGATCGAGTGCCAAGAGAATCGGGCCAAGTCGCGGATCGTTCAACGACTTCACCGCACGATCGCAACAGGCCGCCGCAAATAAACGCCATTTCCGATTTTGGTTCTTCGTCGTTTCCCAGAGGTCGAGATCATTCACCGACGTGGCCGAATGCCATTCCGTTTCCGTCATCGCTGGGTCTCCACGGACGGAAGGGCTACGACTTCACGAGCGCGAAGCGGCGGATGAACACGACATGATCGGCTTCGTCGATCGCGTAAGCGACGTAGAGGATGCCGGCGCTGCCGCAGCGGAAGGCGAGCGAGCCAAGTTCCTCCCGCGATTCACCGAATTCGTGTGGTGTCCGCTCCAGTTCTTCCGCGATCCAAGTCGCCGCTTCGGCGAATGGTCGGAACCGTCCTTCCGATCGGGCAATACGGCCAAGGTCGCGCAATTCATTCGCAACATCGCGTGAAAACGAAACTCGATAGCGGCCATTGCTCATCGAGCAAATTCCCGTTCGAGTTCTGCGATGATTTCGCGGATCGGCGCGCCATCGGTTTCCGTCCGGAGCCTTTGAATCTCCTCTTGGGTCGGCGGAACGTACGGCACGACTTGATTCAGCAAGGCCTGAGCCGTTTTTCGATACTCGGCGCTCTTCGCTTGTTCGAGTCTCAGGGCCGCTTCCAATTCCTGGATTTTCCGCTCCGCTTCCTCGACGGTCATATGACACCCTCCTAATCGAGATACGATCCATCTTACCACGGTATAGTGAGCGCCCCCAAACGAAACCGTCCCCGCGGGAATCGCTTCTCGCGGGGACGGCGAAGGTGACGCGCTCGGCTCCGAGGACTGCGCCTCGCGGCGAAACTAGTTGAGATTCATACTGAGCAGGAACTCCATGTTGCTCTTCGACTTCTTCGCGCGGTTGATGAGCAGCTCCATCGCCTCCACCGGGTGCATGTCGGCCAGCACGCGGCGGAGCATCGCGATCTTCGTCAGCTCCTCCGGGTGCAGCAGCAGGTCTTCCTTCCGCGTGCCGCTGCGGTTCACGTCGATGGCGGGGTAGACCCGCTTCTCGACGAGCCGGCGGTCGAGGTGGAGTTCCATGTTGCCGGTGCCCTTGAACTCCTCGAAGATCACGTCGTCCATCCGGCTGCCGGTCTCGATGAGCGCGGTGGCGAGGATGGTGAGCGAACCGCCCTCCTCGACGTTGCGGGCGGCGCCGAAGAAGTTCTTCGGCTTCTGCATGGCGTTGCTGTCGAGGCCGCCGGAGAGCAGCTTGCCGCCGGGGCCGGCCTCGGTGTTGTGCGCCCGCGCCAGCCGCGTGATGCTGTCGAGCAAAATCACCACGTCCTTCTTCAACTCCACCATCCGCTTGGCCTTCTCCAGAACGACTTCGGCCACGTGAATATGTTCCTCGGGCGGTTCGTCGAACGTGCTGGCCACGACCTCGGCGTTGGTGCCTTGCACGAGGCGTTGCATTTCGGTCACTTCCTCGGGCCGCTCGTCGACGAGCAGTACGAAGACGTAGACTTCGGGGTGGTTCTTGAGGATGGAGTTGGCCATCTTCGAGAGGAGGATGGTCTTGCCGGTGCGGGGCGGGGCGACGATCAGGCCGCGCTGCCCTTTGCCGATCGGCGTGACGAGGTCGACGATCCGCATGGAGAGTTCGTCGGGCGCCGTTTCGAGGGTGAAGCGCTTGTTGGGGTGCAGCGGCGTGAGGTCGCCGAAGCTGGTGATGGAGGCGGTCTCGTCGCCGGGCTTGCCGTTGACGAGTTCGATCTGCATCAGGGCGAAGTTGTCCTGGTTCTCGATCGGGAGGCGGATGGGGCCTTCGACGATGTAGCCGGTGCGGAGGTTGCAGCGGCGGATCTGGCTGGGGGAAACGTAGATGTCTTCGGGACTCGAGAGGTAGTTGTGGGCGGCGCTGCGGAGGAATCCGTAGCCGTCGGGGAGGACTTCGAGGGTGCCGGACCCGCGGACGACTTCGCCGCGTTCGATCTGGCGGCGGACGACGCCGACGATGAGCTGGGCGCGGGTCATGCCGGTGTGCTCGCGCATCCCTTCGCTCTCGGCGAGGGCGAAGAGCTTGGGCATGGGCATGCGGTAGAGGTCGTCGAGCTTGACGGCCGGTCCGGTGCCGCGCGCGGGGCGTTCGGGGCGATCCATCCGTTCGTGGCGTTCGCCGCGGTCGTGGTGGTCGCGTTCGGCGCGGTCCATGCGGTCGCGCATCATGGGGGTAGGCCCTTGGGGGCGGATGGCCGGGCGCGGGGGCAGGGCCTGCGGCGCGGGCGCCTGGGGTTGCGCGGGCGGGTCGACGCGGGGCTTCTCGACGCGCACGGGGGTGGGGACGGGCGCGGGCGCGCTGATACTCGTGGACCAGGCGACGCAGAAGGC
>CAYVRB010000283.1:0-7959 GCA_964453375.1 uncultured Alcaligenaceae bacterium
GGCGCGGACGTATTGGCTATCGAGGTTCGGATCGCGGTAGACGAAGCCGGAGACGTTGGCGGTCGGCGGGGCGACGAGGCCGAAGTCGCCGTTGAGGAAGTTGTTGCCGTCGGTGTTCCCTTCGATCAGCGGCGCGCCGCCGACGGACAAGGTGACGGTGGCCTGGATTTGCGCGCCGACCTGCTGGCCGACGTTCTGGTTGCCGGTGTTCGCGGTCGGGTCCACGGTCACGGGCGTGAGCGTGAATCCGGCCGGCGGCGTGAGGATCGCGGTGTAGGTGCCCGGCGCGAGGTTCGTGAACAGGTACTTGCCGTCGGTGCCGGTGGTCGCCGTGCCGACGGTGGCACCGCCGGAATCGACGAGGCGGACGGTGGCGCCGGCGACCATCGGTTCGCCGGTGTCGAGGTTGCCGTTCTTGTTCGAGTCGATGAAGACGGTGTTGCCGAAGGAGAGCGGCTGGAAGAGGCCGAAGTCCTGGCGGAGGTTGTCGACGCCGTCGGGGTTGCCGCCGACGAGCGGGGAGATCAGGGTGACGGTGGACTCGATGTTGGCGCCGACGGCGGTGCCGTGGTCGGCGTCGTTGGTGTTGTCCGAGACGCCGGGTTCGAACGGCCCGCTGGCGCTGCCGTTCTTGCCGGTGCTGGTGGCGAAGCCGGCGGGCGGGGCGACGCGGACGGTGTAGGTGCCGGGGAGCAGGTTCGAGAAGAGGTAGTTGCCGTTGGCGTCGGTGGTGGTGTTGCCGACGACGGTGGCGCCCTTCAGGAGCGTGACGGCGACGCCGGCCTTGCCCACTTCGGCGGCGTCCTTGGTGCCGTTGTTGTTGACGTCGACGAAGACGAAGTTGCCGATCGCCTGCGGGCGCCAGAAGCCGAAGTCCTGGAGGAGGTTCGCCTTGCCGGCCTCGTCGGGGTTCGGCGCGATCGCCGGATCGGTGAGGGTGACGGTCGTCGTGGCCTTGTTGGGTTGCGTCGGGTCGATGATGCCGTGGTCGGTGTTGTTGGCGACGCCGACGCCGTCGGAGTTGCGGTAGCCGGCGGGGGCGACGACCTGCACGGTGTAGGTGCCGGGGGGCAGGTTGTCGAAGCGATAGCTGCCGTCGGCGGGCGTGGTGGCGGTGCCGATGGGGTTGCCGCCGGCGTCCAGGAGCGTGACGGTGGCGCCGGCGATCGGCGTCTCGCCGGTGTCGAAGGTTCCGTTGTTGTTGGCGTCCTCGAAGACGAAGTTGCCGAGCGCGAGCGAGATCGGCGAGAAGAGGCCGAAGTCCTGGCGGAGGTTGGCGAAGCCGCCGTTGTCGGGATTGCCCGCGGTGCCGGGGGTGGCGATGGTGATGAGTTCGGTCTGGATGAAGGTCGCGGCGGTCGTGCCCTTGTCCTCGCTGTCGGCGGTCTTTCCCGTGGACGGTTCGTACGGTCCGCTGGTGGAGTTGCCGGGGCCGTTGCCGGTGCTGCTACGAAGCCCGGCGGGCGAGGTGATGCGGACGCGGTACTGGCCCGGGGCGACCGGGAACTGGTAGAGGCCGTTTTCGTCGGTGATCGTGCTGGCGATCACGTTGCCGCCGGAATCGAGCAGGTCGACGGTCACTCCCATGATGCCGGCTTCGCCGCCGAGCGGATCGAAGACGCCGTTGTTGTTGGCGTCGGCCCAGACGAGGTTGCCGAGGAGCACGGGGCGGTAGAGGCCGAAATCCTGGGCGAGGTTGGCGTTGCCGCCTTCGTCGGGATTGCCGCCGGCGGGTTGGAGCGTCAGCGTGGTGACGATGACGTTGCCGCTGGTGGTGCCGTGGTCTTCGTTGTTGTTGACGATGCCGGTGGCGGGTTCGTACGGGCCGGTGGCCTTGCCGTTGGCGCCGGTGCTGCTGACGTACCCCTGGCCGGCGGGCGGCGTGATGCGGACGGTGTAGTTGCCGGCGATGAGGTTGTCGAAGCGGTACTTGCCGTCGGCGACGGTGGTGGCGCTGCCGATGACGGTGTTCGCGGCGTTCAACAGTTCCACGAGGACGCCGCCGACGGGAACGTCGGCGCCGTCGAAGACGCCGTTGTTGGCCACGTCCTCGAAGATGAAGTCGCCGATGGCGAGCGGCTGGAAGAAGCCGAAGTCCTGGCGGAGGTTGGCGTCGTTCGCGTTCACGATCGTGTCGGGGTTGCCCGCGGCGCCGGGGTCGCCGAGCGCGACCTTCGATTCGACGAACATGCCGGCGGTCATCGGGTTGATGGTGCCGTGGTCGACGTTGTTCGTGGTCGTTTGCGGGGCCGGCTCGAAGGGGCCGGCCTTGCTGCCGACGACGCCGGTGCTGCTGGTGAAGCCGGCGGGCGTGGTGACGCGGACGGTGTAGGTGCCGGGAATGAGGTTGTTGAACTGATAGAGGCCGCCGCCGGCGGTGGTGACGGTGCCGCCGACGTTCTTGCCGGCGCCGTCGATGAGCTGGACGCTCACGCCGTCGATCGGGGCTTCGCCGGCGTCGAAGGCGCCGTTGTTGTTCTTGTCGTTCCAGACGAAGTTGCCGAGCGCGAGCGGACGGTAGAAGCCGAAGTCGACGGTCATGTTCGCGGCGGCGTCGAGGGTGCCCTGCGGGTTGGCGAGGCCGACGAGGTCCGGCTCGCCGGTCGGGAGCGTGGCGGCGGGGCCGACGACCGTGACGCCGCTGCGGACGAGATTGCCTGCGATCGTGGTGCCGCTGTCGTCGCTATCGGTGGTGGTGGGGGCGGCGATGGCGTTCGGCGCCGGCTCGAAGGGGCCGCTCGCGCTGCCGTTCGTCCCGGAGCTGGAGATCGCGCCGGCGAGCACGCCGGTGGCGTCCACGACAACGACGTAGCTGCCGGCCGAGAGGTCGGCGGCGCTCGCGGCGCCGAGGAGGTCGTCGAAGCGGTAGTAGCCGCCGTTCGCGGTGGTGGTGGTTCGGGCGGCGGTCTTGCCGGCGAGAAGGGCGCCGGCGGCGTCGAAATCGGCCGGGCGATAGAGCTTCACGGTGGCGCCGTCGATGCCCGGCGTGGCGCCGTCGGCGGCGTCGATGGTGCCGCTGTTGTTCTTGTCGAGCCAGACGCGGTTGCCGAGGCTGAAGGTGCGGACGAGGCCGAAGTCCTGGCGGAGGTTGGCGGCGCCGGCGCTGTCCGGGTTGCCCGCGGCGGCGAGCGTGACGGCGTTGGCGCGGATCGTGTAGCCGGTGAGGTTGCTGCCGGAGATCGCCTTGCCGTGGTCTTCGTTGTTGTTGGCGCTGTTGCCGACGAGGCCGGTCTCGAAGGGGCCGTTGACGAGGTCGGCGCCGCCGCCGCTGCTGCTGCGGAACCCGGCCGGCCCGACGATCTCGACGAGGTAATCGTCCGGCAGGAGGCCGGTGAAGAGGTACGCGCCGCCGCCGGCGGTGGATTGCGTGGCGACGATCGTGGTCGGGGCGGCGGCCTTGTAGAGGTTCACCGTGATGCCGTCGATTCCGGCCTCGGCGCCGTTGAACAAGCCGTCGTTGTTCGAGTCTTCCCAGACGAAGTTGCCGAGCATGACGCCGTCGACGAAGCCGGCGTCGGCGGTGTGGTCGCTGTTGCCGACGTTGTTCGCGGTGAGGTCCACGATGGAGACGGCGCTGGTGCCGACGAGGGTGAAGTCGGAGTTGCGGAGGTCGCCGTTGCCGTCGTTGGTGGCGCCGTCGCCGGTGTGGGTGGCGTTCGCGCCGGTGAGGACCAGCCCGGTCAGCCCGGCCTGCTGGGCGCCGGCGACGTTCGGGATCACCACCTGGTACTTCTGGCCGTTGACGAGGCCGGCGACGTTGTAGATCTCGTTCTTGCTGTTCGTACCGGGGCCGTTGTTGAAGTAGTAGCTGCCGTCGGCGCCGGTGACGGCGGTGGCGAGGGTGACGCCGCCGAGGGTTTGCAGTTGGACGGTGACGCCAGCGAGGACCGGCTCGCCGGGGTCCTGCACGCCGTCGCGGTCGGTGTCGCGGAAGAGGCGGTTGCCGATTTCGAGGGGCGGATCGAGCGCTTCGATGGCGACGAGGTCGCCGAGGCCGTTGGCCTTGCCGAAGGTGCCGTTCGGGTCTTGCGGCGTGCCGGCGAGGGCGTCGGTCTCGAAGATCTGGTAGGCCTTTTCGAGGGTGCCGGTGGCGGCGTTGAACCAGCGGACGCCGCCGGTGCGGAGCTGGCCGTTGATGAGCGGGTCGAAGTGGGTGTTGAGGATGCTGCCGAAGCCGGGGATCTGCGTGATGCCGCCGAGGCTGGTGCCGCGGTGGCCGTTGCCGGCGTAGTCGTCTTCGCCGTAGAACTCGCCGCCGCCGGGGCCGGCGCCGCTGCCGGGGCCGGTGCCGACCTGCGCGGCGTTGTTCGGGTTGGCGGCGTTCGCCTCGATGCGGAAGGTTGCGCCCGAGACGAACGCCTTGAGGATTTCGCCCGACGCCACGCCTTCGACGCGCCCGGCGGCGCTGCCCGCGAGCAGGACGGGGCCGGCCTCGGCGCCGTTCGAGAGCGTGCCGCGGCCGGTCTGGTCGCCGTTGCGGTCCCGGATGCTGATCGAGAGGTTGCCCTGCCGGTCGAACGCGAGGCCGGTGAGCATCGGCTGCGGGTACTGCGACGACTGGCCGACGGTGGCGGCCTGATTCAGGATCAAGCGGGTGTAGGTGGGGGACCAGGGGCGGTACGTGTCGTTGCCGCCGAAGCTCGCGAGGCGGTCGTAGGCGAGGTCGAAGCCGAGGCCGCTGGCGTCGTTGACGAGCGAGGCGCCGAAGGAGTTCGTGGCCGGATTGAAGGCGTACACGAAGCCGCGCAGCGTGGCCTGCGCCTGGTCGCTTTCCGCCGAGTCGACGACGCCGACGTACACCTGGCCGTTGTGGAATTCGACGGCCCAGGCGCGGAGGTCGCCGGCCGCGGCGCCCGCGGGCGTCGGCACGCGGATCGCGCGGATGTTCGCCGTGTCCGCCGCCCCGTTCGCCAGCACCGGCACGATGTACAGCCGGTTGTCCGCGAGGTTCATCACGTACACGAACTGCCCGTCGTCGCTCACGTCCAGGCCGCCGAGGGACGACTTGCCGACGGCGTTCCAGCCCGTGTCGTCGCCGTCGCGGTCGTAGTCGTAGCCGGCCACGTTCCGCGACGCGAGGTACGCGCCGAAGCCGCCAAGCGTGTCCACGGTGAACGTGGTGTTCGTCGCGAGGTCGGTCGCCGTCGCCCCTTGCAGGTTCAGCCACTGCGTCGCGGTCGTCACGGCGCCGGGCGTGTCGGCGCCGGGGAGCGCGAAGGTGTAGATCGCGCCCGGGCCGCCCGGCCCCATGCCGCTGTGGCGCTTCGTGAACGCCGCCGCGTAACCCGCCTTCGCGTCCCGGTTGTAGCCGAGGCCCCACGTCGTGCCGACCTGCGAGGTCGGGATCGCGATCGCGTGGTCGGCGGGCAATTGGATGTTCGAGATGGAATTATCGACTTGCTGCACCGACCCCGACGCGTAGGGGAACGAGAGGATGCCGGGGAAGTTGGCCGCCTGCCCGCTCGCGGAGCCGAAGTAGTACTGCGACGTGACGACGAGCGGATTCTGTCGATAGTACTCGGCGTCGCGGACGAGGCTGAGGTTCACGTTCGCGGCGCCGTCCATGACGAACTGCGTGGCGGTGCCGGCGCTGGCGCCGTGCGGGCCGTATTGGAACCCGTTGAGCGGCACGCCGGTGAATTCGACGCGGTATTGCTGGCCGGCGACCGTGAGGTTCGACGACCACGTCCCGTCGGCCTTCGAGGTCACTTGGTCGACCTTCGCGCCGGCGACATTGAAGATCGTCACCGTCACGTTCGGCACGCCGACGTCGATCGCCGTCGAGATCGTGCCGATCTGCGCCGGCGTGCCCAGCGTCGTCCCGCCGAGGTTCGTCAATTGGCCCGACGTGTCGAAGGTGCCGCTGGCATTGAAATCCTGGAAGACCGTACCCGCCACCGCCGGCATTTCCCGCGTTTCGAGCGGCAACGCCTCCAGCCGCGACCGCGATTGCCGCGGCTGGGGACGACGCATCAGATTGCGGGCCAAGCGGGCAAAGAAGGACGGGCGGGCCATGAGACGAATCCTCACGCTGTCGAGTAGGAGGGGGGGTACCTGGGTCTTCGATCGACGCCGTCGTTCGCCGCGATGAAGGAGGCCCGGCCGCGCGATCGCCAAGGCCGCGAACCGGGGACGAAACTCGACGAAGGAGCATCGCGAGCGACGGTCGAAACCGAAACACTCGAATCTGCTATCGAACCGCGATTTTGGGCGTCTTCACGCCGCCCGTCGCGGCGGGGCGAGAACCGCGAATCGGCGTCGGCGCGGTCCGCGTGCGCGGCGCGTCCGACACAGCCGGCGGGCCGGCACGCCGCGCGCAGCCGCTACGACGCGCGGAATCGCGCGCCGATGCTTCGAGACGTTTCCGCGCCGGGGAAAGATCGAGGGGAAGAGTGGGAAGATTCCGATTCTTGCGCCGCGCGTCGGATCGCCCGACGCACGGCGACGGGACGGATTACTTCGCTGCCGACTTTTCGGACGCCGATTGAATCGCGAGGACCGCGAACGCCGTGCCGGCGTTCGCGATGTAGTGCGCCTTGTCGTTGTTGAGGGACCGCGTGAACCAACGGCCCGATTCGCGCTGGTTCGCCTTCAGCCACGCGATCCCCTTGACGCTCGCGGGATGGTTCGGTTCCGCCTTTTGCAGGACGAAGGTGACGAATCCGGTGCCGTAGCCGTCGCTGGCGGACTTCGGATCGTTCTTCGACTGATCCTTGCGCGAGTACGCGCCGAGCGACGCGAGGCTCCAGCCACCGTCGTCCCGTTGAAGCTTGGCAAGCTCGGCAAGGGTCGCCGTTTTCTCGTCCGCCGTCATCAGGCCATCGATCTTCGTCGCCGCCCAGAGGAGCATCGCCCGGTGGTGCAGGTCGGGCGCGGGGGTCTTCTTCAAATAGCCGGTCAGCTTCGCCAGCCCTTCCTTCGCGTCGGCGGATTTCGCGTAGTCGCCGGGCGCCGTGCCGACCGCGACGGCGGCGAGGACCGCACCGTAGTAGTCGTCGTGCTCCATCGGCGGCCAATCGCACTTCAGCCAGTTCCAATGGCCGCCCTTCTGCTGGACCTGCCACATCTTGGCGAAGGCGTCCTTCGTCGCGTCCGAGAGCTTGCCGGTGGTGTTCGCGTCGAGGAACGCCAATCCGGTGGCGG
The DNA here is from genome assembly GCA_964453375.1 of uncultured Alcaligenaceae bacterium. Classification (GTDB taxonomy): domain Bacteria; phylum Planctomycetota; class Planctomycetia; order Gemmatales; family Gemmataceae; genus Limnoglobus. Next base: position 7,144 of record CAYVRB010000283.1, read on the forward strand.
TCGCGACGACGTAGGCGTCGCCGCGGGGCTTGCCGGTCTTCCAACCCGCCACGTCCTTCTCCAAGAAGGTTCGCACTTCCTTCCAGCCGTCGTCGCCGGTCTTCACGAGCGGCCGCGCCATGACGTACGGCATGTTCGTGTGGCAGGTGACGCACTGCCGGTCGCGCGTCCAGTTGACGCCGACGCCGTCGAGGTACTCGCCGGCCTTCGCGAGCGAGAATTCCTTCGCGAGCGGCTCGTCGGCCTTCGTCGGCTTCGGCTGCGGAACGTCGGCGGCGAAGGCGGGGACGGCCAGCAGCAGGAAGAGGGCAAGCGTGCGCATGGTGGCAGTGGGGAAAGGAGTGAAAATGCAACAAGCCCCGGCACGGCCGTGCCGGGGCTTGAACGGATGTCGATCACACCGCTTCGGAGATGTCGAACCCCTTGCGGTACTCGCGGAACAGCATCTCGTTCGCCTTGGCGTGGCCGACGAACTTCTCCGTCTTCGGGTCGATCTTCAAATGGACGCCCATCAGGCCCTTGGCCTCCTCGAGTTTCACCCCGTTGTCCTTGATGTGGTCCTTCATCCGTTCGAGCGCGGCCACGGCGTCCTTGCAGCCGGTGAAGGCGTCGGTCGGCTGGTCCATCGTGCAGGCGGTGCCGAGGCGGTAGCTGATGTTGCCGAGGTGGCAGAGCGCCGCGCTCAGGTGGCCCTCCTCCACGTCGCAGTTCAGCAGTTTGTGGTTGTTGGCGCGGGCGGCCTTGAGGAAGTTGTCGAAGTGCGATTGATCGCCGCCGCCCTTGAATTCCTTCACCTTGACGCCGTCGGGCGTGTAG
>CAYVRB010000284.1:0-7951 GCA_964453375.1 uncultured Alcaligenaceae bacterium
GTGCCGCGCGGCGGCCCCATCGGCCGCGGCGGGCGATCGCCCTGCGGCGACGGGCGCGGTTGCGGACGCGGTTGCGGGCGCGGCGGTGGTTCCGGCGGATGCGCCTGCCGCTCCTGCCCCGGCGGGATCATCGAGAGCGAAATCTTCTTGTCCCCGGCCTTCACTTCCATCACCCACACCGTCACCACGTCGCCGACCGACACCACGTCGTACGGCGACTTGATGTACCGGTTCGCCATCTGGCTGATGTGGACGAGGCCGCTCTCCTTCACGCCGATGTCGACGAACGCGCCGAACGGCACGACGTTGAGGACCGTGCCGGTCAATTCCATGCCGGGCTTCACGTCTTCGAGCTTGAGGATCCCCTTTTTGAAAGCGGGCGGCGGAAGCTCGTCGCGCGGGTCGCGGCCGGGGCGGGCGATGGCGCGGAAGATGTCGATGAGCGTCGGCACCGCCACGTCGAGCGTCCGCGCGATCGCGTCGGGGTCGGCGGCGTTCAACTTCCCGCGCAGCTCCTCGAGTTTCGCGGCGTCGCGCAGGTCGACCGGCGACAGCTCGAACGTCGCGAGGACCTTCCGCGCGAGGTCGTAGCTCTCGGGGTGGACCCAGGTCATGTCGAGCGGTTCGTCGCCGCCGGCGATCTTGAGGAAGCCGGCGGCCTGCGTGAAGCGCGCCTCGCCCATTTGCGGCACGGCCTTCAACTGCTCGCGGGATTTGAAGGCGCCGTGCGCCTTGCGGTACTCGACGAGTTCGCGCGCGGCGAGCTGGTTCAACCCCGACACGTGGCGAAGAAGGGGCACGCTCGCGGTGTTGAGGTCCACGCCGATGTGATTGACGCACGACTCGACGACGGCTTCGAGCGATTCCTTGAGGTACTTCGGCCGGAGATCGTGCTGGTAGAGGCCGACGCCGACGTGCTGCGGGTCGATCTTCACGAGTTCGGCGAGCGGGTCTTGCAGGCGGCGGCCGATGGAGATGGTGCCGCGGGTGGTGGCGTCGCGGTTGGGGAACTCCTCCTTGGCGACGGGCGAAGCGGAGTAGTCGCTGGCGCCGGCTTCGTTGACGATGACGTAAGCGAGATCCGAAGGCGCGTCCGGCAGCCCGTCGAGCACGATGATCTCGGCTGGCGGCGGGGGCGGCGCGGTCGGGGCGGCGGTCACGGCCGTCGCGGTCGCCTCGGTGGTCGTCACCGATTCGGCGGTCGGTTCGGCCAGCGAGCTGACGGTCGTCGCCTCGCCGGGCATCGTCGTCATGCTGCTGACGCTCTCGGCGACGATCGCCGGCGCGATCACGACCGATTCGACGATCGGCGCCGGCATCTCGATCGTCGCCGGGAGCGCGGCGGTGGCCTCGACCGTCAGCGATTCCGAACGCGTGACGGTCGGTTGCGGGTTCAGGCGACGGTTTTCAAGCTCGGCGATCAGGTCGGACACTAGCTGTTCGGTCTCGCGGCAGGCGGTCCCGTTGCCGATGGCGATGACGGTGAGCTGGTGCTTGCGGACGTACTGTTCGAGTTTGCGCTTCGCCTCGTCGATCTTCTTTTGCGGCTGGTGCGGGTAGACGACCCCGTCGTCGAGGAGCGCGCCGGTCTCGTCCAGGGCGGCGATCTTGCAACCGGTGCGGAGGCCGGGATCGACGGCGAGGACGCGCTTGCCGCGGAGCGGCGGCTGGAGCAGCAGGCCCCGCAGGTTCCGGGCGAAGACGTCGACGGCGTGGTCCTGCGCCCGCTCGGTGAGGTCGCGGCGGATTTCGCGTTCGAGGCTCGGCAGCACGAGCCGGTCCACCGCGTCCGCGACGGAGGCGGTGAGGAGGTCCTTGTGCGGGTGGTCCGCGAGCGGCAGGAATTCGCCCGCGATCGACTTGGCGCGGTCGGCGTCCAACTCGAACTTGAGTTTGAGGACGCCTTCCTTCTCGCCGCGATTGACGGCCAGCACGCGGTGCGGCGGAATCATCCGCACCGGCTCCTTGAAGCTGAAGTACTCGCGGAATTCCTTCCCCTTCTCCTCCGGCAGGCCGTCGACGCGATGGCTGGCGAGCACGGCCGTGTCCCAGGTGAAGGCGCGCAAGGGGCCGCGCACGTCGGGGAACTCCGAGATCACCTCCGCGAGGATGTGGCCGACGCCCTGGAGAATCTCCTCCGTCGTGTTGAGCTTCTGTTCGGGGTTCACCATGCCGGGCAGGACTTCGGCGAGGTTCGCGACGGCCGGGTCGCGGTTCCAGATCGCCTGCGCGAGCGGTTCGAGGCCCTTGTCGCGCGCCTCGGCGGCGAGGGATTTCTTCTTGGGCTTGTACGGGAGATAGAGGTCTTCGAGCCGCTTGGGGTGGTCGGTTTCGAGGATGGCGGCGAGGAGTTCGTCGTTCAGCTTGCCCTGCGTCGCGATCGTCTTGAGGATCGTCTGCTTGCGGTCGCGGAGGGAGCGGAGTTGCGCGATGCGCGCCTGGATCTTGCGGATGACGGTTTCGTCGAGGCCGCCGGTGCGTTCCTTGCGATAGCGCGTGATGAACGGAACGGTGTTCCCGTCGTCGAGCAGTTGGACGACGGACTCGACGTGGATGCGGCGGATCTGCAGGTCCTGCGCGAGCCGCGAGAGGTCCTGCGATTGCGGCGCCGGCGGCACCTCGGGCACGGGCTGCGTCGGCACGGCGGGCGCTTCGGGCGCGGGCGGTGCTTCGACCGGGGGAGCGGGATCGGCGGGCGGCGGCGCTTCCGCGACGGGGGTTTCGGGCGCGACCGGGGTCGCTTCGGCAACGGGATCGGAAGGAGTCATGTGCGGCTTCCGCAGGGTGACTGCGCGGGTCCGGCCGAATCGTTCGGCGGGCTGGGAGAACGGAATCTTCGTGATTTAGGGCGATTCCGGCGCGGAGTCAAGAATTCCCCGGCGAACCGGGCGCCTCGAATCGCCGTAGACAATCCGCGCCGCGCCGAGTAATTTGCCGCGATCTTTCGCCGAATCATTACGGAGCGGTTCATGGACGAACTGTGTCTGGTCACGGGCGGGGCCGGCTTCATCGGCTCGCACCTCGTCGACGCACTCCTCAAGCGCGGCCGCCCCGTGCGCGTCTTCGACGACTTCTCCACCGGCTCCATGGACAACCTGCCCGGCGGCTATGACCTCGTCGAAGGCAGCCTCGTCGATCCGGTCGCCGTCGCGAAGGCGATGCACGGCGTCGGCACGGTGTTCCACCTCGGCGCGCTCGCGTCGGTGGCGCGAAGCGTCGAGTCGCCGGCGGTCAGCCACGCCGCCTGCGCCACGGGCACCTTGAACCTGCTGGACGCGGCGCGCAAGGTCGGCGTGCGGCGCGTCGTCTACGCCGCCAGCTCGAGCGCCTACGGCGGCGCGTCGGGCGAGGGGGGCCAGGCCGAGACGCTGCTGCCAGTCGCGAAGTCCCCGTACGCCGCCGCGAAGCTCGCCGGCGAGTTCTACATGCAGGCCTTCGCCGCCACCTACGGCCTCGAAACCGTCCGCCTGCGCTTCTTCAACATCTTCGGCCCCCGCCAACGCAGCGACAGCCCCTACAGCGGCGTCATCGCCCTCTTCACCGCGATGATGGCGCGCGGAGAGGCGCCGACCGTCCACGGCGACGGCCTCCAGTCCCGCGACTTCACCTACGTCGGCAACGCCGTGCAGGCCCTGCTCCGCGCCGCCGAAGTCCCGGAGATTTCCGGCAACGTCTACAACGTCGGCACCGGCCGCTCCGTCACCGTCCTCGACCTCGTCGCGGGGCTGAACGCGATCCTCGGCACGAACCTCGCGCCCAAGTTCGGCGCGCCCCGCGCCGGCGACGTGAAATTCTCCCGCGCCGACATCCGCCGCACCCGACGCGACCTCGGCTACGAACCGAACGAGACCTTCGAGGAAGGCCTCCTCAAGACCATTCGATGGTATCGGGACGAGCAAAAGGAACGGCGGCAATCCCGATCGTTCGCGCCGGACCGCTAACGCATTCGTGCCGAAGCTGAAATGTCCGGTTCGGGCGGGAGGAATTTGCGTGTCGGGCGATTCGTGCTAGAGAACAACGGGGGATTCCGCCTTCTCACCGTGCGCTCCACGATGTCCGAACGGTCGCTCGAAACGCTGGTCACGACGCGCAAGGAGCTGCTCCAGTCGGGCGGCAGCGAAGCGTGCTTGGTGCACATCTATCCGACAGGCCCCTCGATGGGGAAGCGCAGTCCGCTGGGCATCGCCCCGCTGCACCTCGGCCGCGGCGAAGACAACGACATCCGCATCCAAGACAATTCCGTCTCCCGCCGGCACGCCGTCGTGCAGCCGGTCGGCGAGGGTTTCCAGGTGGCCGACCTCGGCAGCACCAACGGCACCTTCATCAACGACGTGCCCGTCGAACGCCCCACCGTCATCCGCGACCGCTCCTACCTGCGCGTCGGCAACTGCATCTACAAGTTCCTCACCGGCGGCAACATCGAAGCCGACTACCACGAAGAGATTTACCGCCTCACGATCACCGACGGCCTCACCGAGATCAACAACCACCGCTTCCTCGTCGATTTCCTCGACCGTGAACTGGCGCGTTCCATCCGCCACGAACGGCCGCTCGCCGTCGTGATGTTCGACCTCGACAAGTTCAAGTCGGTGAACGACAGCTACGGCCACCTCTGCGGCGACTACGTGCTGCGGGAACTGAGCGGCCGCATCCGCAAGTTCGTCCGCCGCGAGGACCTGTTCGCTCGCTACGGCGGCGAGGAATTCGCGCTAGTGCTGGTGGAGACGGGGCTGCCGAAGGCGATCGACGCGGCCGAGCGCATCCGCAAGACGGTGGCCGAGGCGCCCTTCAAATTCGACGGCGCGAGCCTGAACCTCACGGTGAGCCTCGGCGTCGCGAACACCTGCGGCGAGGAGGGGCTGACGGCCGCGGAGCTGCTCAAGCGGGCGGACGGATGCCTGTACCAGGCGAAGCAGGCCGGTCGAAACCGCGTCGTGAGCGGTTGACGCGGGGAGCGGAACTCGAAGAATACGCGGGGCCGGGAGTTTCTCCCGGCCCGTTTCGTTGTGGGGCGCGTCATGCGAGCCGTCGTGTTCGACCGAGTCGGCGATCCCGCCGAAGTCCTGCAGGTGCGCGAAGTCGATCGACCGGCGCCGGGGCGCGGCGAAGTCCTCGTGCGGATGATCGCCAGCCCGGTGAACCCGTCGGACCTGATGTACGTGCGCGGCGAGTACGGCCTGAAGCCGGAGTTCCCCGCGACGCCGGGGTTCGAGGGGGTCGGCGTCGTCGAGGCGAGCGGCGGCGGCGTCCTCGGCATGTTCCGCAAGGGGAAGCGCGTCGCCGTCGTCAACGATCGGCGCGGCAACTGGGGCGAGTACGCGGTCACGACGGCGCGCCAGGTGATCCCCGTGCCCGCCGACCTGCCGGACGCACAGGCGGCCACGTTCTTCGTCAACCCGGCCACGGCGCTCGCGCTCACGCGGCACGTCTTGAACGTCGCCCCCGGCCAATGGCTCGCGCAGTCCGCCGCCGCCGGCGCCCTCGGCACCATGATCGTCCGGCTCGGCCGCAAGTTCGGCTTCCGCACCGTCAACGTCGTCCGCCACGAACGCCAGATCGAACCGCTTCAGAAACTCGGCGCCGACGTCGTCCTGCTCGACGGACCCGACCTGCCCGAGCGCCTCCGCGCCGCGACCGGCGGCGGAACCCCCTTCGCGATCGACCCGGTCGGCGGCGACACCGGCACGCGATTGCTGGACGGCCTCGCGCCCGGCGGCCGGCTCGTCGTGTTCGGCTCGCTGTCCGGCCGGCCGATCGCCGTTGATTCCCGGCCGTTGATCGCGCGCGACCTGCGCGTCGAGAACTTCTGGCTCGGCCGCTGGGCCAAGCGCCAACCGGTGCTGAAGATGTTGAAGCTGTTCAAGTCGATGCGGGCGCTCGCCCGCGAGGGCGTGCTGTCGACGGAGCGCGTGGAGGAGTTCCCTTTGGATCGCGCGGCGGACGCCGTGCGCCGCGCCGCCGAGCCGGGCGCCGGCAAGGTGCTCCTGCGGATCGCGGGAACGAATTCCTAATCCTTCGGTTTGTCCTGTTCCGGGAAAATCCAGTTCAACACGATCGGGTCGAACAAGCCCAACAAGAACGATATCAAGAGAGCGAAGGCCCAGATTCCCATCAACAATTGTCGGTTGTCGACGTAGGGATTCCCCGGCACGGCCAAGGCCCAAATCGCGAATGCCAGGGCCGACGCGAACGCGCGCCACCACGGCCAGGTTTTCAGCTTCGGAAACTTTTCCTTCTTCGATGCCTTCGCGCTCAAGTACACGACCAGGAGCAGAATCGGCGTGAAGACGATCATGCCGCCGTAGAGCCACCAGTCCCAATCGGTGGGGCGGGTCACCTTTTGCTCGTCGGGGATCGACTTGCAGTAGCGATACATCGCCTCGCAGGCCGGCACCGCGACCCAGAACAGCGTGATCGATTCGATCGGGATGAACTCGACGAGCCGTTGCAAGGCGTTACCGATCGGCTCGGGCGGCTTCGGAGGCGTGGCTTTCGCGGGATCGGCGTCCGCGACCGGCGGCGCCGCCGTCACCGAATTCATGGCGAGTGAAATCAAGCTCATGGATCGCCTCCGATCGGGTACGGCTCGTTCTAGTCCGTCTTCGGCTCCGCCGGCAAGCGCGCCGCGAGGACGAGCAGCGCCAGCGCCAGCGCGACCGTGACGAAGCTCAGCCCGAGGCTGACGAAGTGCCACGTCGCGAATTGCTCCTTCGCGATCGCGGCGAGGTCCGGGTCGAAGCGCGCGAGGCGCAGGCGGCTCACAACGTCCGAAATCCACCAGCCGGCGCCGACCGACGCGAGCGCCGCGAACGCGAGTTGCACGCGGAGCTTGTGCCGGCCGGGCGGTTCCTTCCGCCACGTCCACGCCGTCGCGAACACGAGGACGCCGCACGCGAGCTGCGTGGCGAACAGCTTCGGGAAGATCGGCCCGACGCCGGCGCCGAAGAGCGCGAGGCCGAGGTTGTCCCGCTCCGCCTCCGTCGCGTTCGACGGTACGATCGGCACGAACGCGGTGCGGTCGCTCGGTGCCGTCTTCACGACGTTCGGATAGGTCGCCACCAGGCTCGGCGCGACGACGAAGTTGAAGAACCCCGCCGCCCCGACCCAGACGCCGGCCGCGACCACGTGCACGACCCGCAAGATCGCCTGCCGCATCGGTCCGTCTCCAATCCGGTTTTCCGTACCCGCGATCAGCCGGCCGACGTTCGACCGGTGCTTGACGATGACGAACAGGCTCCCGACGAGGCAGAACCCGGCCACGGCGTTCCAGGGGGCGACCGCCAGTTGCGTCGTCGAGAGTACGATCACCGCGAGGATCGACGCGAGCGACACCGTGCGCGACACGAGCAGCGCGAGTAGCCAGACGCCCAGCGCGGCCGCGAAGGGGACCGGCGCGAGCACGGCCACGGTGCCCGCGCCGGTCGCGACGCCCTTCCCGCCCCGGAAGCGCAGGTAGATCGGGAACAGGTGCCCGAGGAACGCGCTCGCCGCGGCGCCGACCTTGATCCAGTCCGGGGCGAACCCCGGCCGCTCTGCGATCGCGTTCGACAGTGGAATGATCGCCGCGACGGGGAGCGCCCCCTTCACGAAATCGAGGGCGAAGACGAGGATGCCGAACTTTCGGCCCAGCACGCGCCCGACGTTCGTCGCGCCGACGTTCCCCGACCCGACCGCGAAGAGATCGACGCCCTTCCACCGGCCGACGAGGTACCCGAACGGCAGCGCCCCGACGAGATACGAAACGCACCAGAGGACCGGAACGACGACAGAATCCATGTCGAGATGGTATGGACGGAAGACCGTTTCGCGGCGAGGCGCCGTCTTCGGAGCCGAGCGCGCGACGAATGAAATGTGAATGTGATTGTTGAGCGGCGAGGGGGGGGGGGGGGGGGGGGGCGCGCGGCGGGCGGGGGGGGGGGGGGGGAGTGGGGGGGGGGGGGGGGGGGGGGCC
>CAYVRB010000285.1:0-7893 GCA_964453375.1 uncultured Alcaligenaceae bacterium
TCGATCGCGCCGTCCGTCGGCAACGGCGGGGCGCGGAACTACGGCACCGCGTTCCTCCCGGCCGTCTACCAGGGCACCGCCCTCGGCCGCGCCGGCGGACCGGCGTCGGACGTCGTCCTCCGCAACGTCGGCGCGACGAACGCCCCGTTCGACCTGCTCCGCGAGATGCACGCCGAGCAACTCAAGCGCACCCCCGGCGACACCGAACTCGAAGCGGTCGCGAACTCCTACGAACTCGCCTGGCGGATGCAGCAGAACGCCCCCGACGCGCTCGACCTGACGAAGGAGACGAAGGAGACGCTCGCGCTCTACGGCATCAACGAGAAGGCGACCGACACCTTCGGCCGCGAGTGCCTGATGGCGCGGCGGCTCTGCGAGGCCGGCGTGCGCTTCATCCAGGTGACCTACGGCGACAACTCCGCGAACCCGGCATGGGACCAGCACTCGAACCTGCCGAAGCACGGCGACCACGCCAAGGCCGTCGACAAGCCGATCGCCGGGCTGCTCGAAGACCTGAATCGCCGGGGATTGCTCAAGGACACGATCGTCTGGTGGGGCGGCGAGTTCGGCCGCACGCCCTACGCCGAGAAGAACGGTACCGGCCGCGACCACAACCCCGGCGGCTTCACCGTCTGGCTCGCCGGCGGCGGCTTCAAGACCGGCACGGCGTTCGGCGCCACCGACGAGTTCGGCAGCCTCGCCGTGCAGGACAAGGTCCACATGCACGACCTGCACGCGACCATCCTGCACCAGTTGGGCCTCGACCACGAAAAGCTCACGTTCCGCTACGCCGGCCGGAACTTCCGGCTCACCGACGTCCACGGCCGCGTCGTGAAGGAATTGCTGACCTGATCTTGGATTTGGTATTCACTCCGCACTCCGCACTCCGCACTCCGCACTGGGGAGCCACCCCTGCCCTTCGTGGTGGACGATCGCCTCGAGCGCGTCGATCCACTTCGGATGCTCGTTCAGACACGGCACCGCGCGCAACCGCTCGCCGCCGGCGTGGTGGAAGACCTCCTCGCTCTCGCGGCCGATCTCGTCCACGGTCTCCAGGCAATCGGCCGTGAAGCCCGGCAACACCACGGCCACTTTCTTGATCCCCCGCTTCGCCAGCGATTCCAGCACGTCGTCCGTGTACGGCTTCAGCCACGGATCGCGCCCGAAGCGGCTCTGGTACGTCCGCGTCCAGTAGTCCCGCTTCCAACCGAGTTTCGCCACGAGCGCCCGGGTCGTGCGCACGCAGTGCGTCGCGTACGGGTCGCCGCGCTGGGCGTACTTCTGCGGGATGCCGTGATAGCTGACGAGCACGTGCTCCGGCGTCCAGGGCAGCGCCGCGAGGTCGTCCCGCACCGTCGCGGCGACGGCGTCGACGTAGCCGGGGTGGTCATAGTACGGCGGCACCACGCGCAGCGCCGGCACGACGCGCAACTTGAGCATGAGCTTCGCGAGCGCGTCGGTCGCGCTCGCGGTCGTCGTGCTCGAATACTGTGGGAACATCGGCACGGCCACGATCCGGTCGACGCCGGCGGCCAGCATTTCGCTCGCGACCTTTTCGACCGATGGATTGCCGACCATCATCCCGAAGCGGACGGCGGCGTTGGGGAACCGAGCCTGCAACAGCTCCGTCTGGCGAACCGTGTGGTGCATCAGGGGCGAGCCGGTTGTCGCGTCCCAGATGCGGGCGTACTTGGCGGCGGAGTCCTTGGGGCGGAACGTCAGCACGAAGAGGTTCATGATCGCCGACCATTTCCACCGCGGGACGCTCGACCGGACCTTGCGCGGCGGGCCGGGGTGGACGTACTTGGCGGTGTCGGTCGCGGTCTCGACGACGCGCGGATCGAAGAGGAACTGGCGGAGGTACGGCTTGAGCGCCGTCGCGGTCGGCGCGTCGGGCGTGCCGAGTTGGATGAGGAGGATGCCGGGTTTGGCCATTGCGGAATTCGGAATGCGGAATGCGGAATGAAAACCATGATAGGCGCGGGACAACGAAAAAGCCTGCGGGGTCGCCGCAGGCTTTCCGACTCCTGACTCCCGACCCCCGACTACTTCTTCTTGCAGGCGGGGCCTTCGATCGGGTCCTGCTTCTCGGTGATCTGGCCGCCGCTCCCCTTGAGGGAGACGCACTTGTCCTTGTTGAGCTGGACGTAGCTGGCGAACTGCGAGGGCAGGTTCGCCTCGCCGTAGATCGCCTCGACGGGGCACTCGGGCACGCACGCCTCGCAGTCGATGCAATCATCGGGGTCGATGTAGAGCATCTTCTCGTCTTGATAGAAGCACTCCACCGGGCAAACGACGCAGCAATCGGTGTACTTGCAGTCGTTGCAGCTCTCGGTGACGATGTGGGCCATGTTCGTTCTCCGCGACAGTGTGCGCTCGCGGGCCGACCGGTGGCCGCGCGGGGACGGTATTCTTTTAGCAAATCGCTTCGCGGTGTCCAATCGCGAAAACGGAGCGGACGGGCCTCCCTGCCCGTCCGCCCCGACGCGTTCGCGCTCGCCTTAGAACTGGTCGAGCCAGAAGTGGTTGCCGCGGTGGTAGCGCATCGGCGACCAGAGTTCGTAGCGCCAGCCCGGCTCCTTGAAGGGCGGGTAGGCCATGTACGCCGGCGGCCGCATGTACGGGCTGCCCTTGGATTCCGGGTACTTGGGGCTTTGCGCCGGCCAGTAGCTGTGCGGGAAGTATTGGTACGGGTAGTAGAAGGTGCGCGGCAGGGGCGGGTCGCCGGCGGTCGCGCTCGAGGCGAAGGCGCCGATCGCGAGCGCCGCGACGAGGGCCTTCAGGATTCCGCTTCGCATGGTTCGATCCTCCAAGTCGGGTCTGCCGGATTCATCGTCACAATCGCGCCCCGCGGCCGAGCCTTCCGGCCGCGCGGAACGGAAAGACTCCCCGGCCCGGCCGGCGCGACGCGAAAAACCTACAAAAACCGGAGCATCGGACCGGTCGCCCGCGCCGCGGCGGCGATTCCGCGAAACCGATCATTCGCCTTCAAGTTGGCCGGAGTTGTTCCCGACATGCCCGATTCGGATCGCGACGCGCTCTACGACAACCCGCTCATCGGCCGCTACGCGAGCCGCGCGATGGCCGAACGTTGGGGGCCGCTGCGGAAATTCCGCACCTGGCGCCGCCTCTGGCTCGCGCTCGCCGAGGCCGAACACGAACTCGGCCTGCCCGCCGCCGACGGCGCCGGCGCCCGCGTGACCCCGGCGCATCTCGCCGAGCTCCGCGCCCACCTCGACGACGTCGACCTCGCCCGCGCCGCCGCCCTCGAAAAAGTCACGCGCCACGACGTGATGGCGCACGTCGCCGCGCTCGGCGAGGTCGCCCCCGGCGCCAAGGAGATCGTCCACCTCGGCGCCACGTCCTGCTACGTCACCGACAACGCCGACCTGATCCTGATGCGGGAATCGCTCGACGACCTGTGCGGATCGCTCGCGTCGCTCGTCGACGCGCTGGCGACCTTCGCCGAACGTTGGAAGGCCGAGCCGACGCTCGGATACACGCACTTCCAGCCGGCGCAGCTCACCACCGTCGGCAAGCGCGCCGTGCTCTGGCTCTTCGACCTCGTGCTCGACCTGCGCGAACTCGAACGCCGACGGGACGAACTCCCCTTCCGCGGCGCCAAGGGCACCACCGGCACGCAGGCGAGCTTTCTCTCGCTGTTTCAGGGGAATCACGAAAAGGTCCGCCAACTCGACAGGCTCGTCGCAAAGAAGATGGGCTTCGACCGCGTCTTCCCCGTCACCGGGCAGACCTATTCCCGCAAGATCGACTCGCAAATCCTGGATGCCCTCTCCGGCCTCGGACAATCGGCGCACAAATGGGGCAACGACCTCCGGCTGCTCGCCCACCGGCAGGAGGTGGACGAACCGTTCGAGGCCGGCCAGATCGGTTCGAGCGCGATGGCGTACAAGCGGAACCCGATGCGCGCGGAGCGGATGTGCTCGCTGGCGCGCTACCTCATGGGCCTCCCGCCGATGGCGGCCGGCACCCAGGCCACGCAGTGGTTCGAGCGCACGCTGGACGATTCCGCCGCGCGCCGGCTCTACATCCCCCAGGCGTTCCTCGCGGCCGACGCCATCCTGCGGATCGGCCAGAACGTCGGCGGCGGGCTGATCGTGAACCGGCCGATCGTCGCGAAGAACGTCCGCGAATACCTTCCCTACATGGCGACCGAGAACCTGATGATGGCCGCCGTGCGCGCCGGCGCGGACCGCCAGCACGTCCACGAACTGGTGAAGACGCACAGCCACGCCGTGACGGAGCGGATCAAACAAGGGGTCGGTTCGGCGACGGAGATCGTCGATCGACTGAAGGCCGAATCCGCGTTCGCCGGCGTCGATTTCGCGGGGGAGTTGGAGCCGACCGCGTTCGTGGGCCGCTCGCCGGAGCAGGTGGACGAATTTTTGGCGATTGAAATCCAGCCGATCCGCGCCGCGTACGCGCCACGGTTGGGGAGGAAGGTCGAACTGCACGTCTGAAGTTTCTCCGTCGTAAATTAGGTCGATTTGGAGATTTAGGTAAAATGCTGATCTGGAAAAACCGTCTAGTATTGGAAATACTTACCGGACACATTTGGTTTGAAATGTACCGCTTTTGACGACTTTGTCGCATTTTGTCAACTTAACGGTTGAAATCGCGTCGCTATTGGCCAACAATGTCCCTCTCCCAAGCCAGCGGTTGGTTTGGGGTGGATCCCCACGTTCCTCAGGATGACGCAACATGATCTTGTCCACCACTCTCGCGGTGCTGACGCTCTCCGGCATGCTCGGAGCCAACCTGTCGGTCCAACCCGACTGGCAAACCGACTACCGCAAGGCGCTCGCGCTGGCGACCAAGGAACACAAGCCGCTGGCGGTTTTCATCGTGAAGGGGGAATCGAAGAAGCTCGCGAGCCTGCCGACGGAAGTGTCGAAGGAACTCAAGGCGCACTACATCGCGGTGACGATCAACAGCGCCGACGCCGAGGGGAAGAAACTCGCCCAGGCGTTCGAGCTGACCGAAGGCGTCGTCATCAGCGATCGGACGGGCGAGAAGCAGGCGTACCGGATCGAAGGGAAGACGACCGCGGACGACCTGCCGCAGACGCTCGCCCGCCTCGCGGACCCGAAGCACGTGACGACGACCACCGAAGTCCACGGCGAAGCCGCCCCGGTGACGGCCGCGTCGTTCTTCGCCCCGTCGTCGTACTGCCCGTCCTGCCAACAAGGCAAGCGCTAAACCGCGACGTCGACCCTTCGCGAACCCCGGCCGAACGCCGGGGTTCTTTCGTTGGAAGGCCGCCGCGCGTTCCGCTACAGTGGAGGAATGGCGCTGCCCTTCGACCCGACGGAACTGGCCCGCTACGGCGGCCTCTCGCTCGTCGCCCGCAACGTGGTCGAAGGCTTCCTCACCGGCATCCACCGCAGCCCCTTCAAGGGGTTCAGCGTCGAATTCGCCGAGCACCGCCAGTACTACCCCGGCGACGAAATCCGCCACCTCGACTGGCGCCTGCTGGCCAAGACCGACCGCTATTACATCAAGGAATACGAGGAGGAGACGAACCTCAAGGCGTTCCTCGTCGTCGACGCCAGCGGCAGCATGAACTACCGGGGCAAGCAGAAGCTCAGCAAATTCGAGTACGCCCAGCAGGTCGCCGCGTCGCTGGCGTACCTGATGCTCGCGCAACTGGACGCCGTCGGCCTCGTGACGCACGACACGAAGGTGACGAACATCGTGCCGCCCAAGACCAGCTCCAAGCACCTGCTCAACATCTTGCGCAAACTCGAAGCCGTCACGCCCGGCGGCGAGACGGCCCTGGCGCCGATTTGGCACAACCTCGCCGGCCAGCACCTGAAGCGCCGCGGCATGGTCTTTATCCTCTCCGATTGCTTCGACAACGTCGACGACCTCGCCCGCGCCATGCAGCACCTGAAGCACCGGCACCACGACGTGTTGCTCTTCCACATCCTCGCGCCCGAGGAGTTGGAGTTCCCGTTCAAGAACCCGACGAAGTTCCGCAGCCTCGAGATCGCCGGGCAGGAGATCGTCGCGGACGCCCGCCGGCTGCGCGAGGAGTACCTCAAGAACTTCGAGGAATACCGGGCGAACCTGAAGCGGAAGGCCGACGACTTGGCCATCGACTACGTGATGCTACGGACCGACGACCCGGTGGACCGGGCGCTCGGCGCGTACCTGGCGCGGCGGGCGATGAAGTAGGCGGCCCGTCGCTCGCGCTCCGGGCTGGAAATCGAACCCTACGACCGATGACACCTGAGTCCCCATGTTCAGCCTGCTCAACGTCGCCCTGATCGGTGGGTTCCTCGCGGTGGCGATCCCGCCGCTCGTGCACCTCTTCAGCCGCAAGAAGTTCGACGAGATCGACTGGGCCGCGATGCAGTTCCTCCAGGTGAGCAAGAAGACGCGGCGAAAGATCTTCCTCGAACACTTCCTGCTCATGCTCGTGCGCATGGGGATCGTCGCGCTCGTGACGCTCGCGCTCTGCTCGCCGACGGTGACGAGTTCGTTCCTGAACCGCTTCCTCGGCGCGGGCGGCGGCGGCGAGCGCGATATCGTCATCCTGATCGACGGTTCCGCCAGCATGGCCTACCGGCACGACGGCGGCATCGCCGCGGACAAGGCCAAGGCGATCGCCGGCCAGGTGATCGATTCGCTCCGGTCCGGCGACCGCGTGGCGGTCTTCCAGGCGCGGCAATCGCTCGTGCCGCTGCTCGGCAACCTCTCGACCGACCACGCGCAGGCGCGCAATTCCCTGGAGCTGCTGACGCCCCCCAAAGGCGGCGTCGATTGGCCGGCGTGCGTGCAGGCCGCGTGGGTCTTCCTCGAAACCGGCCGCAAGGATCGCGAAGTCGTGGTGATCCACGACAACCAGCGCTACAGTTGGGCCGACGAGAACACGCTGGCGAAGTGGGACCTGCTGGGCGGCGGCGAGCGCAAGCCGGGGCAGGACCGCGACCCCGGCGTCTGGGTGATGAACGCCGCCGCCGACCGGCCCGGCGATCCGCCGAACATGGCGCTCGATCCGATCGTCGCCGGCCGCGGCGTCGCGTCGGCCGGACGCGAGGTGAAGTTCAAATCGGCGATCCGTTTCCACGGCGGCGGCGAGAAAGCGCCGCCCGGCAAGGTGAAGCTCGAGATCGACGGCATCGGCGCCGGCGACGTGACTCTCGCCGGCACCCCCGCCGAAGACGCGATGCCGATCCAGTTCGCCCACAAGTTCACGCCCGGCTCGCACCTTGTCACGATCCAACTCGAACCGGACCACCTGCCCGGCGACAACCGCCAGGACTTCGCGCTCGAAGTGTTGCCGGCCGTGCCGCTCCTGATCGTGGACGGCGACCCGCGCGCCGACGCCCGCCTGCGCGGCGGCGAGTTCCTGCGCGACGCCCTCGCGCCGGCGAAGGACCCGACGCCCGGCTTCCTCGTGCGCGTCGCGCCGCTCTCCGCCTTCACCGCCGACCTGCTCTACGCGGACGTGAAGGGGGCGAGCACCGCCCCCCGCGCCGTCGTCCTCTCCAATATCGCGTTCCTCAACAAACAACAGAACGAAGCGATCGAGAAGTTCCTGACCGACGGCGGCGCCGTGCTCGTCGCGCTCGGCGAGCGGAGCGACGCGGCGGGCTGGAACCGCGTTTCCTTCCGCGGCGGGCAGGGCTGGCTGCCGGCGCGCGTCGTGGACATCGTCGGCGACGATTCCCCGAAGGCGAAGCTCGACGACGCCCCGCGCCCGCAGCCCGCCAGCTTCACGCACCCCGCGATGGAAGTCTTCAAGGAACCCCTCCCCGGCGGCCTGCACACCGCGTACTTCCCCAAGCGATGGAAGGTCGATCCGCTCGCCGGCGCGAACGGCGCGACGGGCGTCGCCATCGCGACGCTGACGAACGGCGATCCGTT
>CAYVRB010000286.1:0-7862 GCA_964453375.1 uncultured Alcaligenaceae bacterium
AAGCTGAACGGACAGGCCGGACCCAAATTACTCGCCGGGGTGTGAACGATTACGGTTATTCCGTATCAACGACGATAATTCATACGTAGAGGTCATCTTGCGGCAGCCGTCTACGGACGAGTTTGCACTTGGGGAGTTGGATCCGGATGGACCGACACCGTTCACGACCGTCTCGTTTCTCACCAACGTTCCCGTGCTAAGCATCGTGGCACCACTGAGACAGATTCCCGTGCCTCGATTAGGTCGATACGAATTACAGTTATACGTACGTCGACCGAGACCAGCCTGGAACGGCAGCGACTGGCAACGTCTTGCGCGACACCACTATGCCGTGGAGCGATAATCATGGCTCGCCGATCTCCTCCGCCCATGACAGGCGGGGAAGCTGTCCTGATCGTGGACCCAATCAATTTCCCGCACCGTGAAGGCGTGCCGGTGGTGAAGGCCATTCCTAATGGCGATGGCGGGCCCGCTTTGCCACTGTCGAATGCTAGAAAGGAACAGGAAAAGAAACTTGACTCGATCGTTTTCCCGACCAGAAATGAATTTGATCTACTTCCCAGGTGGGCGAAAGTTGCTTACTTAGTCCGAAATGCTGATAGAGTGTCGCCAATCTTTGTCGAACGACTTGGGTGTGCAAAGCCCGATGCTGCCGAACTTTTGCGAAGGCTACAACAAGATCTCTATGATTCACCTGCGGAAGTAGCTCTAAATGCTTATGCGCTCGCAAATTTGATTTCCGATCAATATCTGATATTCGGAGATCCCGCCGCCATCGGAGTAGCCAACGCCTATCAACTTGCAGCGAAAGCTATCGTTACTGCGGATGCTTTTCGAAAAGTGGATATCCTCGAAACCGCAATGGCCAACGGAAAAGCGGAGTCGAACGCAGTCGAGGTGGCCCGCAATGTAGCCAATAATCTCATGGTTGCGGAAGCCCGTGCAGCCGCGACGTTATGGACTTCGGCTCCATCTTCGTTACTGCAAGTGGCTAAGGATCCCACTGAACTTTCTTCTTTCCGGCAGGACTTTGACCTACTTGCGATGATTGCACGATGCTATTACTGGACCAATGAAACACCGGTTCCACAGTCGGTATTCGGTCCGATGTGGCCACCGGGACGGACGCCCGATTGGGCCAAGCCTATTTCCTGACGCTTACCAAAATCGGTTCGCTCGCGTAGCCGATCTTCACTACGAAGTTCACCGGCACGAACGCCTGCACCGCCACCGGCACGTCCGCGATCTCGGCGGCGTCGGGGGCCGCCTTCAACACAATGTGTCCTACGCTGCCCGCGCCCAGCAGCGTCTTGCTCTTCGCGTCCACCATCGTCACGCCCGGTGGCAGCGAGTCGGCGAACTTCTGCCCCAGGTGCCGCAGGATCACGTCCAGCGTCAGCGGCTTGTCGTAGTCGGCCCGGCGCTTCACCTCGACTTCGATCTTCGCCTCCTCGCCCGGCTTCAGCGTGATCTTGTTCGCCTTCACTTTCACCTCCAGCACGTCGGACGCGTCCGTGACGGCGACGGCGGGCATCGTGGCCGGGAAGCGACCGCGCCCGCCGCCGGGGAGGTAAATCTCCTCGTCGGGAATCGCCGTGCGCGTCAGCCCCTCGGCGGTCCCAACGACCTCGACGACGCTCGCGTCGAGCTTCGCGTCCGGCGCCGCCGAGAGCACGAGGCAGCCCTGCGTCATCGTCGCGGGGATCGTCAGCGCGTTCACCGTCACGCCCTTCGGCAGGTTGCGGACCTCGACCTTCACCGGCGCGGTGAAGCCATTGGCGCGCGCGACGGTGACGTACCAGGCGGTGCGGCTGCCGGGGCCGATCATCGCCTTCGCCGGGTCGAGCTTGAGCGAGAAGTCGGGCTTCGCGACCGACGCGGCGAGGAAGTACGGGAAGGCGTCGCCACCCTTGTTATTGAGGTCGCGGACGCGGAGGACGTAGTCGCCGTCGGCCGGCGCGGCGAAGGTGAGGGCCGCGTCCTTGCCGGTCGCGTCATCGTTGCTGGCGAGGACGCGCCCGTCGGGCGCGAGGATGTCGAGCATCGCGTCGAGGCGGGAGCGCAGCGGCGTGCCGAAGCGGCGGGCGAAGATTTCGAAACTGATCGGCACGCCCTTCTTGGCCGCGAAGGCGAAGTGGTCGCGGTCGCGCGGCGCGCCGATGCGGGCGTTGATCCCGCCGGGGATGCTCAGCCGATTCGCCTCCTTCGGATTCTCGTTCGGTTCGGTTTCGGTCGCGAGCGCCAGATCGGTCACGACGACCGGCACGGGGTTCGTCTCGTGCGGCCCGTGACGGAGCGACACCTGATGGAGGCCGAGCACCGTCGGCGCGGTCGCGTCCCAGAGCGGGGCGATCGCCTTGGCGCCGCCGACCGGTTCGAGCTTCGCCTTCGCGCCGGGATTCAGGGCGAGGGGGAAGGCGTGCGCCGCGGCGGGGCGGTCGGTGATCGCGAGGGCGTAGGTCCAGCGCGGGTCGCCGTCGTACTTGGAATCGCGGACGAGCACCGTGTACTCGCCGTCGGCCGGCACGGTGAACGCGAACGCCGGATCGGCGAAGTGCCCGTCGTCGTCGGCCGCCAGCTCGCGGCCGTTGGCGTCGAGGATCGCGACGAGCGGATCGATGTGTTTCTGGAGATCGTGAATCTTGTCCTGGATGCGCGCGGCGAACGACTCGATCGTGATCCGTTGCCCGGCCTTCGCGGCGAATTTGTAGGCGTCCACGTTCTCGGCGATCTCGATGCGCCCGCAGACGACGCAGGGCAAGGAAATCGATTGCGGAGCCTTCGGCGTGTTCTTCCCGGGCTGTTCGACAATCACCGGATCGGGCGTAATCAGGATTTGCCCGAGCGACGAGACGCCGAGCGAGGTCGCGAGGCGGAAGTCGTGGACGCCGACGCGGGCGTCCGGCGCGACGGTCAGCTTGAGCTTTACGGAGCGCGTCGTCGCCTTCGGATCCTTCGCGGGAATCACCTCGGCGGCGAGGCCCGGCTCGCGGAAGAGCACCTTGTACGCGCCGGCGAAGTTCATCAGACCCTCGATGGAGACCTCGGCCGTGGCGCCGCGCTGCGCCGACGTCGGCACCGTGTGCGTGATCATCGGGAACGAGGTCTGCGCGTGGACCGAGGCCGTGAGAACGACCAACGCGATCGATGCGACGAGGCGAGGCATGGGACACTCCGAAATGCGGACCGGCGGTATCGTCATCGTCGCGGAATACCATTCGGAATTCCAGTGGAATCGACTCATACCTCACGACTCACAACTCACGACTCGATTCAAAAACCATTTCGCAGCGAGTCATGAGTTCTGAGGTGCGAGTTGTGAGACGGAATTCGGGCCATGCATCGCCTCTCCGATAAAACAGCCGCACCTCCCGGAGCGGCACCATGCTCACGTTGGCGAAGTTCTCCCTCGGCGTCGGCGACCGGTTCGCGCATCAGGCCAAGGCGCAACTGCGGGCCTGCCAGTTGGCGGCCGAGCAGGGCGTCGAAGTCGTACCGGTTTGGAACAAGTCGAACCGCGAGCACACGATCATCGGCACGGAGCCGAGCGCCACGAGGATCGCCGCCGACGTGGCCGTGAAAGAACTCGGCTGGACGAAGCCGTACCACCTGGACGCGGACCACATTCGATTGGATACGGTCGATCGCTTCCTCGCGCCGTGCGACTTCTTCACCATCGATGTGGCCGACTCGATCGGGCAACCGTGCGGGGAGGACGCCGCGATCGCCTTCGCGGACCGGCACGCGAAGCTGGTGGGGCGACTGGCGATCCCGGGGATCGACGAGCCGTTCGCGATCAGTCGCGCGACGATCCTGTTGGTGGCGAAGAAGTACCTCAAGGCCGCCCAGGACGCCGGCGCGATCTATCGCAAGATCGCCGCCGCCAAGGGGGCCGGGAATTTCATCACCGAAGTGTCGATGGACGAGACCGACAGCCCGCAGACGCCGCCGGAACTGCTGCTGATCCTCGCGGCGCTTGCGGACGAGGGGATTCCGCTCCAGACGATCGCGCCGAAGTTCACGGGGCGCTTCAACAAGGGCGTCGATTACGTCGGCGACGTCCACCAGTTCGAGAAGGAGTTCCGAGACGACTTGGCCGTGATCTCCTTCGCGATCCGATCCTTCGGCCTTCCGGCGAACCTGAAGCTCAGCGTGCATTCGGGCAGCGACAAGTTCTCGATCTACGCGCCGATCCGCAACGCGATCCGCGCCGCCGGCGCCGGGCTGCACGTGAAGACCGCCGGCACCACCTGGCTGGAGGAGGTGATCGGCCTCGCCGAGTCCGACGGCGCCGGGTTGGAGATGGCGAAGGCG
This sequence comes from uncultured Alcaligenaceae bacterium, assembly GCA_964453375.1. GTDB lineage: Bacteria > Planctomycetota > Planctomycetia > Gemmatales > Gemmataceae > Limnoglobus. The sequence goes on from CAYVRB010000286.1 coordinate 4,315, forward strand.
ATCTACGCGAAGGCGCTGGCGAAGAAGGCGGAGCTGTGCGCCCCGTACGCGAGCGTCATCGACATCGACGAGGCGAAGCTGCCGAGCCTCGAGCGGGTCGGCGACTGGGGGCCGGAGCAGTTCGTCGCGGCGCTCCAGCACGTGCCGACGCACCCGGCGTTCAACCCGCACTTCCGCCAACTGCTCCACGTCGCGTTCAAGGTCGCCGCCCAGATGGGCGACCAGTACCTGGCGATGCTGAAGGAGTGCGAGGAGACGATCGCGCAGAACGTGACCCACAACCTTTACGACCGGCACGTGAAGCCGCTGTTCGTGTGACGCGGTCCGTTGTGGCGGTTGCGCATCCGCGCCCGACCCGGCGAACCTCGCGCTTGCGGCCGGGGCGATGTTCCGCGATAATTCCCTTCCCGCCACTCCCGATTCTCCGGGGTCGATTGGATGACGCTCCCGCCTTGTCCGGGTCCGAAACTCTCCCGCCGCACGATGCTCCGCGCCGGCTCCGCCGCCGCGCTCGGGCTTTCGCTGCCGCAACTCCTCCGCGCCAACCCGGCGAAGACCCACGCCGACCATTGCATCCTGATCTTCCTGAACGGCGGGCCGCCGCACCTGGACATGTGGGACCTGAAGCCCGAGGCGCCCGCCGAGATCCGCGGCGAGTTTAAGCCGATCGCGACGACCGTGCCCGGCGTGCAATTCGGCGAGCGCATCCCGAAGATGGCGCGTTGGATGCACCGCTCCGCGCTCATCCGCTCGGCGCACCACAGCGTGAACAACGCCCACGCCGCCGGCGTCTACACCGCGCTCACCGGCCACGATCGCGGCGACAACTCCGCCGCCACCTTCTCGCCGAACGACCATCCGGCCGTCGGCTCCGTGATGGGATTGCTCAAGCCGCCGAAGTCCGCCGTCGTACCTTACGTTTCCCTGCCGTACATCACGAAGGAAGGCGCCGGCGGTCCGCCGCAGCCCGGCTTCTACGGCGGTTTCCTCGGCAAGCCCCGCGATCCGTTCTTCATCCTGAAGGATCCGAACGCCCCGAACTTCGACATGCCCGAACTCGCGCTTGGGCCCGACGTCGATCCGAATCGGCTCGACCTGCGCAAGCAACTCGTGACGAAGCTCGGCGGTTCGACGGCGAGCCTCGAACACGACGCGATCCAGGCGAAGGCGTTCGACCTGCTCACGTCGCCGGAAATGCAGAAGGCGCTGCGGATCGACCGCGAGCCGCCGAAAACGCGCGACGCCTACGGCCGGAACATCTACGGCCAGAGCGTGCTGCTGGCGCGCCGGCTGATCGAGGCCGGTTCGCGCGTCGCCTGCGTCAGTTGGGCGCCGGACGCCAACGCGACGTGGGACACCCACGGCAACAACTTCGGCAAGCTCAAGGCCGAGTTGCTGCCGCAGCTCGACGCCGCCGTCGCGAGCCTGTTCGCGGACCTGGAGGATCGCGGCCTGTTCGAGCGCACGCTCGTCGTGGTGATGGGCGAGTTCGGGCGGACGCCGAAGGTGAACGCGAACGCCGGGCGGGACCACTGGAACTTCTGCTATTCGCTGATGATGGCCGGCGGCGGGATCCGGGGCGGCGCGGTGCACGGCGCCAGCGACAAGATCGGCGCGAAGCCGAGCCGCAACCCCGTGACCCCGGCGGACGTGATCGCGACGGTCTACCACTGCCTCGGCATCCCGCACGACACGGAGCTGCGGGACCGCCTCGCGCGGCCGTTCACCCTCGTGCCGTGGGGTTCGCCGATCGCGGAATTGGTGGGATGACATGCGAGCGGAGTCGATCATGCCCGAGCCGCGCGAAGAGATCATCTACAACTGCCACGTCCACACGTTCACGATCGACCACGTGCCGCGGAACTTCATCCCGCGGCCGTTCAGTTGGTTGATGCGGCGGAAAGTCGCCCTCAAGTGGGTCCTGCCCGCGATTCGCATTTGGTCACTGATTTGGGACTGTCCGAGCTTGCTGCGCTACGCGCGCTTCGCCAAACTCTCGCTGCGGAAAGATCAATTCCAAGTGTTCGAGGAGCTGGAATCGCGCTATCCGCCTGCAACGCGGTTCGTCGTGCTCCCAATGGATCTCGGCTTCATCCGCAAGGGCGATCCGTTCGAGTCGATCGACAAACAGCACGAAACGCTGTGCATGATGTGCGGGCGCTATCCTTCGATCATCCCGTTCTTCGCCGCCGATCCGCGGCGCGCGGGGGTCCTCGACAAATTGAAACGTGCGATCGAGGATTGGGGGTTCGGCGGAATCAAGATTTACCCGAATCTCGGTTATCGCCCCGGCGACCAGGAAATGAAGCCTCTCTGGAAATACGCGAACGAGATGCGATTGCCCGTGATGACGCACTGCTCGCGCGGCGGCATGCACGGCTATGACCGTTGCGGAACACGCGTCACCGTCGATAACGCCGGCGACTATTCGGCCCCCAAGCTCTACAAGCCGATCCTCGACGAATATCCCGATATGCGACTCTGCCTCGCGCACATCGGCGGGCAGGACGAGTGGGAGAAGTACTTGAAGGATCCGTGGTACGTCACCGATCCCCGAAGAAATCCCGTAGCGGACGATCGGAAGTCCTGGCTTTCGGACATTCTCGACATGCTGCCGCACCATCCGAACCTCTACACCGACATCTCCTACACCGTGTTCCAGAAGACCGACTTCGTCCCGGCCTTGAAGGTCTTCCTCCAGGGCGGTTTCGCGCGCGAACGCATCCTCTTCGGCTCGGACTACTACATGGCCGACATCGAAGACGGGAACGAACGCACGCTGTCCATTCACTTGCGGGCGGCGCTCGGCGAAGAACTTTTCTGGCAGATCGCGAACGTGAATCCGAAGCGGTACCTGAACTAGCCGGCACGGCCGAGCACGTCCTCGCGGACGAAGCGGTTGAACTTCGGCGAGAACGACGCCTGCCGCAACTCCCAGTGCGTCCGCACGTACTTGAGCGCGAACGCCGCGCGCATCGAACCGAGCATCGACTGCCAGTAGTCCTCCGGCACCGTGTCGATCACGGAGAGCACGCGCGATTCGTAGAGCAGGAACGCCTCTTCGTAGAGATTGACGATGCAGTTCGCGAGGAAGCGGTGCGGGTGCGTCGGGCCGTCCGGGTTCGTCGGGTCGTCCTCGGCGGCGGTGTATTCCTCGCGCTTCATCCGCTCGAAGAGGTGCGGGTGGTCGGCGAGCTTGAGCAGCACACCCTGGAAGCGGCCGTAGATCTGGCTGTACGCCCCGGCGCGGAGCGACGTGAGGACGGCGAAGGTGCTGATGAATCCGCCCGAGAGGATGGCGAGCGTGGCGAGGCGCAGGGCGATGTCCGCGACGTCGTACCAGTCGCGGACCTTGGGCGGGGCGGCGGCCGCGTTCGGCGGCGCGGGCGCCGCCGACTGCGCGTACACGACGCCGGCGGCAAGGCCCAACGCCACCCCCACCAACCCCGCCTCCCGCGCGCCAACACCCATCCCCGGCCCAAGGCAAAGCGCATTGATCCGCACGTCCTCCAGCACTCCGGCCAGAACCGCGCCATCCGCCACCCCCC
>CAYVRB010000287.1:0-7835 GCA_964453375.1 uncultured Alcaligenaceae bacterium
GCATCCTGCCCGCGCTCGAGCCGGCGCACGCGGTGGTCGTGACGAGGCGCATCGCCGCGCAGCGGCCGAAGGACGACATCGTGGTGTTGTGCGTCAGCGGCCGGGGCGACAAGGACTGCGCCGAAGTGGCGCGCGTGACGGCCGCGAAGGCGAAGTAGCGGATCGGCGATTGGTCAGAACAATTCCCGGATCGGCGCGCCGCCGTCGGTGATCGGCACGGGGCGGGCGCCGTCCATCAGTTCCTTCGCCGGATCGATGCCGAGCGCCGCGTGGATCGTGGCATGGAAATCGGGAATGGAAACCGGCTTCTCGACGATCGTCTTCGACAGCTCGTCCGTCGTTCCGTAGGCGCCCCGGTGCTTCAGCCCGCCGCCGGCCAGCACCATCGAAAAGGCGGTGCCCTGGTGGCCGCGGCCGCCCTTGCCGTCGAACTCCGGCGGCCGGCCGAACTCCGTCGCCACCACCACGAGCGTCTTGTCCAGGAGCTTCTTCGCCTCCAGGTCGGCGACAAGGCCGGACAGCGCCTTGTCGAGTTCGCGCACGAGCAGGTGCTGGTTGTCGATCCCCTCGTTGTGCACGTCCCAGCCGGTGCCGTTGAGGAAGTTCAGGTTGTGCGAGACTTCGACGAAGCGCACGCCGGCCTGCACGAGCCGGCGCGCCAGGAGGCAGCGCTGGCCGAACTCGCCGCCGTAGGATTCGCGGACCTTCGCCGGTTCGGATTTCAGGTCGAAATGCTTCATGAATCCCGGCCCCGCCAGCCGCAGCGCCGCGTCCTGCGCCTCCTCGTACTCGGCGAGGTTCGAGCCGGTCTCGGCCTTCGCGCCGTTCGCCGCCAGCAGCCTGCGCCGCGCCTCGGCGCGCTGCGCGTCCACGTCGGCCGGGCGCGTGAAGCCGGCCGGGCCGGACTCGGTGTCCGTGAGGTAGACGTACCCGGCCTTCGAGCCGAGGAACCCCGGCCCGCGGCTGACGTTCGGATAGCCGACGAGGATGTACGCCGGCACGCCGGGGTCGACCGCCCCGCGCTCGTGCGCCACGATCGACCCGATCGACGGGTACGTCACGTTTCCGCTCACCATCCGCCCCGTATGCACGAGGTTCGTGGCGAAGGCGTGCTCGTCCACGACTTTGTGGTTCACCGTCCGCACGGCCGTCATCCGGTCCATCATCGTCGCGACGGTCGGCAGGTGCTCGCAGACGCGCACGCCCTTCGCGTTCGTCGCGAGGGATCCGTAGAGCGAGCCGGCCTTCTTGTTCGGCCCCTTGTTCGGCTGCTTCTGCTTGGGGTCGAAGGTATCGAGTTGCCCCATGCCGCCACCGAGCCAGAGGAAGATGCAGTGCTCGGCCTTGCCCTTGGGCGCGGTCGCGGCAAACGCCGGCAACGCGGCGAGGGCGGCGGAGGAAGCGAGAAAGTCGCGGCGGTTCATATCGGTTTTCAGTACCTGGGAGATCAGAACAACCCCAGCAGCGGCTCGCCGCGGCTGGCGGCGAAGGGGCGGCCGAGCGGGTCGACGTATTCGACGTGGGGCGGAAAGCCGAGGGCGTGCAGGATCGTCGCGGTCAGGTCGTGCGGGGCGACGCGGCCGTCCATCGGGTAGGCGCCCTGCTTGTCGGAGGCTCCATACACCTGTCCGCCGCGGACGCCGCCGCCGGCCATCGCCACGGAGAAGACGTGGCCCCAGTGGTCGCGGCCGGCGCGGCCGTTGAGGCGCGGCGTGCGGCCGAACTCCGCCATGCACACCACCAGCGTGTCGTCGAGCAACCCGCGCTCGGCGAGGTCGTCGACGAGGGCGGCGAACGCCGAGTCGGCCGTCGGCGCGAGCACGGTCTTGAGCCGTTCGCCCTCGCGGGCGTGGCTGTCCCAGCACGGGGCGTCGGAGGGTTCGTCCGGCCCGCGGTGCCAGTTGACATGGACGAGGGAGACGCCGGCCTCGACGAGCCGGCGCGCCAGCAGGCAGCTCTGGCCGAAGTGCGAGCGGCCATAGCGGTCGCGGGTCGCCGGGGTCTCGCGACCGAGGTCGAACGCCGCACGGGCCTTCTGCGAACCGAGAAGCTCGAATGCCTGATTCGTGTGCTTGTCGTACTTCTCGCCCAGCGATTGCGACGGTTTCGCGAGGTACTGGTCGAAGGTCCGCAGCAGTTCGCGCCGGTCGTTGAGCCGTTCGAGTGAGACATCGGTCGCGAGCGAGAATTCGGGGATCTGGAATTTCGCCGTCCCCGGCTCGCATCGGAACAGCCACGGATCGCTGGCGCGGCCGAGGAAGCCCGCGTCCTGGCCGGGCCAGACGGAGCTGTCGGTGTTGAAGATGTGCATCGGCAGCCGCACGGCGCCGGGCAGGCCCCCGGAATCGCCGCGCAGCCGGCGCACGATCGCGCCGAGGTTCGGCCAGTCGTTCGGCGGGCCGGGGTTCACGTTCTCGACGTTCTTCGGGGCGTGCGGCACGCCCGTCAGCATCGCGTAGCCGCTGGACGAGTGGGCGTTGTCGTCGGTCGAGACGGCGCGCAGGACGCAGAGCTTGTCGGCAATCTTCGCGAGTTTCGGAAGGAGCGACGCGTAGCGGAGGCCGGGCACGGCGGTCGCGATCGGGCCGAACTCGCCGCGGATCTCGGCCGGCGCGTCCGGCTTCGGGTCGAAGGTGGAGTGCTGCGGCGGGCCGCCCATCAGGAAGAGGACGATGCAATTCTTCGCCTTCCGCTCGGGAGCTGCCGCGCGGGCCGAAGACAACGTCGGCAGGGATAACCCGAGCGCGGACAGGCCGCCGGCGCGGAGCATCTCGCGGCGGGAGACGCGATCGATCAGGCGGAACATGAAACGTGCGTCCGGCGGTGGGAGAGTTATCCACGATTTTCGCAGCGGCCGGGGAACAAGTCAACACGTTTAGCCGCGACGCGGAGGCTTTGCGCAGCGGAGCGCGGGCCGCCCACTCATGCCACCTGCACTTCGGCCGGTTGGAGCACGAAGGCGTCCTGCCCGGCCGGTGGCGGCGCGAGCTTCAATTCGCGGACGCGCCAGCCGGCGTGCTGCAACTCGCCGGAGTACGGCGGAGTACCGCCCACGTTCCCCAGCACGCGGATCGCCGAGGGATCGAAGCCCGCCGGCACCTGCACGATCTGCCCCTCGGCGCTCGCGATCACCGGTTCGAGAACGAGGTGTTTTTCCAAACAGGCCTTCGCCTTGGATTGTCGATCGCGAACGAAACTCGCGATCTGGGCGTCGCTCGCTTGACTGATGTCTTCCAAAAGGAAATCGACGAATCGCGCTTCGCCCTGGAGCAGCGCGAGCAGGCGCAGCGGTTCGCCGGAGGGCTTTGGGGGCGCCGCCGGCGCGGCGGGGCCGGACAGCGCGTCCACCTGCGCGGCGAACGCCGGGTCCGCGTTCGCGCGCTTCGCGAGGCTCAGGCCCCAGGCGCAGCGCTGGAAGCCGCCCAACCGCATCGCGTTCGCCACGATCCAGAGCGTGCAACCGAGCAAACCCGCCGCGAGACCGATGGCCATATCCATGTTCGTGCTTTCCCGAGATGCGCCCGATTCGGAACAATTCCCCATGTTAAATGAAATCCGCAAAATGGACAGGCGCGGCCCATCGCCTTGACCGCGGCCGGCCGCCGGTTTACCATCACACTACCTGCCCCCGCGGAATCGATTCCGCTCTCGCGCGTCTCCTCACGCGTTCGATCTCGGAGTGCCTTCATGCGACGACCTCTCCTGGCGGTCGCGTTCCTGACCGTCGCGGTCGCGGTCGCCCAGCAGCCGGGGACCCTGCTCCCGCAGCCGCGCATCGCCTCGATCTTCCCGGTCGGCGCCAAGGCGGGCACGGCCGTGGACGCCACCGCGTTCGGCACCGACCTCGACGACGCGACGGCGCTGCTCTTCTCCCATCCCGGCATCAAGGGCGACCTGATTCCGCCGCCGCCGGAACCGCCGGCCGATCCCAAGAAGAAGGACCAACCGAAGCCGAAGAAGAACGCCCCGCCGCCGACCGAGGCGAAGTTCAAGGTGACGGTCGCCGCCGACGTGCCGCCCGGCGCCTACGACGTGCGCGTCGTCAACAAGTACGGCGTCAGCAACCCGCGGCTCTTCGTGGTTGGCGACAAGATCGAGGTGAACGAAAAGGAATCGAACAACGATACGATCGAGGCGCAGAAGGTCGATCTCGGCACCACGATCAACGGCATCATCAGCAATCAGGTCGACGTCGATTATTCGTCGTTCGCGGCGAAGACCGGGCAGCGCGTACTCGTCCACTGCGCCGCCAGTTCCATCGACAGCAAGCTCAAGCCGCTGGTCGAAGTCTTCGCCCCCGACGGCAAACGGCTCGCGAACGCCCGCAACTACCAGGACGCCGACGCCCTCGCCGACGTGGCGATCCCGGCCGACGGCGAGTACCTCGTGCGGCTCACGGAGTTCGCGCACCAGGCCGGCAGCGCGGACCACTTTTATCGGTTGACGATCGCGGCGATGCCGTGGATCGACGCCGCGTTCCCGCCGATCGTCGAGCCGGGGAAGCCCGCGAACGTGACGCTCTTCGGCCGGAACCTGCCGGGCGGCAAGCCCGTTCCCGGCATGACCATCGACGGCCGGCCGATCGAATCGCTCGCGGTCTCCATCACGCCGCCGGTGCAACCGGGCCAGACGCAGTTCCGCCGAAGGATCGATCCGCCGACCGCGCTGCAGGACGGCTTCGAGCATCGGCTGCCCGGCTCGAACGCGATCCCGCTCTACCTCGCCGGCGGACCGGTGACGCTGGAGAAGGCCGCCGACAACGACAAGCTGGAAACGGCGGAAGCCATTCCCGTTCCCTGCGAGTTGGCCGGCCGCATCGAGAAGCGCTACGACCGCGACTGGTACAGCTTCACCGCCAAGAAGGACGACAAGTTCACCATCGAACTCTTCGCCGACCGGCTCGGCTCGAACATGGACGGCTTCCTCACGATCCGCAACGCCGCCAACAAGCAGGACATCGCCAACGAAGGCACGCTCGACGACGATCAGGAATCGCTGCACCCGCAGAGCTTCTTCAGCCGGAACACCGATCCGGTTCCGTTCCGGTTCACGGCCCCGGCGGACGGGACATACCAGATCATGGTCGGCAGCCGGGACGCGAACGTGAGCCACGGCCCGCGGAGCTTCTATCGCCTGCGGATCGGCGCGGCGAAGCCCGACTTCCGCGCCGTCGTCATGCCCCGTAGCCGCGAATTGCCCACGACCGTCGTCGCGCGGCCGGAGGGCGAAGTCGCGTTCGACGTCTTCGTGCAACGCCTCGACGGCTTCACCGGCCCGATCGCGCTCGCGGCCGAGGGGCTTCCCGCCGGCGTGACCGCCGCGCCGACGAGCATCGGCACGAACCAGAAGTGGGGCACGCTCGTGCTCTCCGCCGCCGGCACGCTACCCGACGCCGTCGCCGCCATCAAGGTGAAGGCGACCGCGACGATCGCCGGCCAGCCGGTCGTACGCGAGGCGCGGGCCGCGTCCATCACCTGGGGCGTGCAGCCCGGCCAGAACACGCCGACGGTCGCCCGCCTCGATCAGGCGCTCGTCGTCGCCACCCGCGGCGAGAAGGCGCACTTCCGCCTCAAGCCCGACCTCGCCGCCGCCACGATCAAGAAGGACGGCAAGGACGAGAAGCTGCCGATGCCGCTGGTCGTGAAGCCCGGCGACAAGATCACCGTGCCCGTGAAGGTGACGTGGCAGGACAAGGAGGCGCGGCCGAACCCGCTCAACGTGGTGATGGAGCCGACGCAGCAGGGGAACAACCAGCAGGCGGCCGTGAACGTGAACAACGGCCAGCCGACGGCGATCGCCAAGGACAAGGCCGACGCGGCGATCGTGGTGGACGTGCGCGCCAACGCCGTCCCCGGCACCTATCCCGTCACGCTCCGCGGCGAGACGACGGTGAAGTACGCGAAGGACCCGATGGGCAAGGACAAAAAGGACATCACCGTCATCGCCTACGCGCCGTCGTTCGAGGTGAAGGTGATCCCGACGAGCCTCGGCAAGCTGACGGCGCAATCGCCGGGGAACCTCAAGCAGGGGATGACGGCGGAGGTCGTGGTCCGCGTCGAACGGCAGTTCGACTTCGACGGGCCGTTCGTCCTCAAGATCGACCTGCCGAAGGACGCCGTCGGCGTGACGGTCGACGCCGGCACGATCCCGCCGGGCGCGAACGAAGTGAAGGTGAAGCTGACCGCCGCGAAGGACGCGAAGCTCGGCGGCCTGAACAACATCAACGTGACGGCCACCGCCAAGTGGGACGGCCAATACGAGACGAAGCACGAAGCGAAGTTCAACCTGAACGTGGTGAAGTGAAATCAATCGGCCACGGAAGTACACAGATTGGAAAACCGATCAGAAAAAGCAAAGAATTGATTTCATTCTGATCTGTCTTTTCCGTGTTCATCTGTGGCCAACTCTGGAGTGATACATGCGGACGATAACGATAGTTCTGTTACTTCCGACCTTCGCCCTTGCCCAGGAGAAGAAGGACACGAAGCTCTCGCCCATCGAGCCGGCGAAGCTCACTCGGGCCGAGCCGATCGACTACGCGAAGGACGTGCAGCCGATCTTCGCGGCCAAGTGCACCGTCTGCCACTCCGGCTCGGAGCAAAAGGGCAAGCTCGACATGGGCACCTACGCGGCGCTCATGAAGGGCGGCCGCCGCGGCGTCGCCGTCGTCGCGGGCAAGCCGATGGAGAGTTCGCTGTACTCCTTCAGCAGCCACAACAAGGCGCCGGTGATGCCGCCGAAGAGCGAGGAGAACCCGCTGACGGCGAACGAGGTCGCGATCTTCAAACTCTGGATCGAGCAGGGGGCGAAAGGCCCGACGGCGCCCGAGATCAAGACGCGGCCGAAGGTGGTGCTGAGCCTGCCGCCGGCGCTCGTGAAGCCGGTGCGCGCCGTCGCCGTCAGCCCCGAGAAGGTGGACAAGGCCGTCGTCGCCGCCGGGCGCGGGAATCAGATCCACCTCTTCGACGGCAAGACCGGCGCGTTCAAGAGCACGTTCGTCGACCCGACGCTCAAGACCGCCGACGGCAAGGAGGCGAAGTCCGCGCACATCTCGCTCGTCGAGTCGCTGGCGTGGTCGCCCGACGGCAAGACGCTCGCCAGCGGCAGCTTCCGCGAGGTCACGCTCTGGGACGCCGAGAAGGGGACCGTGAAGGCGCGCCTGGCCGACTTCGCCGACCGCGTCGTCGCGCTCGCCTGGAGCGCCGACGGCAAGCTCCTCGCCACCGGCGGCGGAGCGCCCACAGAAGACGGCGAGATCAAGGTCTTCGCCGCCGACGGCAAGCCCGCGTTCGAGGTCAAGAACGGCCACAGCGACACCGTCTTCGGCGTCTCGTTCAGCCCCGACGGCAAACTGCTCGCCACCTCCGCGGCCGACAAGTTCGTCAAGGTCTTCGAGGTCCCCTCCGGCAAGTTCGTGAAGTCGTTCGAAGGGCACACGCACCACGTGCTGGACGTCGGTTGGACGGCCGACGGCAAGAAGCTCGTCTCCGCCGGCGCCGACAACGTCGTGAAAGTGTGGGACTACGAGAAGGGCGAGAAGGCCCGCGACATCCAGGGCCACGCGAAGCAGGTGACGCGCCTGGCGTTCATCCCGAAAACGCAGACGTTCCTCACGGCGAGCGGCGACGCCAGCGTCCGCCTCTACAACGCCGACAACGGCGGGCAGAACCGGACCTTCGGCGACAACAAGGACTTCGTCTACGCCGTGGCGTCGAACCCCGACGGCGCCGTCGTCGCCGCCGGCGGCGAGGAGGGGATCGTCCGGCTCTACAACGGCACGAACGGCCAGCTCGTCAAGGCGATGCTCCCCCCGGACGCCGAGCCGAAGAAAGAGG
>CAYVRB010000288.1:0-4701 GCA_964453375.1 uncultured Alcaligenaceae bacterium
ACTCCGCACTCCGCATTCCGCACTGGACCCGATTCCGCCGCCCTGCTATGACCCCGCCACGGTTCGCGGGGAACGAACCGGCTCACCGCAGGGGACGGACATGGACACGAAGGAACGCGGCTTCACCCGCAGCGAACGCGGCAGCCTCGGCGTCGAGGCGATCCGCCACAACCCGTACCAGCCACGCAAGCAGTTCGACGACGAAGACCTCAAGCAGCTCCGCGACAGCATCAAGACCCACGGCGTGCTCCAGCCGCTCGTCGTCCGCCGCGTGAACGACGGCTACCAGCTCATCGCCGGCGAACGCCGCCTTCGCGCCGCCCAGCAGGCCGGCCTCGCCGACGTGCCCGTCCACATCGTCGAATTCAACGACCAGCAGGTCTACGAGGCCGCCCTCGTCGAGAACATCCAGCGCGCCGACCTGAACGCCATCGAAAAGGCCCAGGGCTTCAAGGACTACCTCGAACGCTTCAAGATGACCCAGGACCAACTCGGCACGAAGCTCGGCCTCGACCGCACCACGATCAGCAACCTCCTCGGCTTGCTGGCACTGCCCGAGGAAGTGCAGACGGCCGTCCGCCACGGGCAGATTACCCTTGGCCACGCGAAGGTGCTCAAGGGCGTCGGCGGCGCCGAGAAGCAGATCGCCCTCTGCAAGCTCGTGCTCCTGCAGGGGCTTTCGGTCCACGCCCTCGAGCAGCTCGTGAAGCACCAGAAGCAGGCGCAGGCGGAGGAACCGGCCGCCGCGAAGAAGCCGGCGGTCGAGAAGACCGCGCACGTGTCGAGCCTGGAGGACGACCTGCGACGGCGCTTCGCCAGCCGCGTCGAGATCAAGGTGAAGGGGAAGGACAAGGGGCAGATCGTGATCGACTTCGACACGAACGACGACTTCGAGCGGATCCTCGGCTTGCTCGGGAAGTGACCGCGAGCGCGCGAACCCCCGGTCGGTGTCGCGCGTCCGTTCGATCAGTACGATAGACCGAACGGGGTGTAGCTCAGCTTGGCTAGAGCGCTTGCCTTGGGAGCAAGAAGTCGTCGGTTCAAATCCGGCCACCCCGACTCGTTTTGCGTCCGCCACTTCGATCCCTTCGCTCGCCCGGCCCGAAATCCCAACTGGGTGGAGACATGCCGAAGTCGATCGTCGTGACCGGTGACTGCCTCCGCCCTTACGCCGACGGTTCGCTCGACGGCAGCAACGATCAAATCCGCTGGCTGCACCGGCTGATCGAACATCAATTGCTCCTCGCGACCGGCCTCCGCCCCCGACGGCTGATTCTCGACCAGAACGCCGGAATCGACGCCCACGACTTCTATCGCCGGCACGGGATCGTGGACCGCTTGAATGGCTGGGCCAGTTTGTACGACGGCGCGACGCTCCGTCGGGAACTGGCCGGCCTGTACGAACCGCACGTCCGGGATTCGGTCGTCGTCGGTTTCGAACTCCCGCCCTATCTGCGGCAGGTCTTGTCGGACCTTCGCGTACCCTACGTCGACTTGTGGATTCACCCGATCCGGTTTTTGGACGATCTGGTGTTCGGCGTGCGTGCGTCCGATCCGACGGCCGACGCCGCGATCCGGCGACAGGCGATCGGCGAAGACGAAGTTTGGATGACGGCCGGCCTGCGCCGGGCGACGGTGGCGACCGGTCCGCGGAGCTATCTGGAACCGGAGACGACGCTCTACGTGGCGCAGGCCAGGATGGATAAGAGCCAGGTGCGGAACGGTCGGTTTGTCGACGTCGGAGCGTTCGACGACGAATTGCGGCGCCTGATGGCCGCGCCCGGACCGTGGCTCGTCAAGCCGCATCCCTACGACCCGGACCACCCGCTCACGAGCCGCATCCGCGAGCTGCGCCCGCAGGCGCGCACCGTGACCGACAACGCCTATCACCTGCTCGCGCAAGACGAAATCACGCGCGTCGTGTCGTTGAATTCGAGTTCGGCGATCGAAGCCCGCTACTTCGGCAAGGCCGTGACGATGCTGATCCCGCCGGTGATCGAAGTCGGTTATCGGAACGGTGGCGGCCCTTATTGGACCCTCGACCATCGGATTCTCGACCCCGATTTCTGGCGACAGGTGCTTGCGCCGATCGTTGCCACGACTCCGCAGGACGGCTACCGGCTCACCCCGAAGCCGAACCGCTTCCGCACTTCGCTCCATTCGTTCTGGGGCTTCCAACAGATCGACACCGACATCTTCGTCACGCTCGCGAAGCCCCTCGGTGGCGATACGACCCGCGCGCCGGCGCTCGCTTGGAACGGGCGGACGATGGACCTACTGGCGCGATTGAACGTGCTGCATCCCGCCGAGTGCGAACGCGTCGGCGGCGCGGTCCGGCTCCGCGGCCGCCGTGAACCTCGCATTGAGTTGTTCGGTCCCTACCTCGCGTTGCCGCCCGGACGGTACCGCCTGAGCATCCGGTATCGCGTCCCCGCCGAATCGAATTCGTCCCCGTTCGGCGTGGACATCTGCCACGACATGGGGAAGGAATTCCTTGTCCCCCGGCACGATCTCGCGCCGACTCCCGGCGCGGCGGGCATCCTCCGGTGGGACACGGTGTTCGAGATCGCCTCGACCGTCGAGAACGTCGAGACGCGCCTCTGGAGCGGTGGCGTGGATGTCATGATCGAAGGCCTTTCACTCGAAGGATTGGGCAAGACCGAGTGACGGCCGAGCCGTGGTGGCGAAGGAACAATCCGAACCCGGAGTTCGCGTGAACGACGCAGCCGACCTCCCCTCCGTCTTCGACGACGGCGACGCCTACGACCTCGTGCTCGGCGACTTCCCGTACGGGCGGGACTTCTATCTCGAGCTGGCGCGCGCGGCGAAGGGACCGGTGCTGGACATCGCCTGCGGGACGGGGCGCATCCTACTGCCGTGCCTCCAGGCCGGCGTGGACATCGAAGGGATCGATCTCTTCGAGCCGATGCTCGCCCGATTGCGAACGAAGGCCACGGCGCTCGGACTATCGCCGAGGTTGAGTCGGGCCGACATGGGCGACTTCCGGCGGGATCGCAAGTTCGCGCTCATCATGATTCCGTTCAACGCCTTCATCCACAACATGACGCCGGAGGCGCAGATCGGCTGCCTGCGGACCTGTCGCGAGCACCTGCTCCCCGGCGGCCTGCTGGCGTTCGACACCTTCTTCCCCTCGCACGCGATCGTCGGCACGGCGGAGAATACCCGCGTCCTCGAAGGCGAGCTGCCCCACCCGACGACCGGCTTGCCGATGCGGATGTACGACACGCGCACCTTCGACCGCGTCGCCCAGACGCAGCATTCGCTCAACGAACTCGAACTGCTGGACGCCGACGGCCACGTCGCGCGCATGATCCGAACGCAGGTGCGTTCGCGGTACATCTACCGCAACGAGATGGAACTGCTGCTGCGCCTCGCCGGCTTCGCGCGCTGGGAGATCGCCGGCGACTTCGACCGCCGCCCGCTCACGAACGAGACCGACGCGATGATCGTCTTGGCGTGGACGGCGTGAACAGATCCGCGAGCGCGTCCGGCAATTCGGGAAACCGAAACGGGAACCCTTCCTCCAGCAATCGCTTCGGCATCACGTAGCGGCCGTAGAGCGCCAGTTCGGGATCGGTGCGCATCAGGAGCGGGGCGCCGAGGCGGACCATCCACTCAAAGGCCGGCAGGCCAATCGGCATCCGCATCGTGCGGCGCAGCTCCCGCATGAACTCGCGATTCGATACTGGGCACGGCGACGACGCGATGTAGGCGCCGGACATGGTCGGGTCGAACATCGCGCGTTCGAAGAGGCGATTCAAATCGGTCTCGTGGATCCAGCTCATCCCTTGCGTGCCGGACCCGACGGTGCCGCCGAGGCCGAGGCGGACGAGCCATTTCAATCGCGCGAGCGCCCCGCCGCCGGCGCCGCGATCGCGGCCGACGACGAAGCTCGTGCGCAGGACGACGCCGCGCTGCGCGGGGAGAATGGACGAACGGAATTCGTCTTCCCAGGCCTTCGCCACGGTGGGGGCCAAGCCCACGCCGAAGGCGGAGTCTTCGGTGCAAACGGCCGACGGCGGATCGCCGTAGATGTGCGCCGTGGCCATCTGCGCCCAGGCCGGCGGGGGCCGTTCGACGGCCCGACACGCCAGGCCGAGCACGCGCGTGGCCTCCACGCGAGAGCGCAGGATTTCGTCCTGGCGCTCCGGCGTCTTGAGGCAATCGACGGTGCGCCCGACGAGGTTGACGAGGCCGGCCGCGCCGTCGAGGGTCCGTGCCCAGTCGCCGAGCGTGCGCGCGTCCCAGGCGACGTGCGTCCACGGCCCTGCGGCCTTCGGCGCCGAGCGCGAGAGGAGGACGACGGAATGTCCGAGCGCCGCGAGGTGGTGCGCGAGCGAGACGCCGAGGAACCCGCTGCCGCCGGCGATGACGATCTTCATCCTTAGCCTCCCGCGGTAGTAACCGCAGGGCGGCGCGATCGGTCACGCGGGGACGCGCGCGAATGTCGGGACCTGTTTCCGACGAAGCCCGGAATGGCCACGAAAAGGCACGAAGAGGCACAAAAAATCGGATTTCTTTTTGTGCCTCTTCGTGCCTTTTCGTGGCCATCGAATGAGAGCCTCAATCGACCAACCTCGTCCCGAACCTCGGGTTCGGGATGCGGCGTTCACCAACCTCGGTTTGGGTGCCGTCGTGGGTGGAATAAGCGCGGTGGCCAACCCGCGGGGGGGGGACGCC
>CAYVRB010000288.1:4711-7809 GCA_964453375.1 uncultured Alcaligenaceae bacterium
GTTGGCGTGCATTCGTCGATGCAAAACGCGCGTTCGCCAACCAGAGGTTGTCGAACGCCGCATCCCGAACCTGAGGTTCGGGACGAGAGAAAACGTTTCTAGTTTTTGCGCCTCTTGGTGCCTTTTCGTGGCCATCGAATGTGGTCGCTACGATTTCTTCGCCACGCGCTTCGCGACGAGCGGGCGCTTCAGGTCGCGGAGGACGTCCTTGCCGATCCAGCGGCGCGTCGAGTCGGAGCTGGCGGCGAGGCGGTTCGCCAGTTCGACGGATGCGGAATGCAGGATCGGGCTGCGCGTACCGATGCCGCGCAAGGCCCAGCTCACCGCCTTCTTCACGAAGTTCCGCCCGTCGTCCGCGGCCTGCTCGACGAGCGGCAGGCAATCCACGAACGGCTCGTCCGTCGACTTCTTGTCGTGCAGCGCCAGGCTCGCGAGCAGGGCGAAGGCGGCGCGCTTCTCGAACTCCGGCTTCCGCTTCGCCCACGCCTTCACCTTCTTCCAGGCGTGCGGCGTTCGGTCGAAGAGGTGGAAGCAGGCCGTATCGCAGATGGCCCAGCTATCGAAGTCTTTGCACCAGGCCTCCATCATCGCCGGCGTGACTCGCGCGGGGTCGGCGACGAAGCAGGCGAGCATCCGCGCCTCGTAGAGTCCGTCGGCCCAGAGCGCCTGCGCGAGGGCGTGGTTCCGACCGAGTTTCTTGCCGAGGTCGCGGAGCGTGCCGACCGGGATGCCGACGGCGGTCTCGTTCGGAATGCCGAAGCGCGTCATCCCGATTCGATATTGCTCCGAAGCGATCGAGCGGAGTTGGGCCACGACTTCGTCGACGGTCATCTCTTCTTCTCTTTCGCCGCGATCTCGGCAGTGCGGACTTTCAGGATCTTCCTCACCAGCGTCGCCGGCAACGGCTTCGACGGCGGGAAGCGCACGGTGCCCTTCTGCACGTCGTACTTCGCGAGGTCCTCGGCGAGTTCCGCCAGCACGCGGCCGCTCATCGGGTAGAGCGAGCAGTGCTCCGTCCAGCCGCCGAAGGCGACGAGGCCCTTGCCGTGGAGCTTGAACGCGGGCAGGCCGTAGCTGACGCACTCGACGGCGTCGGGCGCGGCCGCGCGCACGACCCGCCGGAGCTGCTCGATCGCGGCGCGCTGCGCCGGGCCGAACGCGGCGAGGCACTCGTCGAAGGTCGTCGGCTTCTTCATGCGCCGCCTCCGGCCAGGATCGCGTCGAGGCGGACGTAGCCGATTTCCATGCCGCCGTCCATGCCGGAGGCGATCGCGCCGTCGCGGGCGTCCTTGGAATCGTAGGCGAGCGTCATGGTCATGTGCGTGCGGGCGCCCTGTTCCACGAGGATCATCGTCACGTGCTGGGTCCCCATCGGCGGGCAGTCCATCCCGACCATCTCGAACGTCTCGGTGCGCACGCTCTTCTCGGGCGGCGCGATTTCGAGGTTCACGCCGGACATCCGCATGTGCTCGCCGTTCGGGCCGGTCCATTCCCAGACGAACCGGCCGCCGGGCCGCGGATCGTCGTCGCAGCGCGACAGGCTCCAGCCCTCGAAGCCGTAGCACCATCGCTTGAGATATTCGGGCTTCGACATCGCGT
This sequence comes from uncultured Alcaligenaceae bacterium, assembly GCA_964453375.1. Lineage (GTDB taxonomy): Bacteria > Planctomycetota > Planctomycetia > Gemmatales > Gemmataceae > Limnoglobus. The sequence continues at coordinate 6,311 of CAYVRB010000288.1, forward strand.
CCCACACGAGTTGGCGCGGCGCGTCGAACGCGCGCGTCATCACGACGGACGTGTCGGTCGGCGTGGTCACCTGCAGCTTCTTCAGCATGGCGGTCTCCGGGTCAGGATGGGGATTGCTTGAGTTCGTCCAACAGCGCGTCGAGGCGGTCGAAGTTCGCCTCCCAGAGCTTGCGATAGTTCTCCAGCCAGCCATCCGCCTCCGCGAGCGGCTGCGCGTCGATTCTGCGCGGCCGGCACTGCGCGCGCTGGCCGCGGCTGATGAGGCCGGCGCGTTCGAGCACCTTCAGGTGCTTCGAGATCGCCGGCTGGCTCATGGCGAACGGCTGCGCGAGCTCGTTGACGGTCGCCTCACCCTTCGCCAGGCGCGTGAGGATCGCGCGGCGCGTCGGGTCGGCGAGGGCGGCGAAGGTCGCGCTGAGCCGGTCGGCCTTATTCATAACCAAGAGGTTATATATGTGCCGCGAGAATGTCAAGGCGTTCCCGCCGAATCCGACCGCCGCGCGCCAACTTTCGGAAACAGGGGCTGGAAGTTCGGGACGATTTCGGCGACCGAATGCGGTTTTCCCCTCGCGGGCGCCCGGCGCGTTCGGTTAGGCTTGGGGTCATGAATCGCCGCCGTTTCCTGCAGATGCTCGCGCCATCCGCCGCCGCCGTCGCCTTCGGGGGCGCCGGTTACGGGTTCTACGAGGCGAGCCACGTCGCGGTCGAGCGGCCGACGTTCGCGATGCCGGGCCTGCCGCCGGCGCTCGACGGCGTCACGATCGCCTTCCTCACCGACACACTCCACGGACCCTACCAGGACGACGAACACCTGCGCGCGATCGTGCGCACCACGAACCTGCTCGACCCCGACGCGATCGTCCTCGGCGGCAACTACGCCCTGCGCGACGCGAAGCACCTGCGGCCGACCTTCGACTTGCTCAAGGACCTGCGCGCCCCGCTGGGCGTGTTCGGCGTGCTCGGCTCGCACGACCATCGCCTAGGCGCCGACGCCGTGCGCGACGGGATGCGGCGCGCGAGGATCGCGGACCTGAGCGGGACGGGGGCGTGGCTCGCGCGCGGCCGGGATCGGATTCGGCTCTCGGGCGCGGACGATCCGGCGAGCGGGCCGGAGTCGCGCGTGCTCGTGAACAACGATCCGGCGATCGCGGAGGACGTGCGCGACCCGCGGGTGAAGCTGGTGCTGGGTTCGATCAATCGCGGCGGCCAGTTGAACGTGCCGTTCGTCGGTTCGCCGTGGGCGGGGAAGTACGCGGCCGGGTTCGTGGCGGCGCCGGAGACGACCGCGTACGTGTCGCGCGGCCTCGGCGTCGCCGGCCTGCCGGTGCGCTACGGCAGCCGCCCGGAGATCGCGCTGCTCACGCTGACGCGAGGGTAGAAATCAAATTGGCAGATATATGACTTGACCGTTCCATTCGCCCGGCAGGCTCGCTCCAATCAACATCGTTACGAGTTACGCAGTTGAGGGATTTTGCTCTGGCGCCCTCGACGGGATTCGA
>CAYVRB010000289.1:0-7786 GCA_964453375.1 uncultured Alcaligenaceae bacterium
GGCATCGTGCACCGCGACATCAAGCCCGCGAACCTGATGCTGGCGAAGGACGGCACGGTGAAGATCCTCGACATGGGCCTCGCGCGTTCGGCGTCCAACGATTCCGACAAGCTCACGCAGCGGATGGACGAGGGCGCCATCGTCGGCACCGCGGACTTCATCTCGCCCGAGCAGGCGATGAACGCGCCGAACATCGACATCCGCTCGGACATCTACAGCCTCGGGGCGACCTTCTACGCGCTCGTGACGGGTACGCCGCCGTTCTCGGGCAACACGACGCAGAAGTTGGTCCAGCACCAGATGAAGGACGCGCCGTCGCTGACGGCGATCGACCGCACCTTCCCGCCGGAGCTGGCGAAGGTGGTGGCGAAGATGCTGCACAAGAAGCCGGAGAAGCGCTATCACTCGCCGGGAGAGGTCATCACGGCGGTGGCGGAGTGGCTGCCGAACGCCGGGGCGCAGCGGATGGTGGTGAGCCTGTCGGGCACGGACCTCGCGCATTCGGTGGAGATGCAGGCGACTCTGAGCGAATTGGCGACGGGGGGCACGGCGCGGATCGGCGTCAGCAAGCGGCTGGGCCTCGCGCGGGGCCGCAAGCCGTGGAAGCTGTACGCCGGGGTCGGCGGGGCGGTGGCCGTCGCCGCGGCGGTCGTGGGCTGGGCCGTGCTCGGCGGGTCGTCCAATGAAAAAGACAACGCGGTCGCGCCGCCGCCGGCGCCGCCGATCAATCCCGGCCTCGCGGTGCCGGCGCCCGCGCCGCAACCGAAGGCGGCGCCGCCCAAGGCGAATCCCCCGAAGACCACGCCGGTCGCCGCGACCGTGCCCGCGCCGCGGCCGGCGGGCAAGGTCGTCCAGAAATTCGACCCCGCCGAGTTCGAGACGTTCCGCGCCGTCTTCCAGCACAGCCAACTGTCCGAAGGCCGCCTCGCCAAACTGCCGAACGGTTGGAACTGCCAGGTCTACAAGATGGAATCGGCCGGCGAGTTCCGCGTCGAAGCGTTCGAGGGCCAAAAGGTCTTTCTCGTCGGCGCGACCGACGGCCCGGCGGCCTCGCAACTCGTCTTCCGCCCCGACCGCGCGAACCTCAAGACGTTCGAGCCGGGCAAGAGCTACGAAGTCCGCTTCGAGGCCAAGACCGACGGCGAAGTGAAGGGGTACTCGTCGGTGCAGGTGGTCGGCGACTGGAAGACGATCGCCACGACGGAGCTGTCGAACGGCGCGTGGAAGTGGCACGCCCACAAGTTCACCATGCCCGACACCGGCGACGTGCAAGTGACGTTCGGCTCGCGCACGGCGGCGAACGAGAAATTCGTTCACATTCGCAAGATCGAGATCGTCGAGTCCGACGCGCCGGCGCCGGCCGTCGTCGGCACGCCGCGCTACTCGATGGACGCCGGCAAGTTCGCCGCGTTCAGCGAGGCCGGCCAGACGGTGCCGGGCGCGAACGGCCAAAAGGACTGGAAGGTCGAACGCAAGACCGGCGCCTGGCCGGCCAACTGGTACGGCCGGCCCTGGCGCGAAGGCGACGCCGCCGAATTCTTCGTCGACGCGCTCGACGGCGCGCCCGCGATCGGCTCGCGCAACACCGCCGGCAAAGGCTCCGCCATGCTCATCACGCCCGAAGTCGACGGCTTCGAGGGCAAGGCGCACCTCACCCTCGACTACCGCACCGATGCCAAGGCCGCCTCGAAGCTCTCGGTCCGCTTCCTGCCGACCAAGCCGACCAAGGACAAGGCGTTCGACCTCGTCAAACTCGATCCGACCCACGGCGCCTGGAAGACGGCGACGTTCGAACTGGATCTGAAGGGCGCGACCGCCGGCAAAATCGAATTCCACAACAACGACACCGGCGTAGGCGGCGAGTTCCGCCTGCGCCGGTTGTTGCTCGCCACCCTCGCGGCGCCGGCGCCCAAGGCGGCCGCGCCCGCCGTCGAAGGGCCGATGGCGAAGACAGTCGCTTTTGGGTCCGTCGCCCCGTTCAGCGCGACCTTCGCCGATCGGAAGTTCGGAACCGGGCCGGTCCCCGAATTCCCCGCCGGCGTGTTTGTGGACTGCTGGAACGCCGAATCGGTCGCCGAGTTCCGCGCCGGCGAAGTCGAAGGCCGCGCCGCCCTCGGCGTCACGAACCTCAACGACACGCTCAGCAGCCAGGTCCTCCTCCAGGACCTCGGCGAATTGAAGGCCGGCGGCCGCTACCGCGCCAAGATCGAATACCTGACGAAGAACGACGCGCGCGGCAAGGCGAGCGTCCGCAAGCCCAAGGACGGCTACCTCGCGATCGCCGGGACCGACCTGCCGGGCACCGGCGGCCAATGGCGCACGGCCTCGCTCGATTTCGTGCGCCCCGACGCCGGCACCGAGATCGACCTGCAGATCGGCAACGCGTCGGTCGGCGAGGGGAACACGCTCTACGTCCACAAGGTGGAGATCGTCCCCTTGGCCGACGCCGCCGCCGCCGCGCCGGTCGCCGCGACGCCGTCCGCGGCGCCGCTCGGCGAGAAGGTCTACGGCGTCGACTTCGCCGGCAAGGTGCCCTTCGCGTACTCGATCAAGGACAAGAAGCCTTCGACCGAGACTTGGAAGGTGCTCCCCGCGGGCGTGAAGGGGCATTGCTGGAAGGCCGAATCCGAGGCGGAGTTCAAGGGCGAGGACGTGAAGGGCCGGCCGGCGCTCGGGGTGACGAACCTGAACGACGCGGTGTCGTCGCAGGTGCAGTTCGATTTCGGCGAGGGGCCGGCGAGCAAGATCGTCGGCGGCAAGACCTACCGCGTCGTCGTCGAGTACCTCGCGCCGGAGGGCGTCGCGACCACCGCGAGCGTCCGCAAGCCGAAGGAGAAATTCCTGCGCATCGCGCAGTTGCCCCTGCCCGCGTCGGGCGGCGCCTGGACGACGGCGGCGCTCGATTTCACGGCCCCCGCCGGCGCCCCGCTCGACTTCATCCTGGAAAACACCACGTCCGGCGCGGGCAAGACGCTCCACATCGCGAAGGTGGAAGTGTTCGAAGTGAAGTGAGCCCGGCGGTTCACTTCTTCTCGGTGCCGCCGATCTTCTCGAAGTATTCCTTCACGCCGGCCTGCGCCTCCTTCGGCACCTGCTGCGCGTCGATCGCCCGCGGCGCGTCCTGGGCCGCCTGCTGGATCTGCTGGCCCAGCTCCACCGTCGACTTCTTCGTGAACGCCGGCCCCTTGATCGCCCCGGCGTAGCGCTTCTGGCCCGCCTTGTCGAACAGGCCGCGGATCCGCTCGTCCTTCGAGTTCGTCTTCGCGTCCTTGTCCTCCTTGCGCTTGCCCATGCCCACCTTGCCTTCGGGCGTCCATTCCGCGTCGTCCTTCGGTTCGGGCGAGCCGTTCCCCTTCTTCCCCTCGCACTGCTTGCACGCCTTCTTGAGTTCGTCCCGCAGCTTCTGCAGATAGTCGTCGGCGTCTTCGAGGTCCTGGATTTCGCCCTCGATCCCCTTCATCTGGTCGCCGAGCTGCGCCAGCTCCTCCGCGAGTTTTTCCATCTCGCCGTTCTGCGCCATCTGGCGGATCTTCTCCATGTTCTGCGCCATCTTGTCCATCTGCTCGCCGGCCTGCTTCATCTCCGCCTCCGACTGCGCCAGCTCGCGCTCGAGCGCCTCGGCGTCCTTCCCGTCCTTCTTCGCCTGGTCGATCTTCTTCTTGAGCTGGTCGAGCTTCTCCTTCCTCTCCTTGTTCTCCGTCAGTTGCTTCTTCATCTCCTTCATCTGGTTGTCGAGCTTCGCGAGGTCCTTCGGTTCGAGCTTCTTCTCCTTGACCTTCTTCTTGAGTTCGTCCAGTTCCTCGGCCGCCTTCTTGAGGTTCCCCTTCGCGAGGGCGTCGTTGAACTCCTTGGCCGGGCCGTCCTCGAACTCCTTCTCCTTGTCCAGCTTGCCGAGTTGCTGGAGCTGCTCCTCCATCTGCTTGAGCTTCTGGTATTCCTGCTCCTTGAACTTCGCGACCTTGTCCTCGAGCGCCGTCAGTTCGGCGACCTTCTCGCGGGCTTCGCGTTCGTCCTTCGCGTCGTCCTTGCGCCACTTCTCCATCGTCTTGTCGAGTTCCTCTTCGAGCTTCAGCAATTCGTTCGACTTCTTGCGATCGAGTTTGTCGGGGACGGCCTGCTTGGTGAACTTCTCGGTCGGCAGTTTGGCGGCGTCGGCGGGGAGTTTGGTGCCAGCGACGGCGTTGCGGCCGGCGGGGCCGGCGGCGCTCGGCGCGGCGCCGGTCGTGTCGGGGTGGTAGAAGGCGAACGCCGCGGCCAGCGACGCCGCGAGGACGGGGACGCCGCCAAGGGTACGGCGCGGGCGGATCGGGAACTTCTCGGCGACGCGCAGGGCGGCGACCTTCGCCGCGGCGTCCGCGAGGACCGCCTGCCCGGCCGGGGATTCGCGCTCGTCGGAGCGCAACCCGACGGCCGTCGTGACGCGCTCGTGCAGTTCAAAGCGGCGGTCGAGTTCGAGGGCGGCGAGCGCCTTCGTCGGCCGCGTGGCGAACGACCAGACGGTACCGGCGAGCGCGCCCAAACCGGCGGCGGCGCCGGCGACGATCCAGCGCAATCCTTCGGGCGGCGCGGCGAGTAGCCACGGTTCGGCGAGGAACCACGCGAGGCCGGCGCCGAGGCCGGCCGTGACGCCGAGGCCGACGGCGTGCAGCCAGCGATCGCCGAGCATTCGCCGGCGGGCGCGGGCGATGGAGCGGTCCAACGGGGCGAGCGGAATCGTGGTCATGGTGGCGTTCCGGCGTTACCCGTACGACGACGGTCGACGGCGGCGATTCCACCAGTTTACCGCGCCGGAGCGCCGCGTTCGACGCCTATTCCATCCCCATGTTGCCGAACGGTTCCGGCATCGTCTCGCCTTCGGGACAGAGGCGGAGCGTGCTGCGCGGCGGCATCATCAGGCCGTTCTTCCGGGCGTGGACCTTCCAGTTGCCGCTGGGGCCGTCGATCGTGTCGCCGTCCTTGATCGTCGTGGCGCCGTTCGCGAGGAGATAACCGGCCAGGTTGCGGAAGAATCCGTCGATCTCGAGCGGGTCGTACTTCCCCTTCGGAAAGACGGCTTCGAAATCGGGGAAGGGCGGCTTGCCCGGCGCGTCGAACTGCATGTGCCCGGCGGTGTCCATCATCAACCAGCCTTCGATCAGGGTGAAGATGCGGACGTTCGCCCAGACTTCCAGCGGCAGCTCGCCTTCGGACGCGGCGTACTTCACGGCTTCCTTGAACTCGGCGCGGCCGAGCAGCACCTCGCCGTTCGGGTTGTAGTAGCAGAGCGTCTGCGGCAGGTTCAGGAGCCGGGCCGTCAAGTCGTTGAGGAACTGCAGTTCGGCGATCGGATCGTAATCGTCGGGGAGGAGTTTCGCCCCTTCCGCCGAACCGCCGAGGGAATAAGTGATGCGGGCGCGGGCGAACCCCGCCATCGCCTCCGGCACCCCTTTGCCCGCCGGCCACGTCCAGCACTGCTCCGACGCCCGCTTCAACCCGCCCGACTGCGCGAAGGGGCCGAACTGGCCGGAACCCCACGCCGCGTAGAGCATCTGCTCCTTCACCGGATCGCCCATCGTATCGGGCCAGGGCTGGTCGACGAGATCGACGAGGGCGAACCCGTTGACCTCCTTCCGGTACGGGATCACGAGCGTGGCCCCGGAGAACATCCACTCCGTCGCCGGTTCCTCGACGGTCTTGACGATCTCGTAGTCCTTCGCGACGGCGTGTTCCAGTTGCGAGAACACGACGGGGCGTTCGTAGAAGGCGCAAGTGGTCGCGGTGATCTGGCCTTTGGAGGGCATGGCGGGGCTTCCGAACGGGGGGGCGGGGACGCGTCGCCACTAGTGTATCCCGGCGCGGAATGCGCCTCAAAGGAATTCGCACCGGGACCGGCGACCCGCCCGCGATGAATTCCCGGTGCCGCCCCGTATCATGAATCAAATCCGACTCCGCCGGCGCCTGGCCCGAATTCGATTATGACCGCACCCGCCCCGGGCACCGCACGACCGCCGTTGAGCGTCATCGTCTGCACCTACAACCGGGCTTCGTTCCTGCCGGCCTGCCTCGGTTCGCTCCGCAACGCCGGGGTGAACGGCCTCGAAATCGTCGTCGTGGACGACGGCTCGACGGACGACACGAAGGCCACGATCGAACGGCTCGCCGGGCCGGACCTCCGCTACGTCTTCCAGACGAACCAGGGCCTCTCGACGGCGCGGAACACCGGCATCGCCGCCGCGACCGGCCGCGTCATCGCCTACCTCGATTCGGACGACCTGTGGCTGCCCGGCGTCGCGCCGAAGCTGCTCGCGTTCCTGGACGCGCATCCCGAGGTCGGCGTCGCGTTCGCCGAGGCGCACGTCGGCAACGAAGCCGAAGGCTTCATCCCGTGGAGCGAATGGGCCGGCCGGGACGAGTTCCGCGCCCTGCCGCACGCCGCCGTCGACGGGTTCCGCGTCTTCGACCGCGCCGCGTTCCACCGGCAGCTCATCCGCCGCAACATCGTCTTCACCGGCGCCGTCTTCCAGCGCCGCGAGGTGCTGGACGAATCGGGGCACTTCAACCCGAAGCTCAACGCCGCCGGCGACTGGGAGCTGTACCTGCGCATGGCGTCGCGGCGCGTCTTCGCGTTCTGCCCGGAGACGCTGGCGATCTATACCCAGCACGCCGCGCAGATGACGACGGGCTGGGACCGGATGGCGCTCGAATTCTGCGACACGCGACGGGCGCACCTGGCGAGCGGCGCGCCGCTGGGGCCGGACGAGATCGCCCTGCTGAAGGCCAAGCTGAAGGAAGAACTGTTCTACTACGCGTATTTGGCCTACGACCGCAAGGAGTACCGCGAGGCGAACCGCCGCTTCGCGCAGCTCCTGCGGGAATGCGGCGTGGACCGCAAGGCCCTGATGTACTGGGGGCTGACCTGCCTGCCGCGCTTCGCCACGCAGGGGATTCGTTCCCTCCGCGGGCTGTTCGTCGCGGACGACGGCGTGCGCGTCGGCCCGCAACCCTGGGAACCCTCCGCCCGCGCCGCCCTCCGCGACCGCACCTGATCGAGAACCCACCATGAGCCGCCAATCCATCGAACTGCTCCGCGACGGCGACGCCTTCGACGAAATCTTCCTCGCCAGCGACAAGCAGCTCCGCGCCAACAAGAACGGCAACCTCTACCTGCAACTCGAGATCCGCGACCGGACCGGCGGCCTCTCGGCGCGCATGTGGAACGCCGGCGAATCGGTCTTCCGCACCTTCGAGAACGGCGATTTCGTCCGCTGCGACGGCAAGGTGCAGAACTACATGGGCACGCTCCAGGTCGTGCTCAACCACATCGAGAAGGTCGAACACCAGAAGGTCGAACTCGCCGACTTCATGCCGCACACGCCCTTCGACGTCGGCCAATTGACGGAGAAGCTGCGCACGTACCTGCTCCGGCTCGACAGCCCGCACCTGCGCGCGCTCGCCGAGTGCTTCCTCATGGACGACGCCCTCCTGCGGGCGTTCTGCGCCTGCCCCGCCGGCGTGAAGCTCCACCACGCCTACGTCGGCGGCCTGCTCGAACACACCGTCACGATGATGGACATCGCCGACAAACTCGCGCCGTTCTACCCCGGCGTCGAACGCGACCTCGTGCTCATGGGCCTCTTCCTGCACGACATCGGCAAGACGCGCGAACTCACCTATACGCGCAGCTTCGGCTACTGCGACGAGGGGCAGCTCATCGGCCACATCAGCATCGGCGTCGAGATGCTCGTCGAACAGATGCCGAAGGTCTTCATGCCGGGCCTCCCATGCGGGCTTTCGGGATGTAGGGCAG
>CAYVRB010000290.1:0-7562 GCA_964453375.1 uncultured Alcaligenaceae bacterium
GACGCTCCGAATGTCGCAACCATTGAACTGCGGCAGTGTGGCCACGGCCGTTGATACCGTGAGCCGATAGCGAGCGAGGTGTGACAAGACAGCGTCGATGGTCTCATCGGAGATCGGAATCTTGTGTTGGGTAAGCGTGGGCATCAGGTTCACCAGAGTTCGTAAGGAAGACTGAGTTCAGCGCAGTGTTCGTGAAAACTTTCGACTTGAGCGGGGCTGTAGCGACCCGCTGATTCAATCACTCGCAAAATGCGGCCTTGCTGGTCTTGCAAGAACGCATCCGGGTCTTTGATCCGGTAACCGGCTTTGGGAAGTGCGTGTTCGCCAACCCAAACAGCGGCAAGATGCGAGGCTTGGTTCCGATACAGAACAAAGACATCAGCGAGACGCAGGTCGTGATCGCGGTGTTCTTGATGCGGGAGGCCACGGGCTGTGCTACCGAAAAGACCGGCAGCAAGCGGGGAAGCAACGCAGACATCAGTAGGCAGTGCAGGTTGATTCCAACGGTGCCGAGCATGGTCAGAGACGGTGCGAGAATCCGGTTCGTTGTCGCCTGGTTGCCAAGCGAACAAAGGACGGTCGGCCTGCAAGGGCGGATGGGCATTGATGCGATGCAATTCCAGCAGCCTGGCTTCCTCCAGACGACGAAGTCGGCGTTGTACGGTTTCCGTCGAGTGCGTCATGGGCCACCACACACTGGCAACATGACGCACTCTCAGCATTCGCACCCGACGAGTGAGGGTTTCCAACAGTTCGTGATCACGCGGGGTGAGTGTCATGGCTGCTTCCCTTTCCGGCGCGAGCCGTCTAGCGGAAGCGTTTGCTGGAATTGACGGAAGAGGTCGTCGATGTCATTGAGTTCTGCATCGGGCAGTGAAGCCGCTTGGTTGTCACCAATGACTTCCTCAGTCCACTTCGGACCAGTTGCCTTTTTCGGTGGATTGGCCAAAGAATCGGTCGCGGTCTCGTCACTGATCTGTCGTGGCCGGAAACTGCCGACAGCGTTCGGCCACGGGAGCGCCTGTCGTCGTCTGTATTCTTCTGCCGAGATGTGGAAGCTCGACTCGATGATCACCGGCAATCCGCCGTATTGGGCGTAACCCGCGCCGCGACTGATGCGCAGAAAACTGCGAAACGGATGGTCGCTCGTGAGCAGTACGTCGTTCTGTGTGAAGCGATTGACGACTTGTTCCGTCTGCGAATAGGTCACGGTGGACCTGCCATCTGGATTGGTGGACTTGGAAACCCCCAGTGCGTGATCGATGGTCACTCCGCTGCTGTTGATCAAGCGTTGCTGGTCGTCGCTCGATGACACGGAGAACCACTGCCGCAAGCGACAGTTCGCCTCAATCGCGGGAATGAGATTCGTCGTGGACTTCTTCAGGTCTTCCATACTTTGATTCGCGAGGATGACACCCACGCCCATACTGCGGGCCAGTTGCAGCATGTATTCCAAGTTGCTGGCGACCATTCGCTGGAACTCGTCGATGACGAGAAACACGGGATGCTTTCGCTCCGTCTGCGTGGCAGCGGCCAGCAGCATGTAAGTCACCAGTCGTGCAATTTCCGGGGCACCGCTTGGTGAGAGCGTGGACGAGAGATGGAAGTAGAGGAGTTGCGGCGTGCGAAACACGTCAGTGAGATCAATCGCATTCTCGACAACGTCCGCAGACTTGCCGCTGGTATCCGTCACATTCAGCGCTTCGCAGGCAGCCAGGCGTTTGATGACTTCATGAACATGGACGCCAGCCTTGCGAATTTCGGGATGCAGGTCGCGCTTCTTGGCAGTCGTGGTGACTTCGCCAATGCAGTCGGCAAGCTCGACAAAGGTGGTGACGTGCGGAAAGGTCTTCAGCGCGTGATACAGAATCGCGGCGTTGGCCGAACTGAAATAGCCCTGGCCGTAATCCGTGCCGTAGGTCAATCCGTTGGCTCCACAGAGGATGTCGGTACGAGTCAAAAGATCGAACTTGGACCAGTACTGTTGCTTCATCGGGTTGAAGGCAAACGTCGATCGGTCCGTCTGATTGGTGAGGTACTTGATTGGGAGTATCAGACCCAACCGCCGCCAAATGGCCTCGGCAATGGCTTCATACGTTGCCAGCATTTCCGACGAATCGGCCTTCATGTTCACAGTGACAAGACTGCATGCACCGATTGAGGCCACTTGCTCCATAAGGGGACAGAGAAACAAAGACGTCTTTCCCGACCCGCTATCTCCCAAGCCGTGAGCGTGCTCACAAAAGACATCGCGGGGAACAAGCACGGGGCTGCCGTCCTCCACCACTCTGCCGAGATACACGCTGCTCCGCTCCGTGAGATCAGGGGAGCGACGGATGTCGGTGAGAATCGTTTCGATGCTGTTGCCGGTACGGCTTTGGTTTCGCGCAGCCGTTGCCAGACAAAGAATCGGCATCACCAGCGAGAACGCCAGTGCGAGCGGCATCACCACGGGCAGAGTCGCAATGCCGAGCACCGTCGCTCCCCAGACCATTCCCCCATAACGCAGTCGCTCGAAGTCCCCTGCCTGGCGTCGATCCAGTTGACGCGAATAGGTCTGGTGATTCACGCTTCCCAGTTCAATGACCTGCGCCACCGGAGAATTGGACCAGCGGGCAAACACCATGACGGTCAGCACCGTTACGGTCAGTACAAGGCCCGCTCGATAATGTGTCGGTCCCACCGGACTTTGCTGCAATCCGGGCAATGGTTGGGCGTGGTATGTGAACCACGAACCGAGACTCTCCAAAAGGACTCGACAAGGAGAGACGCTGGCGTTTTGCGGGCGGGCTGTGAACGCCGCGACCGGCAATAGCAACACGGCCAACTTCAAGAGCCATGCGCCGGTCAAGAGCACGCACGCGGTCAGCACGACAGCGACGACAGACAACATGCTCAGTTGAAACTGCCATTGCGTTCGTAAGCCATCGGCTTCAGTTCGTGGCATGGGAGCCGACGTGCAGACCACACCCCAGTGTCGGCCATACGCATAGGCGAACAATCCGATGACGTGCGAAAGCACAACAACCTGCACCATCCACGGCGTGCGGTGGTTGGCGCAGAGCAATACGGCAGCCGTGAGCGTCAGCGGGTGCAGCAACCAGCGGACCTGGCTCGTCCAGATCGCTGCTATCACGCCGATGGCCAGCGTTGGCACGGCGAAAACCAAGTCGAATGGTTCCAGCCAACGGATTCCAGCAGGCGGATAGAACAGTACGATCAGAACAGCGGCGCTGGCCGCTCTTCCCAAACCACTCACAATGCCCCACGCCCGTTCGGTCCAACTGCGGAGCGGCGCGGGCAGTTCCAGCGATGGTCGGGTCACTGGCAAACGATCCAATTGCAGTGGGTTGCCGACCGATTGGTAATAGGTTTCACGCATGATGGCGACTCGCGGTAAGTGACAAGAGTTGGGGAACGATCGACAGGTGCAGAGCCAAACCGATTGGCCAGTCGTGGCGGTCGAGTGCTTGCCGGATTGAAGCCGACTTCTCTTTCGTGGCCGTGACGACGACCAAGCGAAAATGGCCGCCGGTGATGAACGGGTCGAACTCGCGAATCCGGCGACGATCATTCACGTCGGCCGCACACTTCCTCGCGACGTGGTCCGCTGGCCCGCCGAGATCAATGCGTACGAGTTCCAGAATCTGCTGCTGCTCGTCCAAACAATGCGGTGATTCCACCAGTGCGGCCGGGAGCCACGGGCAAAGCGTTCGTACCTCTGAGGACGTGAGGCGTTTGCGGGGTTGTTTGCTCAAGGCGGAATAGGCGAGCACCGCGTATTCCATCGGTAGCGACTGCGGCCCCAGTGGAATCGTGCGGTGCGTCCCGATGCCCAGTGACTTCGCACCCAGCTCGCCGAGCAGGTAATACCTCGTCGGGTGCAGGAGCGTGAATTTCTGGAGCAGGCCGGAATCGCAAAGTCGATTGGCGATTTTCGACACGGCGTTGGCCGACAGACCTCGAATCACGATCCGACGCAGCACCTCGACGGTCGTCAGTCGATACCGGGCGACATGCTCGACAATCTGGCGGTCTCGTGCAGAGATGCGGCGAGCAGTATGAATGGAAACACGGTGCATGTTGATTACCACAACTGATAGGGAAGAGTCCGTTCCACGCAGTCCCGATGAAATGCCTCGACACGTTCGGCGTCGTAACCGCCGCCGAACTCGATGACCCACACGACCTGTTCGTCCTGATTGACGATGAAGGCATCGGGGAGCTTTTCACCGCGCCGGGTGTGGGCCAGCAGATCCTCGCCACGCCATGCCGTCGCCCATTGCGGAGCGATGGAATGCAGCCGCAACCAAACGGCTGCCACGCCGAGATCGTGAGTGGCCTGTGTTGGATGTTTCAGTTCCCCGCGCCCCACGCCTCCAAACAACTGCGCGCCGCGTTCCGTGGCGATCCAAGTGATGCACGAACGAGTGGCGCGCAACCGCCAACGCTGCTGACAGCGATAGGCAATCGCTCCGAAGTCCGGTGCGGAGTCGCCGGGTCTCCAACTGACCAGCGGCGACTCCAATTCGGGAATGGATCGCGCTGGCACGGAGAGACTTGCAAGCAGTTCGTGTTCTGCGAGTCGCTTGAGCCGACGACGAGCATTGGCCAGTTCACCGTTCCACCAGTGGTCGGCAATCTGCCGTTGCCCAAACAGGCGGACCTTCTGAACCAGCGCTTGCAGGATGTCGCGGTCCCGCTGCGTGAGATGCAATGAGACGGTCACGATGGCTCTCCCATCGCATCGTTGATGTTTTCGCCATCAACCGGCCGCTGTCGCTTGTTTCGCCCGCGAGCTGGCGTTTGGCCGAAGTCTGGCAGGCCGCGCAGATCCGCCGGTGAATCGGAAGTTGGTGGCCCACTCAATCGCAGCGGTTCACCGGTCACTTGCTGCATGACATCGAGTGCTTCGGCGGCGAGATTGGAAGAGGTGAGTCCGCTGGCACGTTGACGGAGCGTAATTGCGATTTCAGGCTTGCCTTCGGCTTCGTACTTGCGAGCCAGATCTTCCAGATCGCTTTGCTGCTCGGCTTGGGCAATGGCGTGCAAGCCTTCGACTCGGGAACTGACCACACCGGCCAGCAGCGCGGTGAATCGTTCCGCGAGCCGGTCCAGAAAAAGTGAAACGACCTTGTTCATTGAGAGTTCCTGCCGGAAACTAAAGGGGAATGGAACGCTGACTAACCGCAGTCAGCACGGCAGGAGGCAAACTATCCGAAGGGCGGCAGCAGCCGAGTGATCGCGGAGTATCAATCTTGGAACACGACGCGAAGAATTTGCAGCAGAGAACAACCGACTTACAATTGGTTTATCTGGACTCGTTCCTGGTGGACCGGGGAAGGTTGTCGCTTGGATTGTCGCTCAAAGAGTTGGCTGCGAAGGCGGACATCACTTACCGCACTCTGCACGGCATCTTCAATCGTGCAGGAATGCTGCCGTCCAGCGCCCACAACATCGCCCAAGTCTTGAAAATGGACGTGCTGGAACTGCTCGCGCCGTATGACCCGCGATTTGCTCCATCCAGTCGGTCGAATGATCCGTGGGTTGGATCTGACGAGTGGGAATGCAAGGACTACCTCGAACAGGGTCGTCTGGCTCCCAACGGTCTGTACTACATCGTCTGCCAAATGCAGCACCGGCATTCGCCCGCGAAGCGCGGCCGTGGCAAGTTCTATCACCTGAGTTGGCTGTCATCCGCGACACGGGACGCGATGCGAAACAAGCTGTCTCGTCATGCCAATGTCGCGGCTGAGGTCGGTATCCACCGGCATGTCGCCGTCAACCACACTTCGACACCAGTCAGTGACGGCAACGGTTGGTGGGTGATTGATGACTGGGTAGGTGAGCGCACGCTCGAAAACCATCTGCAATCCGAACCGTGGCCCCCAGCACAGTTGCCGCGATTGCTGCACGAGATCGCGATGGGCTTGGAAGCCCTGCACGCGGCTAACATCGTCGCTCGTGAACTCGCCCCGGCTCGCGTCTTGATTTCGGATCGGGATGGACGCGCCGTGCTCACCGACTTTGAACTGGCGAAGTTGCTCGACGGTAGTCCGTCGGTCTCCAGTGAGTGGCCGGAAGATGTGTTTCTTGCACCGGAAGTCGATGGCCGTTCGGCCACGGTGCAGTCTGACCTCTATAGCTTCGGTCAGGTTGCAATTGCGGCGGCAGCGGGGAGTGACGCTGCGCGAGATTTGGAACGAGCGCCCGTAATTCTCGGCCGTGCCGGCGTTCCGAAACGGTTGGCGAAGATGATTGTTGATTGTCTGGAGCCGGTGCCCTCGAATCGCCCGCCAGCATTGCTCCCGTTGCTGACGGAACTCAGTCGCTGGGTGGAGAAAAGCTGATGGAACCGTTCTCGGAGTTTGACATCCCGCGCCGGTCGCGGTTCAGCGGCGGTCTGCCGGAAATCGGCGTGCATGTTTTGAGCGAGTATGTATTTTGTCCGCGTGCGGCCATGCTGGCCAGAGAATCGGGAGACGACAGCGGCGACGAAGAGCCAACTCTTGGTCCGCGACTCGACTGGATGGGAGATTACGACGAACACCGCTTTGCCGAAGCTCTGCATTCTGCCTACGGGGATCTGCGACTCTGGTTCACGTTGATGGCTCCGGCAATGTTGCTCGTGCTTATCCTGTGGTTCAGCATTGCGCCGATTGCGGGACTGGCTGCCACACTGCCGTTGTTTTATCTGGTGACGAAATCCTGGGAGACACTGCTTCAGATCATTCACTTGGTTCGGGAACGTGCGATGTTTCAGGCGGCCGTCCCAGCGACGATTGATCTGAACCCGCAGAACATCACCCAGGTCAATTGGTGGTCACTTCGCAAGGCAGGTTTTGACTGCGTGAAGCCGGATCACCTGCGCGACCCCGGTGAACGACTGACAGGCCGACCGTGGCGGGAACTCATCAAAGGGCGTCAGTTGCGAATTCCCGTGGTGCATAAGCGACGGGGTGAGCGTAATTGGGGGATGCAGCACATCGTGCGCATGATGGCTTACTGCCGGTTGATTGAAACCTGCGAAGGGGGCAGCGCGCCGTTCGGCGTTCTGATGTTTGCCGGGTCGTATGACTGCCTGATCATTCCGAATACGGCGGCCCACCAAGCGGAGTACCAGCGGTATCTTGCGGATGCTCGGGAATTCCTCCCGCTCTATTCCACAGGCAAATCCATGCCAGCACCACCCCGCGACAACCGCTGCTCCGGTTGTCACTGGGGTAAGCCTCGTCCACAGACGGCGGGTTCAGAAACGATTCTGAACGGACTTCGCGTCAAACCACTTGGCACGAAAGCGAACAACGGAATCATCTATCACTGTTCCTGCGGTGATCGTTTCGAGAGCGTGCCGCCGCATGATGATTCCGTGCAACTGGGAATCGCCCAGCGAAGATGAATTGCGAGCGTCGTGCGGACAAAAGTACCGGGCTACTTGTCGCGGCGCGGTTGCACAAACCACTGAATGACTCTGGTCAGCGCACTCTCCATCGGCGGGAGTTCCGGAGACAGTCGGAACCGTGCCGAGACTTCAAACAGATCGTCCAGCCACGGATGCCGAT
>CAYVRB010000291.1:0-7554 GCA_964453375.1 uncultured Alcaligenaceae bacterium
CCGTTCGCGGACCACAACGCGATGCTCGATCCAAGCTGCCCGGACATCTCCGCCCGCGTGCTCGAGAGCCTCGCGCACTACGGGTTCCGCGTCGGAAGCAAGCCAGTGGACGACGCGCTCGCGTTCATCCTGCGCCGGCAGGAGGCGGATGGTTCGTGGTTCGGCCGGTGGGGCGTGAACTACGTCTACGGCACGTGGCAGGTCCTCGCCGGCCTCGCGGCCATCGGCTTCGACATGGACTCGCCGCCGGCGCGGCGCGGTGTCCGCTGGCTCAAGGAACTTCAGAACGCGGACGGCGGGTGGGGCGAGTGCTGCGCGTGCTACGACGATCGGTGCCTGGGGGGGCTGGGCGAATCGACGCCGTCGCAGACGGCGTGGGCGCTACTGGGACTGATGGCGGCGGGCGAGATCGAGAGCGAGGAAGTCCGCGCCGGGATCGAATATCTCCTCGCGGAACAATCGGCGGATGGGCTGTGGAGCGAGGAACCGTTCACGGGCACCGGCTTCCCGAAGGTGTTCTACCTCAAGTACCACATGTACCCGCAGTATTTCCCGTTGATGGCGCTGGGTCGGTACGCGGCGAAGGCCGGGCGACGCGAGCCGGCGATCATCGTTTCACCAGTCGAGCCGCCGCGACGGTGAGGAACGCCTCGACCATCGCCCTGTCCTTCACGATCGGCGCGAGTTGTTGAAACAATTTCGTCGCGTCGTCCCGCGCGCCGCGGAACCAGAGTTGGTACGCCAGCAGGAACTTCGCCGTCGCGTCGTTCGGATCGCGGTCGACGGCGGCCTTCAACTCCGCGACGTGCGCCTCGAACGCGGCGGGATCGCCGGCGTAGAGCGGCTTCGCCGTGAACCCCGACGCGGGCCAGTCCGGCGCGAGCTTCAACCCGTCGCGGATCGCGGCCACCGCTTCGGAATACTCGCCGCGCGCCAATCGCACTTGAACCTGCAGGAAGTACGGCAGCGGTTCGTCCGGCTTCAGCCGGCTCGCCTCGGCCAAGCGCTCGGCGGCGCGGCCGTACTCGCCGACGGCGAACGCCGCCTGCGCGAGCTTCACCTGTCGCGCCGATTCCCGATTCGCGTCCGGCAAGCGATCGCCTAGCGCCGCCACCGGGGCGGCGGGATTCAACGCCGGCCGCGGCACGGCCGGGAACGGCGGCTCGTTCGCGGGCCGCACGACGTGCCAGCGCGCCGGGTTCGGCCGCGGCGCCGGTTCGGCTGGCCGTTCCGCGAAGCGCTCGGCGAACCCCTGGAGGTCGTACGCCGGGACGACGTAGATCGGTTGCGGGACGATCACGACGAGCGGCACCGGCGCGTAGGGTGCCCACGGGCGGTAGGTCGGGCCGAAGCACGGCGCGGCGAACGATTGACTGGCGACGAATCCCGTGATGCGGGCGCGCGGCCCGCCGAACGAGAAGCCGAACCCGGACGAGACGATCACTTGCGCCGAAGCCGTCGGCGCGGCGAGGAGTATCAGGAAAAGCGCGACGGCGCGGGGCATGGTGGTTCCTCCGATACGTCTTTCCTACCGCGCGGCCGCGAGGAACGCCAACGAAATCAGAACTGGTTCGACCTCCGAAGTCCGGTTTCGACTTCGGAGGTCCCGCGAGAGGATCGACTTCCGAAGTCGAAGCCGGACTTCGGAAGTCGCAGGCGATGCGACGACCGCGACACGTCGACGTTATTCCGCGCGCTTCCCCTTCTTCGTGACGCTGGCGACGTGCTCGAACGGTTGCAGGAGCGGCTTGCCGGAGTCGTCGACGCCGGAGAGTTGCTGGATGCGCTGCTCGGCGTCCTTGAGATGGCCGTAGCAGATGCGCAGGAGTTGCACGCCGCGCTCGTAGCGGGCGAGCGCGTCGTCGAGCGTGGTGGTGCCGTCCTCCAGGTCGCGGAGGACGCGCTCCAATTCGGCCTGCGCCTGTTCGTAGCGCGGAATGTCGGACATCGCGGGGAACCTCAGGTGGTTCGGAGTTCGACGACGCGGCTGGCGACGACGCCGTTCGCGAGGCGGGTTTCGAGGGTATCGCCGACGGCGAGCGCGGCCGCGTCGCGGACGGTCTTGCCGTCGGCGAGCGTGAGGCTGTAGCCGCGCTTCAGGATGCCGAGGGGGCTGAGCGATTCGAGCTGCTCGGCGGCGGCGGCCACCTTCTGGTTGGCGAGTTCGAGCCGGCGGCGCGCCGCGAGGCGGAGGCGCGTGCCGAGTTCGTCGAGGCGCTGCTCGGCGAGGCGGACGCGTTCGAGCGGCTTGCGGAAGGCCGGACGCGAGGCGACGCCGTCGAGCGTCTTCCGCATCCAGTCGAAGCGGCCCCGCATGGCGTCCGCGATGCGCTGCTCGGTGTCGCGCAGGCCGGTCGCGAGTTCCTTCCGGTCCGGCACGAGCATCACGATCGCGGCCGACGGCGTCTCGGCGCGGCGGTCCGCCACGAGGTCCGCCACGCTCACGTCCACCTCGTGCCCGACGGCGGACACGACCGGCACGGTCGAGAGGAAGATCGCGTCCGCGACCATCTCCTCATTGAAGGCCGCGAGGTCCTCGGCGCTGCCGCCGCCCCGGCCGACCACGATCGCGTCCAGCGGCAATTCCCCTTCGCGATGCAGGCGGTTGAGCATCGCGATCGAAGACGCGAGGTCGAGCGCGGCGCCGTCCCCTTGCACGCGCGACGGGCGCACGACCACCTCCGTCGCCGGCCAGCGCTGCGCGAGGAGTTCGAGCATGTCCCGGATCGCCGCGCCGGTCGGCGACGCGACGAGCGCGACGCGGCGGGGGAAGCGCGGCAGCGGCCGCTTGCGCTTCGGGTCGAAGTACCCTTTGGCGAGGAGTTTCTCCTTGAGCTGCCGCAGCGCGAGTTCCGCCGCGCCGAGGCCCTTCGGTTGCAGTTCCTGGATGTAGAATTGACAGTCCCCGCGCGCCGGGTACAGGCTCACTTGGCCGCGTGCGAGGACTTCGAGGCCGTCGTGCGGGTCGAATTTCAGCCGGAGGTTCATCCCGCGGAAGAAGGCGCACTTGATCTGCGCGCTCGCGTCCTTCAGCGTCAGGTAGATGTGGCCGGACGCGGCGCGGGTGAAGTTCGAGATTTCGCCCGCGACCCAAACGTTCGCGAACTCGGATTCGAGGGAATCCTTGATCTGGCCCGCGAGCGCGGAGACGCTGAGCACGGCGGCGGGGTCGGGCGGCGGCATGGAGAGAGAGTAGCGGAGATGGCGTCAAAAGAACATGACGGTAGCGGGCCGGCGGCGATCGCGGCGGACGGCCGCCTCCGTGATGTCGCGTGGCGCGGTCTCGACTTCCGACCGGAATCGCGGCACGAGGTCGTGCTCGCGGCAATGACCGACGCGGTCCGCGGTCTGCCGGTCGATACGGAACCGGCGGCGCTCGCGGCGCGCCTCCGCGCGGCGATCCCCTTCGGCGTGGAATTGATCGGCACGACGACGCGGGAATTGGCGAACGCGATCCACGGCTCGCTAGGAACGACGACGCCGACGATTCGCATCGGGAGCTTCACGCCCGACACGATCGACGGTTTGACGCGAGCCTGGCGCGAGTACGATTGGCGATTGATCCCCGAACGGCCGCTGTCGGCTGCGATGAACGTCGCCCTCGACGAAATCTTGAACGAATCGGATCGGCCCAGCCTGCGGTTCTGGAACTGGGCCGAACCGGCCGTCGTGATCGGCCGCTGCCAGTCGATCGCGAACGAGGTGGACCGCGATGCGATGGCGGCGCGGGGCGTCGCACTCGTGCGGCGATCGTCCGGAGGTGGGGCGATGTTCGCGCAACCCCACGGCACGATCACTTGGTCGATCACGCTACCGGAGGAGGCGGTGGCCGGACTGACGATCCGCCAGAGCTACGAGGTGTGCGACGCGTGGGCGATCCAATGCCTGCGCGGATTGGGGGCGGACGCGCACCACGTGCCGGTGAACGACATCGCGTGCGCCGAGGGGAAGATCGCCGGGGCGGCGCAGGCGCGGCGGAAGGGCCGCGTGCTGCACCATACAACGCTGGCGTACGACTTGGACATGGGCGAACTGGCGACCGTCCTGCGGATCGGTCGCGAGCGCCCGGCGGAGTCGGCGGTCGCGTCGGCGGCGAAGGTGGTCGCACCGCTGCGGTCCCAGCTCGCGCTCCCCCGATCGACCGTCGTCGAATCGCTTCTCCATTCGTTTCGGGAATGCTACGGCGGCCGGATCGAACCGCTCACCGCGTCGGAACTCGCCGCGGCGGCCGAACTCGCGCGATCAAAATACGCCGATCCGGTCTGGACGGAATCGTTCGCCTGACGATACCATCGTGATTCCACTCGATTCCTCCCGTTTCGCCCGGCCGGATGCCGGTAAAATTGAAGTGAGCGGATTCCCCGCATCGCGAGGCGCACGCCGTGGGACAGAAAATCGAACAAGACCTGCAGCGGTTCCGCAAGATCGTGCGCGGCAAGGTGAAGTCGAACCTGTCGAAGTACATCAGCCGCGGCGAGATGATCGGCAAGAAGGGGAACGACCTCGTGTCGATCCCGATCCCGTCGATCAACACCCCGCAGTTCCGCTACGGCTCGAAAGGCTCCGGCGGCGTGGGTGTCGGCGACGGCCAACCCGGCCAGCCGCTCACGCAGCCCTCCGAGGACGGCGACCCGCAGGCCGGCGACCAGCCCGGCGGCCACATCCTCGAAGTCGACCTCACGATGGAGGAACTCGCCGACATCCTCGGCGAGGAGTTGGCGCTGCCGCGCATCGAACCGAAGGGGAAGAAGAACGTCGTCACGGAGAAGGACAAGTATTCGTCCATCCGCAACGTCGGCCCGGAGAGCCTGCGCCACTTCAAGCGGACGTACAAGCGCGCCCTGAAGCGGCAGATTTCGACCGGGACCTACAACCCCGTCGATCCGCTGGTGGTGCCGATCCGCGAGGACAAGCAGTACCGCAGTTGGAAGGAAGTGCAGAAGCCCGACGCCGTCGCCTGCGTGATCTACATGATGGACGTGTCCGGCAGCATGACCGACGAGCAGAAGGAGATCGTGCGGATCGAATCGTTTTGGATCGACACCTGGATCAAGCGGCACTACCAGGGCGTGGAGACGGTGTACATCGTCCACGACGCCCAGGCGCACGAGGTGGACGAGCACACCTTCTACCACACGCGCGAGTCGGGCGGCACGAAGATCAGCACCGCCTACGAGCTGGCGAACAAGATCATGGACGCCCGCTTCCCGTCGGCGGAGTGGAACGTCTACGCCTTCCATTTCAGCGACGGCGACAACTGGGGCGACGACAACCCGAAGTGCCTGACGCTGCTGAAGGAGACGATGCTGCCGAAGCTGAACCTCTTCGGCTACGGGCAGGTGGAATCGCCCTACGGCAGCGGCGAGTTCTTCGACCACGTGAGTGAGCTGCTGGAGGAACACTCCAACGTGGTGGCGACGAAGGTCCCGGACCGCGACGCGATCCTGGGCAGCATCAAGGAATTCCTGAAGACGGGGAGGTAGTTGGGAGACTATAATTTCAAGGGGGGATCGAGCCATGAACCTTGCAAAGCCAGCGACCATCCATCCGGATCTTCGAGACCACGCGACCTATTGCCGTTTGGTGGAGAGCGCGACGCCCGTGCTTGCCGACGCGATCGGAGAACCCGCATCTCGAGTGAGCGCCGAATGGGGGATCCGCAACGACGCGCGTGGCCGTCCGCTGCTGACTTTGTCGATTCGCGATTGGACTGGGGAAGTGAGTGAGGCATTCGAGCCTGCCGAGTTAACCCCTCCGGATCGGGCGCGACGACGGTTCATTCGTCTCTGGGGGGACCTCCTCCAAAACGCAACGCGAATTCGCATAGGCCCATCGACGTCGCCGGAACTAGTGGGGAGTGAGTGATGCCCCCGAAGCCGGAATACGTTCACGACATGCGGCAGGAAATCGCCTTGCAATCCGAACGCATTGACAACCTGCGAAAGGAAACTCAAGACCTGGCGCGCGATGGAATCACGGTCCAGTCCGACTACGCAATGCTCAAGGATGCCATCGCCGATATTCGGCGGGAATTGGCACTTTCACGACAGCGACTCGACGAACATATCAAACAGGTCGAAACTTGGGACGCTCGTCGTTGGTCGGTGATCATGCTCCTGGTCGGCGCGGTTCTCTCGCTCGCTTCCGGGCTGATCGTGACGCTTGCCAGGAAGTAGGCGATAACCACCATATCTCGAACCGGATTATGCAATACTTACCTCCGACTCGCATAGGCCCGTTTGAAACTGAGATCGAGCATTTGCGGTGGGGATTGCTCTGAATCCTCGCGAACAAATGCGACGAAGGTGCCCGACCGCGACGCGATCCTGGGCAGCATCAAGGAATTCCTGAAGACGGGGAAATAAATCCCGATGGCGATTGCTGGACACGGCCCCCGATGCGCCGGTACGCTGGTGGTAGGACGGTTTCCCGGGCACGGGCGGGGGACGCGAACATGACCACCTCCGACGACGAAGACGACGACCTTTCCAATTCGATCATCTTCGGTTCGAAGAAAAGTCCGACGGCGACGGTGGAGTTTCCGTTCCTGGACCCTCCGCGCGCGCCGGACGAGATCGGCCGTTTCGGCGACTTCCGGGTGCTGCGCGTCCTCGGCCGCGGCGGCATGGGCGTCGTCTTCGAGGCCGAGGATCGCATCCTCAAGCGCACCGTGGCCCTCAAGGTGCTGCATCCGCGCTTCGCCGCCGACCGCGATTACCGCGAACGGTTCCTGCGCGAGGCGCGCGCCGTCGCGGCCCTGTCGTCGGACCACGTCGTCACGATCCACCAGGTCGGCGTCGTCGGCGAGACGCCCTACCTGACGATGCAGATGCTCGCGGGGCACTCGCTGCAGGAACGGCTGGAGCGCGGCCCGCCGCTCGACGTGCCGACGGCGCTGCGGATCGCGCGGCAGGTCGCCGGCGGGCTGGCGGACGTCCACCGCCGCGGCCTGATCCACCGCGACGTCAAACCCGCGAACGTCTGGCTCGAAACCGAACCCGACACCGGCGAGTTCCGGCGCGTGCGGCTGCTCGATTTCGGATTGGCGCGCCGCAGCGGCGCCGAGCCGGGGCTGACGACCATCGGCACGGTGGTCGGCACGCCGTGGTACATGTCGCCCGAACAGGCGCGCGGCGATTCATTGGACGCCCGCACCGACCTCTTCAGCCTCGGCTGCGTCCTCTACATGATGCTCACGGGCGAACTGGCGTTCCCCGGCGAATCGACGATGACGGTCTTCGCGGCGCTGGCGAACCACGTGCCGCCGTCGGCGGCGATCCGCAATCCGGCGGTGCCGGCGCCGCTGGCGTCGCTGGCGTCGCGATTGCTGGCCAAGGACCGGGACGATCGCCCCGCGTCCGCCGCCGAGGTGATCGAGTTGCTGGACGCGGCCGCCGTCGGGGAACCCCTGAGGGAACCGCTTCGCGCGCCGCGCCGGCCGCCCCCGCCGCCCGCGACCGGCGGAGCGGATACGCAGGCGCACGCCGCGCACGACACGCAGCCGGACGAGCCGACCGGCCCGCGCGCAGCGGCGACGGACCCGCGCGCGGCGTG
>CAYVRB010000292.1:0-7532 GCA_964453375.1 uncultured Alcaligenaceae bacterium
CATCGCATCGACCATCTGTTGAAGTTGCGTTCGCTTCAGGAGGAAACCGGCGGATTCCAGACGTTCATCCCGCTCGCGTTCCACCCGGAGAACAACACGCTCGGGGCGAACATTCCGAAGCCGTCGGGGATCATGAACCTCCGCCAGATGGCGATCGCGCGCCTGATGCTGGACAACTTCCCGCACGTGAAGGCTTACTGGCAGATGCTCACGATCAACATCGCGCAGGTGGCGCAGAGCTACGGGGCGGACGACATCGACGGCACGGTGGTGCACGAGACGATCTACCACGCCGCCGGCAGCGATTCGCCGCAGGAACTGACGGTCGCGCAGCTCCGCCGGCTGATCGAGGAGGCGGGCCGCGTGCCGGTGGAGCGGGACACGCTGTACCACGAGGTCGTGCGGTCCGCCCCGGCGGAGCGCACCTGGACGCGCGGCCGGGAACTTATGCTCGTGTAAGCCATTTCTTTCCGCTCGCATCGACCGATGGCCGGCCGTATACTCGCGGTCGTCCGTCGCCTCGATCATCTCCGCGAGCGCACCATGACGAACCTCCTCGATCGGTTCCATCGCGTTTGGAGCGAGAACGCGTTCGGCGTCTTTCTCACCGGCTTCGGCGTGTCGTTGGTGCTGCCCCTGATCCTGGGCTTCGTCGTGGCGATCCTGTTCCGCCACCCGAAGGCGTTCGGCATCGTCCACCTCTTCTGGCGGCCCCGCAAAGCCCGGCAATTCTCGATCGGCCTCGGATTGGGCGCCGTCGTCTGGCAGGTCTTCCTCGCGGGCTATCTCTTCGAACCGATGGCGACGAACTTCACCCAGGACCGCGCACCGTTCTGCGAAATCCAGCCGCCGATCCGCGCGGCCGACGGATACCGGAAGGGCGAATTCGACGGCGGCCGGATGCGCTACGATCCGGCCCACGCGTTCACGGTCGTGCGCTATTCGGCCGCGGTCCTCTGCGGCACGTCCCTCTGGATGCTCGCGTTCGCCGCCGGCATCGGCGTCTGGTACGTCGTCTTCCACTCCTGGCGCCGCCCGGCCGGCCCCGTCGCGGTGCGCACGGCTCCGCCCGCGCCGATCCCGCGCAGTCCGCTGTTGCCGCTCGGGATCCTCTGCGGCTATCTCGGCACGGCGGCGCTCGCCGCGACGATGCTCCACCATCCCGAGGGGAACCGGCTCGCCGCCGAGTGCGGCGAATCCCTCGTGCAAACCGCCGGCTGGGGCAAGGGGGCCGCCCGCGGCGAATACGTCGCGAAGGTCGCCGCGGGAACGCTGGCGCCGGACGAACGCACGATCACCGCCGAACAGTACTACCACCGGAATTTCGAGAGCCGCTATTCGAACCGGATGCGCCCGTATTTCCCCGTGTTCGGGGCCTACTTCCTCACCGGCGCGCTGGTGTCCGTCTTCTACCTCGGATGGTTCGTCGTGCCGCGCCTGCGGCGGAATTTCTGCCCGGCGTCGGGCATCTCCTTCCTCGTCCACCTCCTGCTGCTCGCGCACACGTATTTCTCGTACTTCGTCGCCGCGCCGGGGCTGATCCAATTCGTCGCGCTGCTGCTGATGCTCGGCTCCGGCGTCGTGTACAAGCTGCGCTTCGCGAAGCTCGACTACTCGAAGCCGCTCGACCTGGTGTCCCACTATCGGAAGCGGGCGCGGACGGCGCTGCGGTCGCCGATGCTCGCCGCGTCCGATCTCGGTCCGGGAACGGGGGTCGGAAAGCGGCCGGTGGCGCTGGTCTGCGTGAGCGGGGGCGGGTCGCGCGCCGCGGCGTGGACGATGAAGGTGCTGACGGAACTGGAGGAGGCGTTCGAGCGGGAGGGGATCGCGTTCCCGTACCACGTGCGGCTGGTGTCGGGCGCGTCGGGCGGCATGATCGCGGCGGGGTACTACGTCGGCGGCCTGCTGCCGCCGGCGCCGGGCGGCGCGGGCGTGAATCGGGCTTCGACCGTGCCGACGCCGCGGCCGGAATACCCGATCCGCCGATTGATCGACCCGAAGCAAGCGGGCATGGCCGCGTACGATCCGCTGGTGGCGATGCCGGCGGCGGACCTGGCGTTGCTGACCGATCGCCAGCGATTGAACAACAACATCCGGCAGGATTTCCTGACGCCGGTGGCGAACGCGATCGTGATGCCGGACCTTCCCTCGCTGCTCGTGCCCGGCTACTTTTGGCACGATCGCGGCCGGGCGATCGAAGCCGCGTGGGAGTCGTACCTGCACGGGACGATGCGCGCGACGTTCGCGGGGCTGCACGCCGGCGAACGGGCCGGCTGGCGCCCCTCGCTCGTCTTCTCCCCGATGCTGGTGGAGGACGGCCGGCAGCTCTTCATCAGCAACCTGGACTTCACGAACGTGCTGGAGAACCGCGCGCCCGATCTCCGCGGCGCGCCGCCGTTCGACAACCCCGACAACCTCCTGTCCCGCGAGGGGCTCGAATTCTTCAAGCTCTTCCCGGAGGCGCACGAGTCGTTCCAACTCGGCACGGCGGCGCGCATGAGCGCGAGCTTCCCCTACGTCATGCCGGCGGCGGAACTGCCCACCAATCCCCCGCGCAAGGTCGTCGACGCCGGGTACTACGACAACTTCGGCGTCGGCATCGCCTCCGCGTGGCTCTTCAACAACATCGACTGGGTCCGCGCGCACGCGTCCAAAGTCGTCGTCGTCCAGATCCGCGACGGCGTCAGCGAGGGCGAACGCCGCCGCGAAACCGTGTCCGACACGCTGCCCTACGTCCCCCGGCGCGGACTCGATTGGCTGCTGTCCCCGCCGGTCGGGCTGTACAACTTCCGCACCGCGGCCACGAGCTTCCGGAACGACAACCTGCTGGACCTCCTCGCGCGGTTCTTCCGCGCGGAGAAGTTCCCGGAGGACTTCTTCCGCACCGCCACGTTCGAGTTCGCCGGCGGCGACGACGTGGCCCTGAGCTTCGCGCTGACGGCGGACGAATGCCGGCGCATCGACACGGCGGCCGAAACCGATCCCCGCGTGCGCGGCCGGATCGACGCGCTCGTGCGCTGGTGGAAGTAGCCCGCCGTCGGCCCATATAATCGGCGGAATGTCCCCCACGATCCAGTGTCGAAAGCTCGTGAAGACCTATCCCGGCAAGCCGCCGGTCGAGGCCGTGCGCGGCCTCGATCTGGAGGTGCCCGCCGGCGAGTGCTTCGGCCTGCTCGGCCCGAACGGCGCGGGGAAAACGACGACGCTCGAAATCCTCGAAGGCCTGCTCGACCCGACCGACGGCGAGGTCGAAATCCTCGGCCTGAGCTGGCGACGCGACGAACGCGCCCTGCGGGAACGGATCGGCATCTCGCTCCAGGAGACGCGCCTCTCCGACAAGCTCACGGTCCGCGAAACCGTCACGCTCTTTCGCTCCTTCTATCGCGACGGGCTGACGGTGGACGACGCCATCGGCTCCGTCTCGCTGGAGGAGAAGGCGAACGCGCGGGTCGAGAAGCTCTCCGGCGGGCAGAAGCAGCGCCTCGCCGTGGCGTGCGCCCTCGTCGGCAAACCCGAACTGCTCTTCCTGGACGAACCGACCACCGGCCTCGATCCGCAGTCCCGCCGTTCCCTGTGGGAAGTCATTCGAGGACTCCAGCGCGACGGCCGCACCGTCGTGGTGACGACGCACTACATGGACGAAGCCGAGCGACTCTGCGACCGGATCGCGATCATCGACCACGGCAAGATCATCGCGCAGGGGTCGCCGCGCGAACTGATCCTAAACCTCGGCGGCGAGCACGTCATCGAGTTCCGAATCGACGGCGAGTTCCCGGATGGACTGCGGAAAGAGTGCGAATCGCTTCCGACGGCGCAGGGACTGCGGGCGGAAGGGGAGGGTCACGCGCTCGCCGTGCGGGAGCCGCACCTGGCGCTACCGTCTCTGATGGACTTCTGTCGGACGCATTCGCTTCCACTGGTGGCGCTGACGACCCGCACGGCGACGCTGGAGGACGTGTTCGTGACTCTGACCGGCCGCCACCTCCGCGACGATGGTGTCAAATGACGGTGAACTCCGCCGCGCTCTGGAACCTGACGGTCGCCCGCTTCCGCGAGTTCTACCGCGAGCCGGTGGCCGTGTTTTGGGTATACGGCTTTCCGCTCATCCTCGCGTTCATCCTCGGCTGGGCCTTCAAGAGCCGGCCGGTGGAAAGCATTCGCGTGGACATCGTGACGGATGGCCCCGGCGGAAGCGCGGCGGCGGAGTCGATCCGCGACCAGTTGGCGAAGGACGAACGGCTGAAGTTCACCCTCGCGGACGGGGCGACTTGCCGCAATCGGATGCGCTCGGCCCGGACGGATCTCGTGGTGACCCCGGCCGCGACGGGCGGCGTACCGGATTTCCTGGTGGAACCGAACCGTCCCGAAGCCGTACTCGCGCGGAACGCGGTCGACAATTTGTTGCTCCGCGACAGCATTCCGAACGCGGCGAGGCCGACCGAGAGCGTGTCCGAGGAAACGGGCGGGCGCTACATCGACTTCCTGATCCCCGGCCTCGTCGGCCTCAACTTGATGGGGGGCGGCCTCTGGGGCGTCGGCTTCGTGATCGTGGACATGCGCGTTCGGAAACTTCTCAAACGCTACCTCGCGACGCCGATGAACAAGGGCGACTTCATGCTGAGCCTGATGATCAGCCGGCTCGTGTTCACGTTCGTCGAAATCGCGATCCTGATGACTTTCGCTTGGCGCTTCTTCGGCATCCGAGTCTATGGCGATCCGCTCGCGTTGCTGGCCATGATGGCGGTCGGTGGATTCAGCTTCGCCGGGATCGGCTTGATGATCGCCTCCCGGGCGAGCACGATCGAGACGATTTCCGGGCTGATGAACGCGGTGATGCTGCCGATGTATCTGTTCTCCGGCGTGTTCTTCTCCGCGGAGCGGTTCCCCGCGGAGATGCAATGGTTCGTGCAGGCATTGCCGCTGACGGCACTCAACAACGGCCTGCGCGCCGTGATGAACGACGGCGGCGGGTTCGGCGCGATCGTGCAGCCGTGCCTGATCCTGACGGCGTGGGGCCTCGCGAGCTTCGCGCTGGCGCTCAAGCTGTTCCGCTGGCGATAGCTCGTAGAATGAGTTTCCCGTTCGCTCCGCGAGGTCGCCCCCTTGCAACAGGAATTGCCGTTTCTCGCCGCCGGGGGCATCCTCTGCTTCACGCCGCTGACGCTCTATCTCTTCTGGCTCGGGGCCGTCAATCGCGGCGAGCGCCCCGTCGTGGTGTCCGGCGCGTGGGACTTCGTCGGGCTGCTGTCGGGGATCGGCGGGTTCATCCTCTGCGCGGGGATGATGCTGAGCCTGACGGCGACGAACGCGAACGCGTTCCGGCGGGGCGGCTTCGCCGAGCTGCAGAACGCCTGGGCGAACGCGCAGCTCGCCGGCGCGATCACGCCGCTCGCGTACTTGTTCTTGGTTGGCGGGGGAACATACCTGACGCTGCGCTCGCGGCGGCAGAGCCTCGCGGTGTACAACGTCCATCCGCCGGCCGCCGACGACGCCATCGGGCGCGCGCTCGCGAAGCTCGGGATCGACGCGAAGCGCACCGGCAATCTCTGGAGCGACGACCGGCCGCTTGTCGAGACCGCCACGTTTTCCGTCTTCAGCCACGTCACGATCAAGCTGCTGCTGACCGACCAGCGCCTGCGGGAAGAGTTGGAACGGGAACTGCGGTCGACCCTGCCGCGCGTCTCCGTCGGCGAGAACCCGGCCGGCCCGTGGCTCACGACGGCGTCGGTGAGCTGCTTCATCACGACGGTCTGCTGCGTCGTCCTCACGTTCGTGGCCGCCTTCCGGCGCTGAACTCGCCGACCTTGCGATTTTGATTCGTGTTGTGCCGGTTATTCGGTCGATACCACTTCCAACGGTCCCGAACGACCTTTGCGAGGAACGCACGATGACGAAGTACCTGTTCGCGGTGGCCGCGTGCGCCGCGCTCGCCGCCGGCGAAGTTCGCGCCGACTTCGGCACGCCGCCCGCCGCCGCCGCGCCCGGCACGTCCGCCGGCCCCGGCAACACCGTCGGCCAGTACGGCTGGAACCCGATCGTCAAGCGGATCATGTTCTGGAAGAAGAAGGACGACTGCGACTCGGGCAACTGCGGCACCGACAAGTGCGGCCCCCGCGGCTGCGCCCCGCAGGCCCCCGCCGGCATGCTCCCCGGCACGCTCGTCTTCCCGACCCATCCGTTCAATCGCAGCCCGCGCGACTTCTTCATGTACGGCCACGGCGGAAGCTGAGCTTATTCCGAAAGCCCCGGGACGGCCGTCCCGGGGCTTTCGGGCGTAATCACTCCTCGGCGAAAATCCCAGACCCATGCGCCTTCGCGGACGTGCCGTAGGATGTAGTAGTAAGCGTTCAGTTGATGCGCCCGATCCCGGATCGGGTTCGGCTTGCTCTTCGCCGCCCACAGTTTCCCCGTCCATCCCATTTCGTTCGCGATGAAGTGCGAATGCTTCTTCGCACGCCCCACCCATTCCCGTGGCACCGGTCCGCCCGGCATCTTCGCCAGCAGATGGCAGTGCTGCGCGCTCATGCTCAGGCAGAGCAATTGCAACTCGAATGATTGCAACTTCTCGACCATCGCCGCGCCGACGACCGCGCGCCACGGCGGCGATAGCGAAACGGGCGATTGCTTTAGGAGCGTCTTGCTCCGTTCCCATTGCGAGTCGTATTTTCCGGGTGGCGGCGGGTTCTTGTAATCGCCTTCGACGTGCTCGCGGTGGTGGCGCGTGCGAAACCCGCGCGGGTCGCCGGGAAGCCACGCGCCGTAGGTGTGCGAGGTGCAGTGGAACCACGTTTCCATGGAGTCCTCTCCCGCGAAAGCCCCGGGACGGCCGTCCCGGGGCTTTCGCATATTCCCATCGCCACTCCCAAGAGTCAATCGTCAAACCTATAACGGCTCCTACCGAATCCGCGAATGGGAACCGCCGATGAAAGTCCACGAATATCAAGCCAAGGACATCCTCGCCGCGTACGGCGCGCCGGTGCCGAAGCACATCGTCTGCAAGACCGCCGACGAGGTCGGCGCCGCGTTCGATCAGCTCAGCAACGGCGGCGGGGCCGTCGTCAAGGCGCAGGTCCACGCCGGCGGCCGCGGCGCCGGGCAACTCCTCGGTTACGCCGACAAGCTCGGCGGCGTGAAGTTCGTGCCCACGAAGGAGAAGGCCAAGGCCGTCGCCGACGCGATGCTCAAGCATTCGCTCAAGACGAAGCAGACCGGCCCGGAAGGGCAGAAGATCTCCACGCTGATCGTGCAGGCCGACGCCGAACCGGCGAAGGAGTTCTACGTCGGCATGGTGCTCGACCGCTCCGTCGGCCTGCCGATGGTGATGGCCTCCGCCGAGGGCGGCATGGACATCGAGGAGGTCGCCGCCAAGCACCCGGAGAAGATCCTCAAGGTGCATGTGTCGCCCGAGACCGGCCTGCTGCCGTTCCAGGCGCAGAAGCTCGCCTTCGACCTCGGCTTCACGAACGAGCAGATCGGCGCCGTCGTCAAGATCCTCATGGCGCTCTCGAAGGTCTACTTCGAGAAGGACGCGA
>CAYVRB010000293.1:0-7510 GCA_964453375.1 uncultured Alcaligenaceae bacterium
TCGAGGCACCACACGACTTCAAGAGCAAACGTGTCGGGCCTCCCCAAGCCTCGGCCCGACCTACGGTTGAGCTATTGGTCCGACCAGACGGCGAGTTCGTTGCCGGCGGGGTCGGCGAAGTGGAAGCGCCGGCCGCCGGGGAAGCTGAAGATCGGCTTGAGGACGGCGCCTCCGGCGGCGGTCACGCGCGCGAGGCTCGCCTCCAGGTCGGTCGCGTAGAGCACCACGAGCGGCGCGGTCGTTTTCTCCGCCGCGCTCGTGATCCCGCCCTGAAGGCGACCGTCGTCGAAGGCGGCGTAATCGTCGCCATAGTCGGTGAAGGGCCAGCCGAAGGCAGCGGCGTAGAACCGCTTCGCGGCGGGCAGGTCCGAAACGGGGAACTCGACGTAATCGACGCGATTGTCGTTGGCGGCGTTCATGGCGCCCTCGCGGGGGGATGGCCGGGGGATTATAATCGCCACGGGAGGGCGCCGCGATGCCGATGCACGACTGGACGCGAGTCGATTCGGGAACGTACCACGATTTCCACGAGGATTGGGTCATCGAATTGCGCCGGCGATTGAACGCCGGGATCCTGCCGAAAGGTTACTACGCGCGGGCCGACCAGCGCGTGAACGGACCGGAGCCGGACATCGTCGCGTATCAACTCGATCCGTCGCCGGTGGGCTTGGCGGTGGCCGACGCGCCCCCGAAGGCTCGTTTGCAGGGAAAGGTCGCCACCGAAGCGGCCCGCTACGCCCGACGAGCCAATCGATTGACGATCCGCAAGAATCGCGGCCGCGTCGTCGCCATCGTCGAGTTCGTGTCGCCCGGCAACAAGGACAGTAAAAAGGCCATCCGCGAGTTCACGACCAAGATCGTGAAATTCCTGAACCACGGTATCCACGTGCTCGTCGTCGATCCATTCCCGCCGACGCGCCGCGACCCCGACGGCATCCATCAGGCGATTTGGGATGAACTCGTCGGCGAACCGTTCGGCGCGCGGCCGGCCGGCAAACCGTTGATCGCGGCGGCCTACGACGCGGACGAATCGCTCACCGCCTACGTCGAGCCGTTCGCCGTTGGCGACGCCGTTCCCGACATGCCGCTCTTCCTCGAACCGGGCCGCTACGTGACCGCGCCGCTCGACGCGAGCTACCGCGTGTCCTGGGACTCGCTCCCGGAAACGACGCGCGAACAAGTCGAATCATGATCGACGCCGCAACGACGAAGGAATCGCCGCCGCCCGGCGCGCCGCGATGACGATCTTCGCGCACGCCGTCGCGTCCGATTCCGCATCGTGATGCTTCAAGGGCAGGTTCAGGTACCGGCAGACGTCCGGCAGCTTCGTCGGAAACACTTTCCACGTCTTGCGCGCCAGTTGCACGGTGCACTGGAACCGGTGCGGCGGCTCCGGCAGCCCGGCCGCGGCGCAGCAGGCGCGCAGCACGTTCCGGTCGAACGGCGCGTTGTGCGCCGCCAGGAACTCGACGCCGTCGAGTTCCTTCGCCACCGTCGGCCAGAGTTCGCCGAACGCCGGCGCGCCCTTCACGTGCTCCCACGTCAGCCCGTGGATGTGCGTGAACACCATCTGTTGGCGCGGCGGCCGGATGAGGTGCGACACCGTCCGCACGATCTCCAGCCCGTCGACGACGACGACGGCCACGGCGCAGGCGCTGTCCGCCCCGTAGTCGGCCGTCTCGAAGTCGATGGCCGCGAACCGGCCGTGCGGGGAAGTCATGGATCGGGATGAATCGGGTCGAGCGCTTTGGCGAGCGGGGGGCGTAAGCCCCCTGATTCTCAATAAACCTTATACAAGAATCAGGGGGCTTATGCCCCCCGCTCGCCGAAATCCCGCCGTCAGGACAACTCCCATGCTTCGAGCATTCCTGGTTCTCTCGATCGTCGCTTTGCCCGCGTCGGCCGCCGACATCGCGATCGCGAAGACCGATACCGATCTCGAAATCAAGGCCGGCGACCATCTCATCGCGAAGTATCGCTACGCCGGCACCGTCCAGGTCGAGAAGGGCGACGGCACGAAGCCGCTGGCGAAGCCGTTCTTCTACCCGCTCAACGCGCCGGACGGCACCTGCGTCACGCGCCACTGGCCAATGGTCCGCAGCGTGAAGGGCGAAACCACCGACCACTTTCACCAGAAGTCGGCCTGGTTCTGCCACGGCGACGTGATCCCGGAAGGGATCGACATGAAGACGAAGTCCGCCGACAAGCGCGTCCACGGCGTGGACTTCTGGGCCGAGTCGGCCGGCCACGGACGCATCGTCTGCGTCGACGTCGGCGAGGCGAAGGGCGGTACCGTCACCACGCGCAACGAATGGCGCACGCCCGACGGCGCGAACATCCTCGACGAGACGCGCGTGATCTCCGCCCGCGCGCTCTCCGCCGGCTACCTCCTCGTCCTCGACATCGACCTGCACGCCAGCGTCTGCCCCATCACCTTCGGCGACACGAAGGAAGGCTCGATGGGCGTGCGCGTCAGCGACGAGATCCAGAACAAGACCGGCAACGGCGTCGTCACGAGCGTCGACGGATCGACCGCGAAGGCGCCGGCCAAGGACAACCTGCCGATGTGGGGGAAGTTCGCCGCCTGGCACGACTACAGCGGCACCGTCGGCGGCAAGCCGGTCGGCCTCGCGATCTTCGACGACCCGAAGAACGCGCCGCAATCCGCGTGGCACACCCGCGCCTACGGCCTCATGGCCGCGAACCCCTTCGGCCGCGCCGGCTCCCAATTCCCCGCCCTCAAGGGCAAGACCGACCTCGTGAAACTCGCAAAGGGGGAGCACCTGAAGCTGCGCTACGGCCTGTACGTCCACACCGGCGATGCCGCCGGCGGCCAGGTGGCGGACGCGTTCGCCGCGTTCGCGAAGTGAACGATCTCAAGGGAATAACCGTCGCTCGGCAAGGGCCTCGACTTCCGAATTCCAACTCCGACT
This sequence comes from uncultured Alcaligenaceae bacterium, assembly GCA_964453375.1. Taxonomy (GTDB): domain Bacteria; phylum Planctomycetota; class Planctomycetia; order Gemmatales; family Gemmataceae; genus Limnoglobus. The sequence goes on from CAYVRB010000293.1 coordinate 2,934, forward strand.
TCGGGAGTCGAACGGCAATCACTTCGCTTCGACGATCGACAGCTTGAAGGTATGGAACGTCTCCCTCCCGGCGGCGTTCGACACGAGCAGGATCACATCGACCGTGCCGAGGGGCGAATCCTTCGGCACGTTCCACGTCAGGCCCGCCGCGTCGGCGGCCATCCCCTCGGGGCCGGCCTCCACTCTGAATTTAATGCCGCCGGCCTTCGACCAGACCTCCGGCGCGTAGGCGAACTTCGTTCCGCGCACGGTGGCGGGCGGTTTGCCGAACGCCAACAGGTAATCCGTTCCCGACGCCGCGAGCTTCTCCTTCACGTTCAACCGCGTGAAGAAGACCGACGTTTTCGCGGTGTCGATGACCGCCAGGACGTTCGCCGCCGGGACGTAGTGAAAGCGGTCGTAGAATTGCAGGCCGGGGAGCCGCCCGAACGTGTCGGTCAAGTTTCTCGTCGTGGAAGCGACGAACCCCGCGGCCTTGTTGAGCGTCGTCAAGGGCGCGAGTTCGCCGATCATTTTCACGGCGATGATGCCCGCCGGTTCTTTGGGTTCGGCGCCGCCTGTCGCGCCCTTCGGGGGGCGCGTTTTCGGCAGGAGTCCCGCGCGTGCGTTGTGGTCGATTTCGAGGTAGAAGGGGCCGTGCGCGGCCGGGACGCGGATCGTGGCGAGGCCGCGCGGCATCCCGGTGGGGGCGGCGCGATCGATCGGCTTCAACTGCGGCGTGTAGAGGCCGGTGGCGGTGTGGAGCGTACCGTCCGCGCCAGGCAGGATCGCGCCGGCGGTGGTGTGCTCGCGGTAGACGGCCGTGCCGCCGTCGTCCCCGAGGACGAAGCAGTCCAGCCCGGTCGGGGACAGATTGGCCCGCCAGAAGCCGTAGACGCGGCCGTCGGACGAAACGCGGACCGGCCCCTCGGAGAACCGCAAGGTCGTTGCCGGCACGGCTGGCGCTTTGAGATCAATCGGCCGGAGCGTCTTCGCGTTCAGGAAGGCGTGCTTGTTGGTCCAGCCTTGGACACCGCCGGTCACGACGAGCAACGGCCCTTCGGACGCGTGGCCCATTGTCAGCGAATACGGGGCGCCGTCGACCGGGTTTGCGGTAGTCAGATCTTTCTCGAACGTCGTCAGGTCGTAGCGCTGAAGAACGTTCGCGGACGGATTCAGCACGAACAGCTTGTTCATCCCGGCCGCGAACAGGACCTTCTCCTCCGCCAGCGGGAGGTACTTCGCGACCTTCCCCTCGCAGAGGTCGAGAATCGCCAACTGCTTCGCCGACGGAATGTGGAGGATCAGGAACCGCCCGCCGCCGGCCGCGCAGGCCCCGTCGACCTCGCCGGGCAACTTCACCTCGGCCCCGTCCTCGGCCTTCGTCGGCGTCAGCGGAAAGACCTTCGTCGACACTTCGAAGATCGACGGTACGGCCGGGATCGGATTCGGAATGACCGGCGGCCGCACCGTCACGGCGACCTCCGGCGGAATCGGGACGGCGGCCGCCATCGGTTCGTCCTTGACCGGTTCGAGCGTGAAGTTGTGGAAGACTTCCCGGCCGGACGCGTCCGAGATCGTCAGCAGCACGCTCGCCGGTTCGGCGTCCCGCGGCACCGCCCACGTCAGCTTGCCGTCGGCCGCGACTTTCATTCCGTCCGGCCCGCTCTCCAGCTTGTACTTCACGCCGCCCTTGCGCGACTTCACCTCGATCGGGTACGAGAACGGTTTGCCGAAGAGCGCCGCCGGCGGGCGCGACGCGACAAATAGGTAGTCAATGCCCGATTTTTCGAGCTCTTCGTCGACATCGAAGCTGTGCAGGAACAGCTTGTCGTTTGAACTCGACAGGATCACGAGCAGCTTGGCGTCCGGCACGAGGAAGTAGCGCTGGTCCACCGTCACCGTCGCGTTCGGGTTGTACCGATTCGCCTTCACCGGCGCGACCTGCCGGGTCCAAGTCACGAACGGGGACGGCTGCCCTTCCATGTAGAATTTGAAATCGAGTTCTTCGTCGGCAGCACGGTCGTGGAAGGGGGGAAACGCCCCGCCCGGCCCGGTGTTGCGATTAAAGGCTCGGAAGACGAGGTTCCGTTGAAATGAGGGGACGACAACTTCAGCGGCGATTCCGCCGGCGGCCGGGACCAACGTGCCACTAGCGGTGTGCGTCGTCGAGACGGAGTAGACGAAGCGCCCGTCGGACGACGGTCGCGCCGTCGCGGCGTGGATCCCCGGAACCGTCTGGGAGTCCGGCGGGTTGCCGGGGCGGAAGAAGAGGAATTCGCCGTTACTCCCCCATCCGATCGGTCCGACGATCAACTGGCCGTCGTCGGAGATGGTGGCCGCGTTCCAGTTCGGCGCCCGGCCGGTGTTCTTGAACGGGTTTGCCACGTCGTAGAGCTTGAAGCTGACGGGGTCGACGAAGGCCGTTTCGCCGCCGCCCCAGCCGTTCGGGTCGGTCTTCGGCACGAGGACCAGCGGCCCGGCCGAGGCCGCGCCCATCAACAGGCGGCTAGCCGGCTTGCCCGTCGGGTTCGACAGCGTCGCTTCCTTCTCGAAGGTGCGCAGGTTCCAGCGCACGAAGACGTCGGCGTTGCGGTCGTAAACCACGAGGCGGTCCATGCCGGCCGCCATCGCGATGCCGTCGCCGGTCACGGGAAGGTACTTCGCGATCCTGGCGACGGTCATGTCGAAGATGCCGATCTGCCGGAGCTTCTCGAAGTGGAAGCAGACGAACCGCCCGCCGCCGCCAATGCAGACGGCCGCGACTTCGCCGGGCAGCGTCAGGGTGCGCCGGTCCTTCACGTCGTGCTTGGCTTCGATCGGTAGTGGTTCGACGGCGGGGAACCGGATCGGTCTGGCCGGTTTGGGCGCGGGCGCCGGCACGAAGCCCGGCGGAGGATTCGGGACGAACGGCATGGGCGGCGGAACTTCGGCCGGGCGGATCTCCGTTCGGGGATTGACCGGATCGGGCGACGATTTCTTCTCGTTCGGATTCGGTCTCGGCTTCGTTGGCGGGAGGACGAAAGGGTCGGGTCTGGGAGCCGGGACGCGGTCGAGAGGCTCTTTCAAATCACCCCGGTTTGGGATCGGTTTGGGTCGCGGCGGCGGAATCGGGTTCGGCGGCGCGGGGTCCGCGATCCGCTCGTTCGGCTGCGCCGCGACGGGGCCGCCGTTCGGCGCGGCGGCGCGCGACCAGACGATGTATCCCAGCCCGCCGATCGCCAGCGCGAAGAACGCCATCACGCCCAGGATGATCCACAGGCTGGAGGAATCGCGCGGCTCGGGTTCGTCGTCCCGGTCTTCCTCTCGTCGCCGGCGTCGCGGTCGAATCGGCCGGTCGTCGGAATCGTCGTCCTTCGGCCGCGCGCGGCGGGCGACCGGCAGGGCCGATTCCGGTTCGATGATCGGCTCGAACGCGTTCGCCGCCGCTCCGCATTGCGGGCACGCGATCCGGCCCCCGCGTTCGACGGGATCGAAGACGCACTGGCATTCCGCGCAGACCAGCTTCGCGGGCATGACGGCACTCGAATGGGAAAATGGGAGTCGCGACCGACGTCGTCGGGCGGTCGCGATGGAAGTGTAACCGGCCGGGGTCGCCGGTGCCAATCTGAATCGGCCGATCAGTTCCGGCTGTACGGCCGCGCCGATTTGCGGGCTTCGCGGCCGAGCGGGTCGCGGGCGAGTTTCGCGTAGCAGCCGCCGCAGACGTCGAAGGCGCGGTGGACGCCCAGCGGGTGCATCTCGAGCGTTTCGCCGTCGGTATCGGACTCGTCGTCGTCGCGCGTCTCGCGTTCGCCGAGCAGTTCGTCCATCTCTTCCACGCTGTCGGTGTCGGATTCGTCGTCGCCTTCGAGCACCGTCGGCTCGTCGTCGGCGAGGGCGGGTCCGCCGTTCACCTTCCAAGTGAAGCGAGGCTCGAGGGCGGGATCCAAGGTCTTGCCACAGACATCGCACGAGTAGAGGCGCATGGGGGGAGCAACTCCGTGGGTGTCGGTCCGACTCGGGGGAGAGCCGGAGATAAAACCATCGTCCGTCGCGAGTCGGCCGCGGAGGCGATCGCCGCCGGGGCCGGATGAACCAAATCCTCTACCATCATTCGTCGCTGTTTTTCCGCGCCAAGTCAAGCGCAATTTGACGCCGGGGGAAGCTGTGCGGGCTGCGCGGGCTGGCCGTTTTGCAACTTGTCGCATCGGAATTGCCGGTCCGCGGCCGGGGCGCCTTCGCCAGTTTGCCCCGCCGCGCGGGTCGCACCGCGATTGAAGCAAAATCCCGATTGGCACGCGCCGTGCGATGTGATGTCCGTCTTCGCGGCCCGGCTCGCGGCGGGTCAGACGCGAGCCGGATCGCGAAGGCCGAGGCAACTCCCCCCGCACTCCCCCAAGCCGGTCCCCCCGACCCGCCACGTCCCCCGACAGTTCCCCCGGCCGGCGCGATCTCCCCCTCGCGCCGGCCGCGTCGTTTCATGACTTCCGAAGTCCGGCTTCGACTTCGGAAGTCGATACGCTCGCCGACTTCCGAAGTCGAAGCCGGACTTAGGAAGTCTTGTTGCCGTTACCCACCCGTTGCGCCCTTCCCGCTACACACCCACCCTCGTCCTT
>CAYVRB010000294.1:0-5082 GCA_964453375.1 uncultured Alcaligenaceae bacterium
AAGAAGAAGGGCGAGTTCAAGCCGATCCTCCCGCCGGGGAAATAACAATCGAGCGCCGAGCGGCGTGAGCCGCCGGGTGGAGCGAGATCCACTCGGCGGCTCGCCGATCCATTCTTGGAGACCGTCCGATGCGATTCTTCGCCCTCGCCGCCGTCGCGCTCTTCGTTCCCGGTGCCGGCGCCGCCGACCTCGATTTCCAACCCGCGAAGACCTACGTCGTTATCGCGGGCGTCCTGCAATGGCCGGGGAATTTCATCTCCGGCTTCCCGACGAAGGACCGCAAGGACGAGGAACTCTACGACACCCTCCGCGCCCGCGGCGTGCCGGCCGCGAACATGAAACTGCTCCTCGACGAGCAGACGACCTACTCCGGCGTCCGCCGCGCCATCCGCGAGATCGCGCCGAAAGCGGAGAAGGACGCGATCTTCGTCTTCTACTACTGCGGCCACGGGATGCCGCACAAGTCCGGCGTCTGCCTCGCGAACTACGACCTCAAGCCGCAACTGATGGACCGCACCGGCCTGCTCGCGACCGACGTCTCGAAGATGATCCGCGAGAACTTCCAAGGTAAGAGGGTGCTCTTCCTCGCGGACTGCTGCTTCGCCGGCGGGCTGGCGAAGGCGGCCGAGGACCTGAAGGCCGCCGGCGTCGAGGCCGCGATCCTCACGTCGTCGAACGAGTCGATGGTGTCCACGAACAACTGGACCTTCACGCAGGCGGTGATCGACGCCTTCGTCGGCGACACCTTCGCGGACGCCAACGCCGATGGCGTCGTCACGCTCGACGAACTCGCCGGCGACGTCGGCAAGTCGATGGCTTCGCTCGAACGCCAAAAGCACGGCTACACCTCGTTCGGCTTCGACGGGAAGTTCAAGCTCGCGGCCGCGACGAAGAAGCCGAAGCTCGACGGCGTGAAGTTCCCGCTCGGCGAGTTTGTCCTCGCCCCCGATGGCCGTGTGACGCGGTCCGGCCGCGTCGTCGGCGGCGCGGACGGCAAGGCCGTCGTCCAGTTCTACGACTACACCCACAAGCGCAAGGTCGAGATCGCCGAGGACAAGTTGCGGGCGATCCCGGAGAACTGGTTGAACGAGCGGGCGATGGCCGGGGCGATGAAGGCCGAGATCGAAGTCCTCTGGGGCGGCACCTGGTTTCCGGCCACGGTGCTGAAGAAGGACGGCAACCGGACCTACATCCACTACGTCGGCTGGGGCGACACCTGGGACGAATGGGTGACGGCCGAGCGCATCCGCCCGCTCAAGTAGCGAACTTCCGCCGCGCCCGGCCGAGCGCGGCGACGGTGAAGATGATCGGGTAGAGCTTTTCGTAGTACCAGAGCTTCGCGAAGTAGAAGCCGATCGGCGACGGCTCCCGGAAGCGGCCCGATTCGACGGCTTCGACGAGCCACTGAACGCCGCGCTCGACGGCGGGGCCGTCGGTCAGGTCGAGCAGCACTTCAACGGCGACGGCCGTCTCCTCCACGCTGGACGGGCAATCCTTCGCCCCGCCCCAGCCGCCGTCAGCGTTCTGGACGCTTAGCAGATACTCGACGCCGCGCCGGCATTCGGGCGAGTCCTTCAAGTCCAGATCGCGATACGCCGCGAGGACACGGGCCGTGCCGTAGACGGGGTTGATGTCGTCCGGCGCGTGCTGGTTGCCAAACCAGAGCGGCAGCCAGGAGCCATCGGGTCGCTGCTGGCGGGCTAGATAATTCAATGCGTCATAAACCCGCAGAATGCATAGCCAAAACAGTTCGTACCATTCTGGAGGAGCTTTTGAATTTGGATCCCACCTTGGCTTGTAGGGTACAGGCGAAGGGTGTCCTTCGCCCCACCACGCATCGAATGCCCGTAAAGAATGAGCGGTCAGGTCGGCTCCGCTACGGTCGAAGGGGAGTTTGCCCCATCCGCGACAAAACGTTGGCCAACCGCCGTCTCGATTCTGTAGCCGGGCGATCCATCTCAATCCGGGCATCATCTTCGGGCGATGTTCGACCGTCGTCAGGTTTCGCACCGCGATCAGCGCCCCCGGTGTGTCGTCGCAGTCGGGGACGCTGCCGGGCTCGTCGCTCCAGCCCCAGGCGCCGGGGGCCGCGCCCGTGTACGGGTGCCGCTCCTTCGTTTGCTGGGCGAGCAGCCACGCGAGCAACTTCTCCTTATCGGGTAGCGATTCGAGATCGCCGGCCGCCGCGAGGGCGTTCACAGAGAGCGTCGTGACCCAGATGCTCAGGTTCGTATCGATCGGCCAGCTACCGTCCGGCCGCACCGAGTTCACGAGGAAGCGCACGCCTTCCTTCACGACCGCGTGATCCGACTTCCCGATGCTCGCGAGGCTCATCGTCACGAACGCGGTCAGCGGTGTCGCCTCCAGGTAGCCGCCGCTCGACGGTTGGATGCGCCGCAGCACCTTCAGGCTCAATCCTTTCGCGAACGGTCGAACGAGGCTCCACGACCCGCGGTGGTGGTGGACGCACTGTCCGATGGCGATGAGGGCCGGCAGCGCGTAGCTCACCACCGGCAGCCCCGCGAAGCGGTACCAACTCTGCGGCAGGCAGGCCAACTCGAACGGCAACCGCGGCACTTCGCTCCACGGCACGAGGCCGGCGAGGGCCGCCGTCATCAGGATCGGCACGCTGAACGTGCGGTCCTTGCCGTAGCGTTTGCGGATTGCCTCGGCCCGCTCGGCCGGCGTGCGGCCGCACGTCTCGTTCAAGTACGATTCAAGTCTTTCAACGGTCTCGCGATGGGAATGGTCATCCACATGGGCGAACGCCGCCCGCATGAGCATCGACGTGGAGATGTTCGAGATGCTTTTAGTCGTGTCGCCCCAGCCGCCGTCGGCGTTCTGATTCGCCGCGAGCCAGCGCAGCGCGCCGGCGACGAGGTCGCGGTGCTTCCCGGCATCGACGAGTTCGAGCGCGATCGCCGCGACCGCCGTGCTGAGCGCGGAAGTCGAAAGCTCGCCGACCCAGTGGCCGGCCGAAGTCCGCTCGGCGAGCAGGGCGTCGCGAGCGGTACGGTAAGCGGAATCGAGGCGACGGGGTTCTTCCGTAGTCACAAGAAATCCGCCAAGTCGAGTTCTTGTTCGGCTCGGAGTAACCGGGAGATGCGACACACGGTACCAGTGAATAAGTAGATGATCCGATATGGGCCGACGATTTGCTCACGGAGGTTTCCAATACCGAAATCCTCAACCGGACAACCGATTTCGGGAAATCGTATTAGCGCGTTGACCGCCTTGTCGAACTTCCGTTTCCACTTCAGGCGTACCGACGTTCCGGCTTCCCTTCCGATGGTACTCAGGATGATTTCCCAGTCCCGACTGGCTCGAGGCGACCAGATGATTCGAGCCATTCGTTCATCTCCTTCATCACGACCTCGTGTGGAATTCCATGGCCATTCTCAATCTCTTGTAGCCCCTCCGCGATCTTGGCGCTCGCCAAGACACGATAGACGAACTGTTGCCAAGTCGCATCTTCGGGCAAACGGTCTGCGATCCGTTTTGCGATTTCTTTCACGCTTTCCATCGTCGCACCTCCTCCGTCCATCATAACCCCAACGAATCCAAGTCGTCCACGAGTTTGTCCAAGTCGTCCTTCGGCCCCGCCGCCTTGCCGGCCTGGCGCTTCGGGATGCCGACGGCCATGCCGACGGCGGAGCGACCGTCCGCCACCAGTTCGCGATCGCGCTCGGCCACGGCCGCCGCGAGCGGATCGACGGCGTCGCCGCCGCCGAACAGCTTGCTCAAGTCGATCTTCAACCCGCCGACCGCGCCGCCGTCGGCCCCGGCGATCGCCGGCGACTTGTACTCCGGAAAGATGATCGCCTGCTGCGGGCAGACGCGGCTGCACGCGGGGCAACCCTTCTTGCACTGGTCCTGGTTCTCCGTCACGATCCGGTCGAGCGAATCGAGGCCGTAGACGCCGAAGAGGCAGAAATCGAGGCACTCGAGGCAGTTCGTGCAACGGCTGTAGTCGATAACCGGGTACCAGCGGCGATTCGCCGGCGCGAGGAGTTCCTCGGGTTTGAACGCGGGGGCCTCGTTCTTGGGGATCACGCCGAGTTGGATGATCGCGGGGTTCGCGAGCGCCTTCTCGGCCGCCTGCTTCGCGCGGCGTTCTCGGCACTCGGCCGCGATGCGGCGGACTTCGACGAGATACGCCTCGTGCTTGTTCGAGTCGCGCAGGTCGAGCGTGTAGATGTGCCGATCGGGAATGGTGCCGGCCGCGCCGATGGCGGCGGGCTTCTCGACCTCTTCGGCCGGCGTGTCGTCCTCGTCCTCGTCGTCGTCGCCGGGCGATTTAAGGAGCGTCTCGCCGAAGTGTCCCTTGATGCCGTCGCGATCCAGGAGCCAGAACGCGGCCCTCGGGTAGAGCCACGAGATCACGACCATGTCGCCGCGGACGCCGTCGAGGAAGAGCCGGCCGGTGTGGTCCGGCCCGATGTCGTAGAGGTTCGGGACAATGCTCAGGTCGATGCCTGGCTCGAAGAGCAGCGCGGCGGCCAAGCTCTCTTCGAGCGAGCGCTTGGCCGGATTCTTGCCGGGGGCCTGCGAGATCACGACGGTCAACTTCGCGCTCATGACTTACTCGTCGTCGGTGAGGTTCACCTGATTCTTGAGGATCCGCTGTGCGGTGGCCCACGCGGACTCCAAGTAGTGATAGTACTCGTCGGCGGTCATCGTGCCAGACGGATCGGCGGTCAGGGTGAAGAGCCAGCCGTCGCCGTAGCCGTCGGCGTTGATGGCGGAGGGATCGGTTAGGAGTTGGGCGTTGAAGGCGTCGATCGTGCCGGCGAGCGGGGCGTAGAGTTCGCTCTGCGCCTTCGAGCTTTCGATGAAGCCGATCTCCTCCTTGAGTGCGACCGTCCGCGGGGCGTCGAACTTCCATTCGAGGAAGTAGACGTCCTGCATAAGGCGAATCGCATAGGCCGTGAATCCGAATCGACTGGTGGCGGGGTCGTGCCACATGTGGTTGCGGCAGTACCGGCGGTCGGTCGGCAGGACCGCCGGGTGCTTGCCCATGAGGAATGTGAAGGACGACATTGTTCCACCGCAGGGGGCGTTTAGCCGCGACGCGGTGTCTTC
>CAYVRB010000294.1:5092-7485 GCA_964453375.1 uncultured Alcaligenaceae bacterium
GTGCGCGCCCCCCCCCCCCCCCCACTACTCCGCGTCGCGGCTAAACTTTAGGTATATCTCTTCGCTACGAATTCCGTTTCGAAGAACGTCGGCAAATGCCGGTCGATCTGCATCAAGCCCGCCGGCGTCAGCTCGACGCCGTTCGGCTTCATCCGCAGCCAGCCTTCGCTTTCGAGCTTTTTGTAGCCTGGCTCGAACACGCTCGTGATGTCGGCACCGAACTTCGATTGGAAGTAATCCTTCTCCAGGTGCCCGGTCTTCAGTTGCAGGATCATCTCGCGGATCAGCTTCTGCTGGTCGTTCACCGGGAGCGCCCGACCGAGCGGCAACTCGCCCGCGTTTACCTTCTCGAGGTAAGCTTCCCACGTGTCGACGTTCTGGACGTGGACGCCATTCAGGTGGCCGAAGCTCGCGACGCCGGTGCCGAACATGTCCGCGCCGTGCCAGAGGGCGTCGCGGTAGACGAATCGCTTGTTGCCGCTGCTCTTCACGACCGTGTACGCGCTCGAGATCTCGTAGCCGTTGGCGCAGAATTCGTCGAAGGCGTACTTCACCCACTCGCGCTTCGTCGGCCAGTCGGCGACCTTCGTCGCCGCCGGCTTCGCCTCCTCGCCGACCATCTGAAGTTCCTTCGAGAAGGTCGTGTTGTACGGCAACTCCATCTGGTACACCGTCACGCTGTCCGGCGACAGGGCCAGCGTTTTGCGGACGCAGTCCTTCCAGTTGTCCCAGTCCTCGCCGACCATGCCGGCGATGAGGTCGATGTTGATCTGCGAGAAGCCGAGCTCGCGCGCCCAACCGTAGGCGCGGTGGATCTCTTCCTCGAGGTGCGCCCGGCCGTTGTACTGGAGGATTTCGGGTTTGAAGTTCTCGACGCCGAGCGACAGCCGCGTGACGCCGAGTTCGCGGAGCGTCTGGAGCTTATGCTGCTGGAGCGTGCCCGGTTCGCACTCGAACGTGACCTCGCGGGCCGCGTCCCACGGCAGGATCGCTTGGAGGCGCTCCATGAGTTCGCGGAGTTGCGATGCGCTCAGGTACGACGGTGTGCCGCCGCCGAAGTAGACGTAATCGAGCTTGCGACCGCCGACGATCGGCAGCTTGCTGCAGAGTTCGACTTCCTTGACGAGGGCCTCCGTGTACGTCTCGACGTCGCGGGCGTTCTTGTCGGTGTAGACGCGGAAGTAGCAGAACTTGCAGCGCTTCCGGCAGAAGGGAATGTGCAGGTACAACCCGAGCGGCGTGCCGGGCGCGGGCGGCCGGTTCACCGCCGCGACGGCGTCCGGCAGGAACGTCGGCTTCCACGCGGAGAACGGCGGGTAGTTCGCGATGAAGTAATTTCCGAGGCCGGTTTTTTCCTGGTCGGCGGCGGTCATGCGGCGGCACTCGACGGGCGGGGAAGGCGTGCGATGCGGGAATTGTACTCGCCGCGTCAACGTGCGATGGGCGGGAATGGGCGCTACAGGATTTGAACCTGTGACTTCGTCCGTGTGAAGAACGCACTCTACCGCTGAGTTAAGCGCCCCGACGCAACCAATTTACGGCCGACCGGGCCGCGGTCAAGATGCGGCCATCGCGCGGAGTTCGCGGGCGATCGTTTCGATCAACGTCTCCAGGCTGCCGGGGGCGACGGCGGCGATGATCTCTTGATAGATGCCGTGGCCGTAAGTCGCGGCGGTCGGGAGGTAGCCGGGCTGCCAGCCGTTGGTGACCGTCGAGACGATCACCGCCAGGTCCGGGAACCGAGCGCGAAGGGTCGTTTGGAAGACCTGATAGAGTTCGCCGGGCACGAAGACCCAATACGCGTCGCCGAGCCGCCAGAGGACGACTTTGAGCGGGAAGGAACGGCCTTCGGGGATCGCCGCGAGGCGGGCGAGTTGGCGGTTCATCTGCTCGACCATCGCGTGGGCGTCGCGCTTCTGGATCGGATCGGTGGCGGAGCGCTCTTCGGCCTCCCACTTCGCAAGCTCGGCTTTCGTACCGGCGATTGTCGGCAGGTCGATTCGATAGGGAAGCTCGACGACGATCGAGCGACAGTTCCAATTGCTCTGTCGATGGAAATCGGATTCCGAAATCGGTCGGTGCTCCCACGAGCCGAGCGTGGCGCCCGAGACGACGGGGCCGGCGTACTCGAAGGCGGTGCCCGGCGCGGGGAGCGCTTCCAGCCCGGCGAGCGCGGCATAGCCGAGTTGTCGGCCGTTGCGGTCGGCGACGGCGGTGTCGCCGACGTAGCCTTCGCGAGGGCCGAGGTCGCCGGAGGCGCCTTGCAGGAACAGGCATGGCGCGGCCGTGTCCCGCTCCACGACCTCCCGCATCGCGCCGATGTAGTCGGGGCTGATGAGCGTGTTCTCCCAGGCGAGCGTGGTGGGATGGCAGGCGTAGTTCACGATGCTGGC
>CAYVRB010000295.1:0-7480 GCA_964453375.1 uncultured Alcaligenaceae bacterium
TGGCCTGCACGACGGCGGCGGGACTCGCGCGCTCGCGCGACCACGTGCCGAGCAGTTGGGGCCGCTACGCCCCGACGCTGTGGGACTACCTCTGCATGTTCGGTTCGCTCGGCCTGTTCCTGACGCTGTTCGCGCTGTTCATGCGGTTTCTGCCGATGCTCTCGATCACCGAAATGCGCGAACTGCTGCCCCGCAGCGCCGGCGGCCGAGACGGTCACGCGGTCATGGAGAACGCCAAGTGAGCGCACCCGAAACTCCGCAGACATGGGGGATGCTCGCCGAGTTCGACTCGGCCGACGCCCTCATCGTCGCCACCCGCAAGGCGCGCGAGGCCGGCTACACGCGCATGGACGGCCACAGCCCCTACCCGATCGGCGAGGTCGCCGACGAACTCGGCTTCCCGCGCTCCGAGATCGGCGCCGTCATGTTCATCGGCGGCATGGTCGGCGCCACGATGGGCTTCCTGATGCTCACCTGGGTGAGCTGGGTCGAATACCCGCTGAACATCGCGGGCAAGCCGTACTTCTCGTGGTCGATGTTCATCCCGATCACGTGGGAACTGCTGGTGCTCTCGGCCTCGGTCAGCGGCGTGGTTGGCCTGCTCGCCCTCTGCGGCCTGCCGATGCCGTACCACCCGCTCTTCAACGTCCCCGCGTTCGCGCGGGCGACGAAGGACGGCTTCTTCCTGTCGGTGGAGGCCGCCGACCCGAAATTCGACCTGAGCCAGACGCGGGCCTTCCTGCTGGGCCTGCCCGACGTGAAGAACGTCGAGGAGGTGCCGGCGTGAACCAGTTCCAAGTTCCAAGTTCCAAGTTCCAAGTGAGGACCGTCGGGTTCGCGTTGCTCGCCGTCGTCGCGTTGGCCGGTTGTCAGCAGAAGATGGCGGAGCAGCCGTCGCCGCGCGCCTACGACGCGTCCCCGCTCGGCGTGTTCTCGCACGGCCAATCGGCGCTCGCGCCCAAGCCCGGCACCATCCACCGCGGCCAGCGCGCCCCGGACGACCCGATGATCACCTGGCTCACCGCGCAGGGCAAGAACCCGCAGGTGAACCCGGACTGGAAGAAGAAGGTCGATCCGACCGGCAACCTCGCCCCGAGCGCCGGCGCCCCGACCGACCTCGCGAACTTCGTGACCGAGTTCCCGTTCGCCATGACGGAAGACGACCTGAAGCGCGGCCAGACGCGGTACAACGTCGCCTGCGCCATCTGCCACGGCGCCGCCGGCAACGGCTGGGGGAAGATCGTCGAACGCGGCTTCCTCCGCCCGCCGAGCTACCACCAGGACCCCGACGACAAGAAGTTCGACTGGTCCACCACCGGCCAACCGTCCACGGAACTGAAGCAGGGCTATTCCCGCGGCTTCTTCCGCTACGGGATCAAGGTGCCGCTGGACGCGGTACCCGTCGGCTACATCTACCAGGTCATCACCTGGGGCTTCGGTGGGATGCCGGACCACGCGGCGCAAATTACGCCGGACGATCGCTGGCGGATCGTGGCGTACCTTCGCGCCCTGCAACTGAGCCAGAACGCGAAGGTGGCCGACCTGCCGGCCGACGCGAAGAAACACCTGGACGACGCCGGCAAACCGAAGGCCGAGAAGAAAGATCATTAATTCGAGGCGACCCGTGAGCGACCACCATCACGACACCGACTACGCCTGCCCGCCGATCGAGGTGGACTACGGCCCGCTGCGCCGCATCGCGGTGCTCGCCGCCGTCGTCGGCACCGTCGCGTTCCTCGGCCTGGGCATCGCGAACGCCACGATCAACGAGAAGCACGGCGGCGTCCGCGACCTGTACCTGACCTATCAGACCGGCTTCGTTTATTGGGTGAGCCTCCCGATCGGCGGCATGACGCTGATGCTGATCGGCTACATGACGCACGCGAGCTGGGCGCTCGTCTTCCGCCGCATCTTCCAGGCCGCGACGCGCACTTGGCCGTTGATGTTCGTGCTGTTCCTGCCGGTGGCGTTCTCCGTGTTCGCCGGGCACAGCTCGTCGTTCTGGTGGGCCGTCGACGCCAAGGAGTTCGCGGCCGACCACGCCGGCGGCGATCCGGTCGTCGAGCACGAAGTGGCGCACCGCCAGGGGTTGTACCTGAACGGTCCGTTCTTCCTGCTCCGGGCCGGGATCATCTTCGGCGCGTTCGGCCTCATCATGCGGGCGATGCGGAAGTGGGCGCCGAAGGCCGAAGACGACGGCGACGTGAAATACAAGGCCAAGCTCAACGGCATGTCCGGCGCGTGCATCCTCCTCTGGGCGCTGCTGTTCACCGTGGCCGTCACCGACTGGGTGATGTCGGTCGAGCCGACCTGGGCCTCCAGCATGTTCCCGGTCGTCGCGGCGATGAACATGTTCATCACGTCGATGGCGTTCGCGGCCCTGATCTTCTACACGCTCGTCGGCGAGAACCAGACCGCCCTCAGCATCGTCAAGGACAAGTTCCGGATCGACATCGGCAGCCTGACCTTCGGCTTCACCATGATCTGGACCTACGCCTCGTTCTGCCAGTTCATGCTGGTCTGGGCCGGGAACATCCCCGAGGAAATCACCTACTACCGCCGGCGCCTGAACGGCGGCTGGGAGTTCGTGGCCTACTCGCTCATGGTCGTCCACTGGTTCCTGCCGTTCGTGCTGTTCCTGTTCCGCGAGATCAAGACGAACCCGGTGTCGATGCGTTGGATGTCGGTGCTGCTGCTGTCGATCTGCGCCGTGGACGTGATCTGGTGGATCGTGCCGTCGATCCCGCACGGGGGCGACCTGCAGTTCTTCCACGTGCCGATGGCGTTGGCGGCGATCGCGATGATCGGCGGCATCTGGGGCGTGGCGTTCCTCGGCCAGCTCCGCAAGCAGAACCTGCTGCCGAAGAAGGACGCGGCGTTCTTGGCGAACTGGGGACACCATTGAGCGAATTCGGAATGCGGAATTGAAGACGAAGACGTTTAGCGGCGAGGCGGAGTCTTCGGAGCCGAGCGCGGTGGCCGTTTAGCAGCGAGGCGGAGTCTTCGGAGCCGAGCGCGGGATTTGTTTAGCCGAGCGCGGTGGACCTTAACGATTACGGAGCCTACCTCCGATGAGCGAGAAACCGAGCGAAAGCGCCCAGCGATGGGCGACGATCTACGAAGCCGTGACCGGCGCGACCTCCGCGACGTCGCACCACCACGAGGACGTGCCCGGCACGAACCCGGACAGCCTCAAGGCCGGGCACGAACCGGACCGGTTCGACGCGAAGGGGATCATCATGGTCCCGTTCGGCGTCGTCGGCACGGCGTTCCTCGCCTACGTGATCGTGACGCTCCTGTTTGGATCGCTCGAGTTCGGCGCGCCGGACAAGTCGAACGTGCAGAGCCAGGCCGCGGCCGACGCGGCGGCGCGGCCGTTCAACGAGCGCGTCGTTTCGATCGACTCCACCGACCCGCACGCCAAGGTTTCCGAGCCGCGCCTCGAAGGGACGCGCGTGATCGAAGCGGTGCGCAACGGCAAGACCGACGATCCGCCGTTCGTCCGCTCGTTCCAGTCGGCCGACGGAACCGTCAAGGTCGTCACCCCGCGCGACCTCTACCCGGACCGCTACCGCGATCCGTTGACGGGCAAGGCCGTGCTCGCCGACTACGAATACGCCGGCGCGGGCAAGACCGCCGCCCGCATCCCGATCGCCGAGGCGATGAAGCTCGTGAAACTCCCGGTGGCGAAGGACGCCCCGAAGGCGAACTCCAGCACCGGCGGAAACCCGAAGCTCTCGAACGGCGGCCACGCCATCGGCGACGGCCCCGCGAAGAAATAAGACCCATGCGCACGGCCCCGCCACTCCTGCTCGGCCTCGCGCTCGCGATCCTCGCGACGCCGGGCGCCCGCGCGCAGATGAGCTACGGCAAGGCGCCGATGATCGTCCGCGATCCCGAACTGCCGGGGCAGGCGAAGATCGAACCGAAGCTCGGCGAGAAGATTCCGCTCGACGAACGCTTCTACGACCACGACGGCAAGGAACTGAGCCTGCGCGAGGCGATCGGCGGCAAGCCGACGATCGTCGTCCTCGCCTACTCCGCGTGCCCCAAGCTCTGCAACGAACTGCTCAACGACACCGTCGCCGCCCTGCGGGCGCTCGCCCGGCTCGGCCTCGTCGCCGGCAAGGACTACCAACTCGTCCGCGTCAGCATCGATCCCAAGGAAGCCCCGATCTTCGCCCGCAAGATGCGCGAGTCGTACCTCGCGGAGCTCGACAAGCGCTCGCCGGCCGAACCCGGCTTCTGGTTCCTGACCGCCAACCACGGCCAGGGCACCGACGTCGTCGGCACGCGCGAGAAGATCCTGAAGCTCGCCGACACGCTCGGCTTTCGCTACGCCGCCGACAACCAGAAGGCGCTCGACGAAGCGGCGAACGATTCGATGCGACTCGAAAAGGTCGTCCGCAAGACGAAGGACTTCGTCCACGCCAGCGCCCTGTACGTCGTGTCGCCCGACGGCACGGTGAGTACGGTGCTGCAGGGCCTCAAGCGTTCGCCGGAATTGCCGGCCGAGAACGGCTGGACGCCGGAAGACCTGCGACAGGCGCTGCTGACCGCCGCCGACGGCAAGCTCGGCACGAGCGTCCAGCGGCTGGCGATGCTCTGCTTCGCCTACGACAGCACGACCGGCCACTACAAGCCGACGATGCGGGCGATGGGATTGATCGCCCTGCCGTTCCCGTTCGCCATCGGCTTCATCGTCTGGACGGCGATGCGGCGGGCGCGGGCCGAACGAAAACTGACGCCGGCGGATGCGGCCCTGCCCGTGCCGGTACCCGCGAACAACTGACGAGAGGACCGTCCTCATGCTCCTGGCAGAAGGCCTTGGATTGCCGCTCTGGCCCGAACGGGCGTCGGAGTTCGCCGTCCGCTACGACTGGCTGTTCATCTACATCCTCGTCGTCACGACGGTGGCGGGCCTGCTCGTCTACGCCGGCCTCACGTACCTCTGCTTCCGCTACGCCAAGAAGCCCGGCGGCACGTCGCAGCGCATCCTCGGCTCGCACAAGCTCGAACTCCTCTGGACCGCCATCCCGGCCGCGTTCTTCCTGTCGTTCTTCGTCGCCGCGCTCCCGCTCTTCGACGAAGTCTCGCACCCGCCGGCCGACGCCCCCGAGATATTCGTCGTCGGCAAGCAATGGATGTGGAAGATCCAGCACCCCAACGGCGTCCGCGAGATCAACGAACTGCACCTCCAGCAGGACGTGGCCGTCAAGGCGACCATCACCAGCGAGGACGTGATCCACAACTTCGGCATCCCGGCGTTCCGCAACAAGATCGACGCGATGCCCGGCCGCTACGTCACCACCTGGTACAAGCCGAACAAGGTCGGCGTGTACCACATCTTCTGCGACCAGTACTGCGGCCAGGGCCACTCGCAGATGGTGGGCAAGGTGCACGTCCTCTCGAAGGAGGACTACGCGGACTGGCTGGCGGGCCACAAGACCGACGCCGCCGGCTCGCCCGGCGACCGGCCGACCGACGGCACCGCGGCGTGGCACGGGCAGCAGCTCTTCTTCAAGCTCCAGTGCATCAACTGCCACAACAACGTCTACGACGCCGACAGCGTGAACTCCTCGAACCGCGCCCCGAACCTGGAGGGCCTGTTCGGCTCGCAGGTGCCGCTCGAAGGCGGCCGGAGCGTGCCGGCGGACGGCGCCTACGTCCGCGAGTCGATCCGCAACCCGGAGGCCAAGGTGCACGCCGGGTGGAAGGCGATCATGCCGGCCTACCCGCGGGCGCAGGTGAGCGAGGAGGAGCTCGGCCAACTGGTCGCGTACATCCAGTACCTGAAGAAGGGGAAGCTGCCGAAGCGCACGTCGCAGGACGCCGCGCCGGTCGGCGCCCCGACCGCGGGCGAATCGCTGGGCGAGAAGGCCCCGCCGGCGCCCGCCCCGACTCCCAAGACCGACGACAAGAAACCCGAAGAGAAGAAGCCCGCCCCCACGAAGGGAGGGAACTGACATGGCCACGACCCACGCGCCCGCCACGCCGACCGTCCTCGAGCTGGACTACACGCCGCAGACCGCGCCGCCGGTCTCCGACGTCGACGGTCCGCCGAAGGTCCACTACCTGAACCACAACTACGGCTGGCTCTCCTGGCTGCTGACCGTCGACCACAAGCGGATCGGCATCCTGTACCTGATCCCGCTCACCGTGTTCTTCATGTGCGGCGGCATCGCCGCCGGCCTCGTGCGCCTGAACCTGCTCCAGCCCACCGGGGCGATCCTCGAACTGGACCAGTACAACAAGGCGTTCACCGCGCACGGCACGATCATGCTGTTCCTCTTCCTCATCCCGGTCATCCCGGGCGTGCTGGGGAACTTCTTCGTGCCGATGATGATCGGCGCGAAGGACATGGCCTTCCCGAAGCTGAACCTCGCGTCGTGGTACGTCTGGATCATCGGGGCGACCTTCTTCATCGCCGCCCTGCTCTTCGGCGGCCTCGACACCGGCTGGACCTTCTATCCACCGTACAGCTCGAAGTACTCGCACACGAACGTGCTCTGGGCCGGCCTCGGCGTGTTCATCACCGGCTTCTCGTCGATCCTCACCGGCTTGAACATCATCGCGACCGTCCACAAGATGCGCGCCCCCGGCATGACGTGGGGCCGGCTGCCGCTGTTCGTCTGGGCCATGTACGCCACGAGCGTCATCCAGATCCTCGCCACGCCGGTGCTCGCGATGGCGGTGTGCCTGCTCGCCACCGAGCGCATCTTCGGCGTCGGCATCTTCGATCCGAGCCTCGGCGGCGACCCGCTGCTCTTCCAGCACCTGTTCTGGTACTACAGCCACCCGGCCGTGTACATCATGATCCTGCCGGGGATGGGCGTCATCAACGAGGTCCTCACCTGCTTCAGCCGGAAGAACATCTTCGGCTACAAGGCCGTGGCGTGGTCGTCCGTCGGCATCGCGGTCGTCGGCTTCCTGGTGTGGGGCCACCACATGTTCCTGTCCGGGCAGGGCATCTACCTCGGCATGGTCTTCTCCGTCCTCACGATGCTCGTGGCGATCCCGAGCGCCGTGAAGGTGTTCAACTGGACCGCGACGCTCTACGGCGGACAGATCACCTTCGAGGCGCCGATGCTCTTCACCATCGGCTTCATCGTGCTGTTCACGATCGGAGGCCTGACCGGCCTGTTCCTCGGCGTCGTCGGCAGCGACATCCACCTGCACGACACCTACTTCGTCATCGCGCACTTCCACTTCACGATGGTCGGCGGGATGATGTTCGCGTGGCAGGCGGGGCTGCACTTCTACTGGCCGAAGATGACCGGCAAGATGTACTCCGACTTCTGGAGCCGGCTGGCGGCGGTCATCATGCTCGTCGGCTTCAGCCTGACGTTCCTGCCGCAGTTCGTGGCCGGCTACCACGGCCTGCCGCGGCGCTACCCGTACTACCCGGCCGAATTCCAGATGATGAACGTGCTCAGTACGGCCGGGGCGACGATCCAGGGCTTCGGCTACCTGATGCCGG
>CAYVRB010000296.1:0-7472 GCA_964453375.1 uncultured Alcaligenaceae bacterium
CCCGCGCGGGCCCCCGTGCGCGCGCGCCCGCCCCCCACCACTCCGCCTCGCCGCGAAACGAATTACTTCTTTTCTTGCTTCGCGTTGTTTCTGAACTTATTGCCTGCGTCGCCGTAGCCGGGCGGCGCGGCCGATGCGCCGGCGGAGTTCGTGCCGGTCTTGCTGCCGTCGGCGCGCTGCTCCACCTTGCTCGCGCCGTCGACGCGCACCGTCGGCTTCACCGGCTCCCCCGGCTTCGGCGCGTCGGCCGGGAGGTCCTTCGCCTCGGGCAGCTTCTTCACCATCTCCTCGTAGCCGTCGACGAACCGCTTGTACTCCTCCTCCGTGTAGCCGAGCTTCTTGAGCAACTCCTTGTTGGCCTCGGCCTTCTTCAACTTCTCGAGTTGAAGCTGCCCGGCCTGCTTGTCGAAGTCCTTGTTGGCGTCGAGCGGAACGCCTTTGTTATCGGTCGTGTTGCTGAATCCGCCGTCGCGGCGCGGGTCGCGCTGGTTGTCGTTCGGTCCGCGGCCGGGGTTGTTCTTCGCCAACTGCTCCATCAGCTTCTTCGCGGCCTCCACCTGCTCCTTCGTCGGTTCCTTGCCGTCTTTCAGTTGCTCCTGCAACTGCTTGCGGGCCTGCTCGCCGAGCTTGTCGTCGAGTTGCTTCTCGGCGTCCTTCTTCTTGTTCGCGTCGGGGGAATTCAGGTCCTTCGCCGCCTGCGCGAGCTTCTCGATCTCCTCGGGCGAGAGTTCCTTGCCCTCCGGCTTGCCGTCCTTCTTCGCCTGCTGTTCGGCCTGCTCCCGGAATTTCTTCAATTCGTCCATCGCGGCTTGCTCGCGCTTCGCGTCGCCCGACTTCAGGTCGTCGCCGAGCTGCTTGGCCTTGTCCACCGCCTCCTTGCCGAACTTTTCCTCGAGCTTCTTGCGCGCCGCGTCGCTCTTGGCCTTGTCGTCGGACATCAGGTCCTTCGCGGCCTTCTCGGTCTCCCGGCGGTCCTTCTCCTCGGCGGCCTTCGCGAGTTCATCTTTCTGCATCTGCTCGGCCTTCGCGACGCCCCGCTTGCGCTCGGCTTCGTCCTTCGATTGCAGCTTGTCGGCCGCGTCCTGGCGCTCCTTCAACTGCTTCTCCATCTTGTCGCCGGCTCCCTTGCCGAACTGCTTGTCGAGCTCCTTCTTGGCGGCCTCCTTCTTCGCCGGGTCGTTCCCGGCCACGTCCTTCGCGGCCTCCTCGGCCTTCTTCTGGTCGGCGGCCTGCTGCTGCTTCGCGAGTTCGTCCTTCGCCGCCTGTTCGCGCTGCATCGGGTTCGCGTTCGGGTCCTTCTTCGCGGCTTCCTCGACCTTGTCGCCGGCGCCCTGGCCGAGCTTCTGGTCGAGTTCCTTCTTGGCCGCGTCCTTCTTGGCGGCGTCGTTCCCGGCCGCGTCCTTCGCGGCCTTCTCCAGTTGGTCCTGCTTCGCTTTGTCATCCGGCGAAGGCTTCGGCTCGTTCTTCGCGTTCCGCTTCTCCAGGTCCTTCTTCATCTTCTGAAGCTCGTCGACGGCCGCCTTCTGCTTGTCCTTGTCGCCGGACTTCAGGTCGTCGCCGAGTTGCTGCGCCTTCTGGCGGGCGTCTTTGCCGACGAGCTCGTCGAGCTTCTTCTCGGCCGCTTCCTTCTTCTTCGGGTCGTCGGAATTCAGATCCTTCGCGGCCTGTTCCATCTCCTCGCGGCGCGTGAGCTGGTCGGCGTCGCCGGTCTGGTTCTTCCGGGACTTCGCGTTCTTGAACGCCTCCTCCGTCAGCTCGCGTTGCAGCTTCTGGGATTCCTCGTCCCCCTCCTGTTGCTCCTTCGGATCGCCCGATTGTTGCTTCCCGGCCGCCTTCTGGCGTTCGTCCAGCTTCTGCTCGGCCTTGTCGCCGGCGCCCTGGCCGAGTTGCTTGTCGATCTCCTTCTTGGCGTCCTGCTTCTTCATCGGGTCGTTGCCGGCGAGGCCCTTCGCGGCCTCGTCGAGCTTCTGCTGGTTCGCGGCCTTCTCCTCGGGCGAAGGCTCGCCCTGGCCGGCCTTCCGCTCGGCGGCCTGCTTTTGCTTGGCGACCTCGTTCTTCGCCGCCTGCTCGCGCTCCTTCGAGCCGGCGTCCTTCTTCTCGTTCGCGGCCTGCTCCGCCTTGTCGCCGGAACCGGGGCCGTTCTGCTTGTCGATCTCCTTCTTGGCGGCCTCCTTCTTGCCGGCGTCGTCGCCGGCCACGTCCTTCGCGGCCCGGTCAAGTTTGTTCTGATTCTCCTTCTTCTCGTTCGCGGCCTTCTGGTCGGCCTGCTTCTTCATCTTGTTCAGTTCGTCCTGCGCCGCCTGCTCGCGGTTCTTATCGCCGGACTTGAGATCGTCGCGCAGTTTGGTCGCTTCCTTCCGAGCCTCCTTGCCGACGAGTTCGTCGAGCTTCTCCTTGCCGCGCTCCTGTTGCATCGGGTCCTTGGAATTCAAATCCTGGACGGCCTGTTCGATCTCCTTCTTGCGCGAGAGTTGCTCGGCGTCCCCCTCCTCGCGGTCGCGGGTCTTGGCGTTCCGCTCCTGCTCCTTCTCCATCGCCTCGCGTTGGAGCTTCGTCGCGTTCTCCTCGGCCTTCGCGCGTTCCATCGGATCCTTGGAATTCAACCCCTCGGCCGTCTTGCGGCGCTCGTCGATGTTCTTTTCCAGCTCCTTGCGGTTCTCCTCGCCGAACTGGCGATCGAGTTCCCGGCGCGCGGAGTCCTTCTTGCCCTCGTCGTTGCCGGCGAGGTCGCGCGCGGCGTCCTCGGCCGCCTGCTTGTCGGCGCGTTCGTTGGCATCCTTCGGCGTGGACTTCTCCGCGCCAGGCGTTCCGCCACCAAGCGGGCCTTGCTTCTCTTGCGGTTCGGCGCCCTGTTCGTCGTTGGCGGGCTTCGGCTCGGCCGCGGCGTCCATCGGCGGACCCTTCTTGCCGGCGCCCGCCATCGGCGGCTGCTTCGCGTCCGGCTGCGGTTTGGCGTCGCCGGGCTGCTTCTGCTCGTCGTCGATCTGCTTTTGAATCTCCTCGGCCTGCTGCTTCAGTTTCTGGTCTTCGGGCGAATTCCCCGCGCCGGGCTTCGGCTCGTCGGGCTGGCCCTTCGGATCGGGCTTCGGCGCCTCGCCGGCCTTGCCGGGTTCCTTCGCCCCCTTCTCGCCCATCGGATCGGTCTTCGGCATCGGCGCGCTCGGCTCGCCGGCCTTCGGTTCGCCCGGCTGACCTTCGGCCTTCTCCTCGTTCGGCGGTTCGTTCGGCTTGCGCGGCGACGGCTTTGCCGGGCGCTCCTCCTTCTCCAACTTCTTCTTCTGCTCCTGCCGGTGCGCCGCCTCGTCCGCCTTGCGCTTCTCGGCCTGCTGCTGAACGTCGGCCTTCGCCTTCTCCTCGACCTTCGGCGCGACCAATCGCAGGCGCTGCGTCTTCGACTTGCCGACGTTCGCCGTCGGCACCGCGCAGTTGTCCGTTGCCTCGATCCAGTATTCGACGACGGCGTCCGGCTTCAACGCGACCGGCTGGCCGGTTTCGTCGGTCAGTTTGTCGAGTGCGATCGAGTCCTTGTAGTCGAGGGTAGTGGGGAAGGTGCCGTCGGCGGCGCGCTTGAACGATTCGCCGTTCTGGTACGGCTTGCCGGCGAGCGTGCGCGCCGGTCCGTTCGGCACGAGCAGCCGCAGGCGCAGGGCGGCGCGATCGATGCCGAAGTCGTCGCCGATCGCGCCGTCGACGGACAGCAGACCGTTCGTCGGCAGTGTCGTCTCCTCGTCCTTCGGATTGGCGATCGCGATCTCCGGCGGCTGGTCGACGAGCACGCGCAGGTCGTACACGGGGGCGTCGGCGTTCGATTCGCCCTCCGCGGATTGGAACAGCAGGCGGTAGGTGGTGCTCTCGGCGAGGGTGAGCTTCACGCGGAGCGAATCCTTCGCGTCGCCGACGACTTCGCCCGGCACCGGCGCCGGTTGAATGGCGAGCACGGCGCGGCCGGACTTGAGTTCCCGGTTCGCCTTCGCGACGACGGTGACGACGGTGCCGCGGTGCGCCTCGAGGTGCGGGGTGGTCGCGGCGTCGGGCTTCATCCGCAGGTATTCCGGGTATTCGTAGCGCACGTCGAAGGCGGTGAACGTCGGCTTCGGGCGGACCGTCACGCGGTGTTCGGCCGTCTCGGCGTCGCCGCCGGCGACCTTGTACCAGAAGCCGTTCTGGACGTGGCGCTCGGCGAGGCGCACGGTCCAGCGGCGCGTGGCGTCGGCCGGTTCGAGCGGCACCTCGTCGTAGTTCGCGTCGGCGAGGTTGTGGCGGAGCAGCACGCGCAGGCGGTCGGGCGCGTCGGCGTCCGGCACCTTGCCGTTCACGTCCACCGTCACGACGACCGGCTGCCCGGCAGTGACGGTGAGGTCGCCGCCGGCGGGTTCCACGAGCGTAAGTTGCGTGCGCGTGGCGATGGCGCCGGAGGAGAACGGGCTGACCGCGCGGCCGAGGAGCGACGAGAAGACGACCGGCTTGAAGACCATGAAGAGCGCCGCGAAGACGACGACGAGCACGCCGACGGTCCAGCCGAGGTAGAGCAGGCGCTTCGATTCGCCGGCCTTGTCGAGGTCGGCCTCCTTGAGCAACTTGGCGGCGCGGGCGGCGACGGCGGCGCGGACCGATTCGGGGATCGGCTTGTCGTGCAGGTCCACCCAGTTCACCACGCTGTTCTTCGCTTCCTCCGCCGTATCCTCGACTTCCTTCGCGGCGTAGAGCGGGTTCACGACGCGGCGCATCGGGCGCACGATCGCGAACCAGCCGATCGCGCCCAACGTGCCCACGAGGCCGAGGAAGCCGAGCTGTCGAACGAACTCCGGGAGTTCGAGCCAGCGGTCGAGGACCATGGCGGCGGCGACGTAGCCGAGGACGACGACGGCGAGGAGGAAGACGCCGGCGAGCACGTCGTGCGTGCGGATGCGGCGGACGACCTTGGCGATCTGGCGATCGACTTCGGTCTCGAGTTTCGCGCCGGGGTTCGGCTTGGCGGCGATGGCGGGCATGTCGCGGTCTCGCGGGAGTCGGACGAACCAATTATAGATGTTCGGGATTCGCCGGCGGAACCCCGTCCTTGGTCCGGCGTTACGATTCGGTGACGCGGTGCGATTGCCCGGTGCCGAACCGGTCCGATCCTTACAATAACGGCCGCCGAATCGGCGGAGGACGCGGCATGCTGGACGGTCAGAAACTCGGGCCTTTCCAGATCGAGAAGGAACTGGGCAGCGGGGCCATGGGCACCGTCTACCGCGCCCGCTTCGACCACGACGGCAAGCCGATCACGGTCGCGCTGAAGGTGGTGGCGCTCGGCCTGCTCGGCAACAAGAGCGCCATGGACCGCTTCCACCGCGAAGCCGCCATCCTGAAGCAACTCAAGCACCCGCACATCGTCCGGCTGATCGCCACTCCCAGCCCGAACAAGCCGTCGAAGACGCCGTTCATCGCGATGGAGTACATCGAGGGGGAATCGCTGGACCACGTGCTCGGCCGGCGCGGCAAGCTCGGCTGGGAGGAGGTCGTCGATTACGCGAAGCAACTCTGCTCCGCGCTGCAATACGCGCACGACAAGGGGATCATCCACCGCGACCTGAAGCCCTCGAACCTGATGGTGACGACCGACGGGAAGCTGAAACTGACCGACTTCGGCATCGCGAAGGACACCGACGTGACGGCGCTGACCGGGGCGAACAGCACGATCGGCACGGCGGCGTACATGTCGCCGGAGCAGTGCCGCGGCGAGAAGGACCTCTCGAACAAGTCGGACCTGTACTCGCTGGGGATCGTGCTGTTCGAGCTGCTGACGGGGCGCAAGCCGTTCACGGCGGAGAACACC
Source organism: uncultured Alcaligenaceae bacterium (assembly GCA_964453375.1). Classification (GTDB taxonomy): domain Bacteria; phylum Planctomycetota; class Planctomycetia; order Gemmatales; family Gemmataceae; genus Limnoglobus. Next base: position 5,819 of record CAYVRB010000296.1, read on the forward strand.
GTGGAGATGTTCATGAAGCACGTGCAGGAGACGCCGCCGCGGCCGAGCAAGTTCATCTCGGACCTGCCCGTCTGGCTGGACAACCTGATCCTGTTCCTGCTGGAGAAGGACAAGGCGACGCGGCCGATGGACGCGGCGACGGTGGGCCGGATGCTCTCGGACATCGAATACAAGATGCAGAACCAGCAGAGCGCCGGGGCGGAGTTGGCGAACGCGAAGAAGAAGGATCGGCTTTCGGGCTTGCAGAAGATCGACGCGGAAGATTTGGACGCGGCGCGGTCGCTGAAGACCGGGAAGCCGGCGAAGAAGAAGAAAAAGAAGGGCGTGCCGCTGCTGCAGCGGCAGTGGGTGCGCGCCGTGCCGGCGGTCGTCGTGGGCATCGCGCTGATCGCCGGGGCGGTCTGGTTCTTTTCGCCGCCCGGCCCTCAGGCGATGGCGGACGCGGTGGCGAAGGCGGGCGACACCGACGCGAAGATCAAGGCCGCCGAGGCGTACCTCGCGAAGTACGGCGGGCAGGCGGACGAGATCACCGCGGGCGTGAAGAAGGCCCTGCGCGAGACGCGCGGCAAGCAGCTCGAACAAGTGCTCGACAACCGCTTCCGCAAGGAGCTGAAGGAGCCGACCGATCGCACCGACACGACCGCCTACGCCGACACCTGGTTCGCGATGGAATTGGAGCAGAAGGGGGACTTGGCCGGCGCGCAGAAGCTCTGGGCGAAGATCAAGGCGCGCGAGGCCGAGATCGCGGACGACTACCGCGAAGGCTGGGGCTGGATCGCGGAGGACCGTTTGAAGCAATTGAAGGACGTGGACGAGAAGATCCGGTCGCTGCGCGAGCAACTGAAGGACATGGAGGTGAACGAGAAGCCGTGGAAGTTCGATTCCACCGAGCCGGAGTCGATCGCGAAGCTGGCGATCCGGCTCGGGGCGTCCGGCGGCGTGCCGCTGCTCTCGGACGACCCGGACCGGAACCGGCTCAAGCACGTCGTGGACCTGCCGAAGGCGCGGAAGCTGTTCGCCGAGATCGTGAAACTGACCGAGAAGAAGGCCGACCAGCGCGGTTGGTTCCTGCTCGGCATCCGCGAGCGCGGCGCGAACTTCGATCCGAAGGCCGACGACGGCAAGGCGAGGATCGAACTCGTCCGCAAACAGTTCGACGCGATCCGCGCCGAGTGGGAGCGGCTGAAGGAATTATCGGATGTCGGCGCCGAGAAGCGCGACGTTCGGAACCGCCTGCGGGAACTGATCGAGTGCTACGCCGACGAGGGCGACGCCGAGATCAAGAAGCCGCTCGACGAAGCGAAGAAGCTGCTGGCGGAAGTCAAATAGGCGATCCTTTTCCCTCGGAACCGCGATGAGCAATCCGTCCCGCATCGACCGACCGAAGTCCCTCGCGGCGCACGAGCGCGCGAAGCGCGTCATCCCCGGCGGCGTGAACAGCCCGGCCCGCGCCTTCGGCGGCGTCGGCGGCACGCCGATCACCATCTATCGCGCCGAAGGGCCGCACCTCGTCGACATCGACGGCCACCGCTACCTCGACTTCATCGGCTCCTGGGGGCCGATGATCCTCGGCCATGGCCATCCGGCGGTTCTCGAAGCGACGATCCACGCGATGCGGAACGGTTCGAGCTACGGCGCGCCGTGCGAACTGGAG
>CAYVRB010000297.1:0-7458 GCA_964453375.1 uncultured Alcaligenaceae bacterium
CGTGGCGCTGGCGCGCGAGTGGCGCGCCGCAGGCGGCATCACGACGGGCTCGGCCATTTCCGCCCGCTATAATTATCGCGAGAAGGGCGAAAGTGGCGAGATGCTGCTGGCCGAGATGCCGGACGGCTCGGTGTACGTCGTGGATTGGTACGACAAGCGCGCGGCCCACCTGGACCCGATCGACAACTGGGACAAGACGAACGGCCGCATCTACAAGATCGAATACGCGGGCACGCCGGACTATCCGAAGTTCGATCTGCGGGCGAAGACGGCTGCGGAGCTGGTGGAGCTATTGAAGCATCCGAACGCCTGGTGGCGCCGCGAGGCGCGGCGGATGCTTGTTGAAAAGTCCGACCCATCGGTGGAAAAGGAGCTTTTAAAAGTTCGACTCGATTCGGGCACGCAATTCCTTGAATCGCTGTGGACGCTCGCGCAACTCGAACTCCTCCAATGGCGCGACTACCGGAATCTATTGGAACACGACGATCCACATGTCCGGTCATGGATCGTAAGGCTTATGGTCGATCAAGGACCTAAGAAAGGACCCAAGATCGATTTCGCATTCGTGACGGAGATCGAAAGATCGCCAGTCGTTATCGCCCAATTGGCTTGCTCAGCGAAACGAATGCCAACCGACATGGCATGGTCGGTCATTCGCGAACTGATCGACCGCGATGAAAACGCAAGTGATCCGTACATCCCGCTGCTGACCTGGTGGGCCATCGAATATCACATGACGAAATCGGAATCGGTTCCGTTCGGATTGTTCGCGGACAAGGCAGTCTGGTCGCGACCGATGATGGCGAAACATCTCTTGGAGCGAATCATTCAACGGCTGACCTTTTTCCCAAAGGGCTTCGAGACGATCTCGAAATTGATGCAGCAAGCTCCGGAATCGTCTCGCGGTAGCATCGTGAAGGGCCTCAACGCCGGCATCGCCGGGAAGAAGTTCGACGCGCCGCCGAAGGAATTCAGTGAACCGCTCGAAACGCTTCTGAAGACTTCGCCTAAGGACGCCGACATTCAGCGGCTCGCGATCCGACTCGGCCACCAGCCGACGGCGGAGAAACTTCTCGCCCAATTCCAGAGCGAATCGGCATCCGGTCGCGCCGCCGCCTTGCAACTCCTCGCCGACGTGAAGCACCTCGATCTGCCGAAGGCGATGCTCGCCGTCATGGACGTGACGAAGGACGAGAAGCTCCGCCAGTCGATCCTCGCGGCGATGGCGGTCTTCGCCGACGCGGGCATCGATGCGTACCTGTTGAAGGCGTCCGAGTTCCTCACGCCCGGCGATCGCGCCGCCGTCCGGCGCGTTCTGTTCTCGCGGCCGACCACGGCGATGAAGTACCTCGAACTCATCGACGCCAAGAAGCTCCCGGCCGCCGAGGTGCAACTCACGGAACTCCGGCCGCTCCTCGCCTTCAACGACAAGCCGCTCGCGGCGATCATCGAGAAGCACTACGGCAAGATCGGCCCCGCGACGCCCGGCGAGAAGCAGGCCCGCATCACCTGGGTCGGCGTCATCCTGAACAAGGGCAAAGGCGACGCGAAGGCCGGGCAGCCGCTCTTCAAGCAGCACTGTGCCACCTGCCACCAGTTCCACGGCGAGGGGAACAAGATCGGCCCCGACCTGACGACGGCCGACCGCAAGAACACGCCGTACATGGTGGCGAACATCGTCGATCCGAGTTCGTACATCCGCACGGAGTACGTCCAGCACGAAGCCAACCTCCTCGACGGCCGCAAGGTGATCGGCATCGTGACGGAATCGACGGCGAAGACGGTGACGCTCGTCGACGCGCAGAACAAGAAGACGACCGTCTCGCGCGAGGATTTGGAGGATCTGAAGCCGTCGGCCGTGTCGATGATGCCGGAGAAGCAGTTGGATACGCTGACGGACCAACAGATTTGCGACCTGTTCGCGTACCTGCGGAGCGACCCGCCGAAGAAATAGGACCGAAGGCCGTTTGTCGATCGAATGCGGCTGGCCTCCGCTTTCTTTGGAGTGCGGCGGCTAGACGCCGCTTTCGTCCTTTGTACTCGATTCGGACGCGATACGCCTATTGAAGAAACGAGTTGTGGATCGTGGATGAATTGCGTATCAAACTCGTCGAACGTATCTGCCGTTTGCCGGAGGTTCATTTGCCTCAGGTTTGGGAATTCCTCGAACATCTCGCGACAAGACCACATTCCGCACTTTCGCTTCCTGTCGATGCACGAACTCAACCCGATTGGCCGCATGCGCCGACGCATCGGCTCTCCGAAAGTGGGACTTTCATGGTCACGGCCGCGACGGTCCAACGAGAGAACTTCTTCGATACGCCCGAGCGCTTGACCTTATTGGAAACGCATCTGTTGACGGTGGCGAAGACTCACGAAATTCAACTCGAAGCCTGGGCTGTGTTTTCCAATCATTACCATTTCGTCGCCCATTCGCCGACCGACCGGAATCCGATCGCTCGGGCCGTTTCCGCCCTGCATACGATCTCGGCGGACCTTGTGAATCAACTCGATTCCGCGCCCGGTCGCGGAGTATGGTTCAACTACTGGGATACATGCTTGACCTTCGAGAAATCCTATTTGGCGCGATTGAACTACGTACATCAGAACCCCGTGAAACATGGTCTCGTTCGGGATGCCAAGGAGTATCCATGGTGTTCGGCGGCCTGGTTCGAGTCGACCGCGACACCGGCGCAGATTCGCACGATTCGAGGTTTCAAGATTGACCGCGTGAACGTGGATGACGAGTATTTGCCGGTCGTTCGCGATCGACCCTGAGCGTTTTCGATCTTCCGTATGCCGAATCATCGAAGTTGAAAAGGATCAAAGCGGCGTCCAGCCGCCGCACTCCAAATGAAGACCGCCTTCCTGCTCTTGCTCCTCTTCCCCGCCCTCGCGGCCGCGCAGCCGCGGGACGTGGCGGAGCTGTTCCCGCCGGGCACGGTGGCGTACGCGGAGCTGCGCGAGCCGGCGGCCATCGCCGACGCGCTCGCCGCAATCGTGAAAGGCTCCGCGTTCGATGACGGCCTCAAACTCCTGCACGACCGGCGCGACGCCGCGAAGGACCCGCGATTCGCCGGCGGATCGAGCGCACTCGCCGGGGCCGCGCTGCTGGCGTCGCCGGAGTTCCTCGCCGAAGTTCGCAAGGTGCGCGGCGCGGCCGTCGGCTTCTTCGGCCTGACGGCGGGCGGCGAGCCGAAGATCGCGGCGTGCGTGCTCACCGGCGAGAGCGTCGCCGCGGGCCTGTACGCCCGCGCGTTCCTCGCGAACGAGGCGACGTTTCGCCGAGTGGCCGTCGTCGACGGCGTGGCGATCCTGCAATCGCGCGCCCTCCCCGCGCAGGCGTACGACCCGAACACCGGCAAGCCGGTGCCGTTCGAGCCGAAGCCCGCGACCGAAGGCCCGTGCGAGCCGACCTACGCGTACGTCGACGGCCTCTTCGTCGTCGCGTCGAACAAGGACGCGATCGCCGAGCTGCTGGCACGCCGCAAGGGCGCGAAGGACTCGCTCGCCACCGCGCCCGGCTTCCCCGCGAAACGCCCCGCCGGCGTCCACGCCTTCGTGCGAACGGTTGAACTCGTCCGCCTCGCCGACGCGGCCCGGAAAGCGAACAAGGAGATCCTGCCGCCGGAATGGCTCGCGTACCTGAAGCTCGCGGGGAATCCCCGCGCGGCGCCGTTCGTTTCGGTCCACGGCTCGCTCGACTCGAAGGGGCTGAAGTGGACGGTCGAAATCGTCCGCGATCCGAAGCACGCCAGCCCGTTCCTCGATCTCTTCGAGGGCGCCGCGCCGGCGGACGCGACGAGCGTCGTTCCGGCCGGCGCGGCGGGCGGCATCTCCTTCGGCCTGCCCGCGAAGGATCGGCGCGCCGCGGCGATGCTCGCCTTCGCGGATGCGATCCTGAAAGCCGAGGGCCATCCCGGCCGTTCCGCGTCGGAGTGGGTCGAGGAGTGGGAAACGAAATCGAAGCTGCCGCTGCGGGCGAAATACCTGCCCGAGGTGCGCGGGCTTTCCTTGATCTCGCTTCCGAAGCCGGAGCTGCCGCCGCGCGTCGAGCCGCTGCCGCTCGTGGCGCTGCACCTCGAATCGACGGCCGCGGATTGGACGGACGTGATCCCGAAACTTCTCTCCGCCGTCGATGGCCTCGCATCGCCGGCGCAGCCATCAAGCGAAACGATCCGCGGCCACAAGGTCTGGACGTCGGCAATGGCCGGCACGCCGCTGCACTATGCCCGCCGCGAGTCCACGTGGGTCTTCGGCCTCGATCGCAAGCAGGTCGCCGAGTGCTGCGCGGCGAACGAACCGAGTCCGCCGACCACTGATCTTGCCGTCGGCTCGCTGCGCTGGCCCGGCCTCGTGAAGTTCGAGACGCTCCGCAAACTCGCGGGCCGGGTCGAACAGCGGTCGCGCGGACAGAACCAGTTCGACATTCCCTTCGGCGGCGGCCTGCTCCCGTTCGGCCTGCTCGATCCGCAAGCCGGCGGCGAACTGACCGCCGAGGAGTTCAAGACCCTCTACGGATCGCTGCCGCCGTTCGCGCTGCGGGCGAACCGCGCCGGCGACCGGCTCGCGCTCGAACTGCGCTGGGACTTCGACCGCGACGGCGCGAAGGGATTCCTCGCGAAGCTCGTGCCGATCCTCGAACGGATCGGTACGGCGTCGTCGAACGACGGTCTCCGCTTCTCGCCGTTCGACCGCTGATCTCCGCGAAATCTTCACCGGTTGGCGTTGAACATCCGCACAATTGACAGTACAGTGGAATGGAAATGGCGATCGACTTGCGGCTTATGGACCTTCTCGCCCTCCGAGCCTTCGGGGCCGGGAACTCGCGTCGATTGCCATGAGCGAACCGAACGAGACTTCCACGGCCCCGGACCCGCGTCCGGGGCCGTTCGCGTTTTGGGACTTTATCAGGAGTCTGCGATGACGCCGCCGAGCGATCCGAACCGCGTGATCGTCTTCGACACCACGCTGCGCGACGGGGAGCAAAGCCCCGGGTGCAGCATGAACCTGCACGAGAAGCTCGAGATCGCGCTCGCGCTGCGGGACCTCGGCGTGGACGTGATCGAGGCGGGGTTCCCGATCGCGTCGCCCGGCGACTTCGAGAGCGTGTGCGAGATCGCGAAGCAGGTGCGCGGGCCGATCATCGCGGGCCTGGCGCGGTGCAACGCGGCAGACATCGACCGCGCCGCGGACGCTGTGAAGCACGCCGCCCGGCCGCGCATCCACGTCTTCCTCGCCACGAGCGCCATCCACCGGGAATTCAAGCTGCGGATGAGCCGGGAGGAAATCCTCAAGCGTGCCGTCGAAGGGGTGAAGCGCGCCCGGGACCGGATCGAGGACATCGAGTTCTCGCCGGAGGACGCGTCGCGCACGGAACTGGACTTCCTGGCGGAGGTGGTGGAGCGCGCGGTCGAGGCCGGTGCGACGACGTTGAACATCCCGGACACGGTGGGCTACGCCGTGCCAGAGCACTACGCCGCGATCATCCGGCACCTGAAGAAGAACGTCCGCGGCATCGAGAAGTGCGTGCTCAGCGTGCACTGCCACAACGACCTCGGCCTGGCGGTGGCGAACAGCCTCGCCGCGCTCAAGGAAGGCGCCCGGCAGGTGGAGTGCACCATCAACGGCATCGGCGAGCGCGCCGGCAACACGGCGCTCGAAGAGGTCGTGATGGCCATGCGCACGCGCCAGGACCACTACGGCCTCACCACCGGCATCAACTCGCGCCTCCTGCTGCCGACCAGCCGCAAGCTCTCGCACGCCACCGGCATGCAGGTGCAGCGGAACAAGGCGATCGTCGGCCAGAACGCCTTCGCGCACGAGGCCGGCATCCACCAGGACGGCATGCTCAAGAACGCCAGCACCTACGAGATCATGCGGCCGGAGGACATCGGTCTCTCCCGCACCGAGCTGGTGCTCGGCAAGCACAGCGGCCGCCATGCCCTGCGCCAGAAGATCGTCGACCTCGGCTACCACCTGTCCGACGACCAGTTGAACAAGGTCTTCGACGCCTTCAAGGTCCTCGCCGACCGCAAGAAGGACATCTACGACGCCGACATCGAGGCCCTCGCCGAATCGCAACTGCACGACTCGGCCAAGAAGATCTGGACGCTCCAGGCCTTCACGTGCAACGCCGGCACCGGCACGCTGCCCTCGGCGTCCGTCGCGCTCTGGCGCGCCGACGGCACCATCCTCCGCGACGCGTCGCTGGGCGACGGGCCCATCGATTCCGTCTTCAAGGTCATCGACCGGATCACCGGCTTCAGCCTGAAGGTCGTGGATTACCGCGTGCGCGCCGTCACCTTCGGCGGCGACGCGCAGGGCGAAGCGTTCATCGAGGCCGAATACGACGGCAAGAAGCAGACCGCGCGGGCCGTGTCCACCGACATCGTCGAGGCCAGCGCGATGGCGTACCTGGAACTCATCAACCGCGTCGCGGCGCGCGTCGACCGCGACCGCCTGAAGCCGACCGACCACGTGGCGACCGACACGGTGCCCGGCCACCCCGCCGCCGCGAAGGGCTGACTTCGGGCGTCGACTTCGGAGGAGTCCGGGAACCGTCGTTGACCGCGGCCTCGCCGCGGCCCACAATACACGCCATCGTTTCCCGTTCATCCGGAGTCGGCGTATGCGTTGCGACGAAATCGAATACGAAGTGCTCGGCGACGACATCCAGGTGGTCGAGATCACGCTCGACCCGGACGAGACGGTGATCGCCGAGGCCGGCGTGATGAACTACATGGAGGACGGCATCCACTTCGAAGCCAAGATGGGCGACGGCTCGAAGCCGAAGCAGGGATTCTTCGGCAAGCTCGGCGCCGTGGGCAAACGCGTGCTCACGGGCGAATCGCTGTTCATGACGCACTTCACGAACGACTCGAAGGGCCGGCGCAAGGTGGCGTTCGCCGCGCCCTATCCCGGCCGCATCATCCCGCTCGACCTGCGCGAGCACGACGAATACATCCTGTGCGAAAAGGGCGCCTTCCTCTGCGCCGCCTTCGGGACGGAACTCGGCATCGCCTTCCAGAAGAAGCTCGGCGTCGGCCTGTTCGGCGGCGAAGGCTTCATCCTGCAAAAGATCGAAGGCGACGGCATGGCGTTCCTCCACGCCGGCGGTTCCATCATCGAGCGCGATCTCCGCGACGGCGAAATCCTGAAGCTCGACACCGGCTGTCTCGTGGCGATGGAGGAGACGGTCGAGTACGACATCGAGCGCGCCGGAAGCTTGAAGTCGATGTTCTTCGGCGGCGAAGGACTCTTCCTGGCGACGTGCGAAGGGCCGGGCCGCATCTGGATTCAGAGGCTGCCGTTCTCGCGACTGTGCGTTCGGATCATCGCGAACGCGCCCTCGGTCGGCGGCTCGGCGACGGGCGAAGGCTCGGTTCTCGGTGGGCTCGGCCGGTTGTTCGGAGGGGATTGAGTTCGTTTAGCGGCGAGGGGGTGGGTTCGGGGGCG
>CAYVRB010000298.1:0-7440 GCA_964453375.1 uncultured Alcaligenaceae bacterium
CCGCGGATCGGCTTGCACTCCCCGACCGAGAACGGCGGGAACTTGTAGTCGAGCATGAACTTCTTGCTATATTCGGGCAGCAGGCCGTCGACCTTCTGCTCGTCCTGCATGGTGCCGAGGGTGGCGATGACGAGGGCTTGCGTTTCGCCGCGCTGGAAGAGGGCCGAGCCGTGGACGCGGGGCACGAGGCCAACGTCGCAGGCGAGCGGGCGGATCAGCTTGGCGGGTCGGCCGTCGATGCGCGTGCCGGAGAGGGTGATCTCGCGGAAGATCTTCTCGCGGAGCGCGGAGTACGCGGCGGACACTTGCGCCTCGGTGTGCTTCGGCGGCGCGTCGCCTTCGGCGGCGTAGGCCTTCTTGATCTCGGCCTTCAGCTCGTCGAGCGCCGCGTAGCGGGCGAGCTTGCCTTCGGTGAGGTAGCGCTTGCGGAACTCGGCGCCGTACTTCGCGTGGATCTCGCCGACGAGCGGATCGGGCTCCGGCGCGGGCGCCGGCGCCTTCGCGGGCAGGCCGGCCTTCGTGCGCAGCTCCTCGATGACGCCGATGATCTCCACGATGGACCGGTGCGCGAACATGATGGCGTCGCCCATCTCCTGCTCGGGCAGTTCGCGGGCGAAGCCTTCGATCATCGTGATCGCCTCGCGCGTGCCGGCGACGATCAGGTCGAGGTCGCTCTCCTCCATCTGCGTCGCGGTCGGGTTGAGGACGAACTGCCCGCCGACGCGGCCGACGCGCACGCCGGCGATCGGGGCGGCGAAGGGCATCTCGGAGATGTGGAGCGCGGCGGAGGCGCCGATCATCGCCAGCATGTCCGGGTCGTTGTCGCCGTCGAAGGAGAGCGTGTTCGCCATCACCTGCACTTCGCGGGTGAACTCGGCCGGGAAGAGCGGGCGGATGGGGCGGTCGATGAGGCGGGAGACGAGCGTCTCCTTGGTGGACGGGCGCGTCTCGCGCTTGATGAAGCCGCCCGGGAACTTGCCGGCGGCGTAGGTCTTCTCGCGGTAGTCGACGGTGAGCGGGAAGAAGTCCCGGCCGGGGATCTGGCCGCCCATGGTGGCGGCGACGAGGACCATGGTCTCGCCGTACTGGACGGTGACGGCGCCGTGCGCCTGTTTGGCGAGCTTGCCGGTTTCGATGATGAGGTTCGCGTGGCCGATCTGACGTTCGACTCGTGTGACGGGCACTGTTCGGATCCTTTCGTGCGTGGTGCGGGCCGGGGACGCGCGGGGTCGCTAAACGGGTTCAGCCGCGCGGGATGCCCGGCGGCTGACGGCGAGGGAAGGATATCGGTTCGCGTTGCGTTACTTCCGCAGCCCGAGCTTGCCGATGACTTGCAAGTAGCGTTCCCGCTCGGTTTCGCGCAGGTAGTTCAGCAAGCCCGCCCGCTGACTGACCATCTTCAACAAGCCGCGCCGGCTGGCGAAATCCTTCGAGTGCGTGCGCATGTGCTCGGTCAGCTCGTTGATGCGAGCCGTGAGAATCGCGATCTGCACTTCGGGCGAGCCGGTATCGGACTCCCCGCGCCGGAATTGGTTGATGAGTTCGGTCTTGCGGTCCTTCGTGATCGCCATCGCTCCAGTCCTCTTTCTCTGTTCGACCTCCGCCGCGTCGCTCCTGCTCACGGTGTCCAATACTGATAGTACGCCAGCTATCTGTCTATGCCCCCGCCCGCCAACGACTAGGGGACGGAGGGGTTTTTCCCCCGCGAGTCCAACCACGGACGCTATGGGCCGAGTGCTCGTAGACTCGTTCAAAGATTTGTACTCGACGCCAACGGCGTCGTTCTTTCAGCCCAGGGTTGAGGGCGCTTCGCCCGACACCCTGGGAACGAATGAACGGGAATCCTCGACTCCAAAGGAGTCGTTCGGAGTTTCATCGCCCTTGAACGACACCTTCGGTGTCGACGGTTTGTCAATCGACGACCTGGGGTGTCGCTCGCGGAGCCTCGCTCAACCCCAGGCTGGGAGAACGACGCCGTTGGCGTCGAAATCCTCCATCGAAAAAGAATCGACCCGCAAGAATCACTCGCCTAAATCCACAGCTTCATCTTCGCCTTCAGGGCCTCGGGCAGCTTCCGCTCCAGGACGCGCTGCACTTCGGTCGGGTGGTAGCGCGTGCTGAAGTGCCCGGCGACGATCAGTTCGTTCCGAAAGCGGTCCGCCCGCTCCAGGAAGTCGTCGAGGTGCATGTGCCCGTACTTGTGGATCTTCTCCCGGCGATGCGCCGCCCGGATGAAGCTCAGCTCGGTGATGAGGATCTTCGCCTCGTAGGCGGGCGGATACGCGTCGAGCCCGGCCGGGCTGGTGTCGCCGGTGTAGCAGACGAACGGCTGCCGGACCTCGCGCGTCACCGGCGTGCCCGCCATCCGCAGGTCGCGGATCTTTTCGCCGGGCAGGCCGAGGAATTCGTCCTTCAGTTTCTGCCGCCGGTCCCACACGACGAACCCGCGCGACGGCACCGTGTGCGTCGTGGCGAAGACCGTCACGACCAGTTCCCGCGAGAGGTCGATCTCGTCGCCGGGGTCGACGCCTTCGATGTGCGCGGTCTGGCGGCCCCGGTCCAGCCGCTGGAAGACGAGCATCAGCCGCTTCACGTCCTCGACCGCCTCGCTCGGCACGAAGATCGTCGGCGGCTCCATCTTCATCATGCGCCTCCGAGCGACGTAGACGGGCAGGGCGGCGATGTGGTCCAGGTGCGCGTGCGAGACGAACCAGTTCGGCGTGCCCATGAAGTCCCACGGCTGCGCGCCGAGGTCGAAGCCGACCTTGAGTTCCGGCACGCGCCAGTAGCTCTGCACGGCCGCGCGGGACCAGCCTTCGACGGTGAGCCCGCCGTGGACGTGGCTGAGATACGGGGCATTGTCGACCGGCCGTTCGTGGTTCATTGCGGGCACCGGGAGGAACCCGCTTAGATTATGAACCGAAGAGCGCGTCGAGATCGCGTGAAGAGTGGAGGACCCGGAGGACTTCTATTCCTGTCGCGGTCACTCGGTAACAAACGATACGACCTTTGAAACGTAGTACCGGTACGATTCGAAGTCCGGGCACACGGGGATATCCCGGTTCGTGTAGGGCGGCGAACCGAGGGATTCGCGACAATTTGTCGATTGTCTCGAGAAGCCGAATTTGGAAGAGCCGGGCCGCCCCGGCTCCAAGATCTTCGGCGATCTCTTCCGATGCCCGGTCGATGTCGTGTCGTGCGGACGGATGGAAGTCGACGATCATGGCGATTCAACCAATTGCTTGGCCGCGATCTTCTCTTCCAGAATTCGACGTCGTTCCGCCCAGAATTCGGCGTCGGCGCGGATCAACGGGCCGCTGTTCATACCTTCCAGGAGCAACGCCTCCAGTTCCTCACGAGTATTGAACGAGAGCTTGGAATCGCAAGCGCTGTTATCGATGATTTCTCCATCATCCCCCTCGACCAAGTCGGCCACGTACTCGTTCACCGAAGCGAACCCGAACTTCTTCGCGTTCGCTTCGGCCTTCGCATGCACTTCGTCCGGCAGCGTGATCGTCATTTCAAGACTCCCTACGATGCCGCCATTCTACCTCATCCCTTCGCCAGCGAGAAGCAGACGATCTCCTTCTCGTTCCGCACGGTCATCGCCTGGTTCGCGAAGGCCGGGTGCGACCAGATCACCTTGCGGCCGCGGTCGGCGCCGATCGGGTCCAGGACGTGCGCCCGCGACGTTTCCTCGTAGCCTTTCGGCGACAACTTCAGGATCGCGAGGTCGCCGGCGTCGGTGAAGCAGAAGACGCGATCGCCCTGCTCGACCCAGAAGGCGCTGCCGAAGAGGGCGTCCTTGCCGCCGAAGAGATCGGTGCTCGACCAGACTTCCTTCCCCGTGGCCGCCTCGGCGCAGAGCACGGCGCCGGTGTTCGCCGCGAGGCCGTAGAGGTGGTCCCCCTTCGCGATGAGGCTCGTCATCAGCACCGGCAGCTTCTCGGGGGTCTTGGGGAAGATGTCGTTGGCGCGCCAGACGATGTCGGCCGGCTTGCCGGCGGCGAGTTTCACGGCCAGCGCCCCGTCGTACGCGCTCGAGACGTACACCATGTTCCCCACCACCTTCGGCGTGACGATGCTCACCGCGGGCTTCATCTGCGTCTTGCCCTGCGCCGGGTGCGCGTGCGACCAGATCACCTCGCCGGTCTTCGGGTTCAGGCCGCAGAGTTTGTCCGAGAGCCAGACGACGAGTTGCTTCGTGCCGCCCACCTCGGCGATCACGGGGGCGGCGTAGCCGACGTCGGCGCTGCTCAGCGCGGTCCACTTTTCCTGGCCCGTCAGCTTGTCGAAGGCGACGACGGCTTTCCCCTCGCCGCCGACGAGCGCGATCACGAGGCCGTCGTGCACGAGCAGGTGCGCGGAGTAGCCCCAGACCGGCGGCTTCGTCTTGTAGTCGTCCGGCAGGTACTTCCGCCAGACGGGCTTGCCGTCGGAAACCTGGAGGCAGAGCAGGTCGCCCATCGTGCCCAGAGTGTAGACGCGCTCGCCATCGACCGTCGGCGTGGAGCGCGGCCCCATCGGCCGGTCGACGCGGGCGTAGACGCGTTCGTACTCGTGCGTCCAAACGGTGTCGCCGGTCTTGGCGTCGAGGCAAAGGACGCGCTCGACGCCGGGCGTCTGGCCACGCGGCGCGTCGGCGGCCGGCTCCTTGCGGAGGCGATCCATGACGAAGACCTTGCCGCCGGCGACGGCGGGGCCGGTGTAGCCGGGGTGGATCGGTTTGCGCCAGAGGACCTTCGGACCGTCCTTGGGGAACGTGTCGAGGATGCCGTCCTCCTTCCAAACGCCATCGCGGTTCGGCCCCAGCCACTGCGGCCAATCGGCGGCGGACGCCGGGAGAGTCAGCATCGAAGCGATGAGCAGCAAGCGCGCGAGCATGGTCGACTCCGAGGAGGCGGAGAGGCGAAAAATCCGATGTCTCAGGATGCGGAATCGGGCGACGAATCACGCCACGGGAGTGTCGGATTTCGGAACGCGGGGGAGGAAATCGGCGAGCGCGACTTTGAAGCCCGGCAGCACATCCTCGCCGGAAAGTTCCGCGGGGTCGTTCAGCAATTGCAAGGTCCCGTCGGCTCGGCGAATCAATACGGTTCGCAAGACGGGGTTCACGATCCAAAACAAACGCGAGCCGGCATCGAGGAACTCTTGGATTTTTTCATCCAGTTCCGATGCGAGATCGTTCGGCGAGATGACTTCGACGACAAGTTCGGGTGCGACTCGATAGTTGACGTCAGGTAGGACGAATCGATTTGGGTCGCATCGAATGAACGAGACATCCGGCTTCCGAATGTGTTTGGGTCGATCCGGCCAGCAAGCGTAGCTCGCATCCGATCCTGCGGCGATCCCAATTTTGGATTGCTCGAGGAAGTAACGGAGTCGAAAGTACAATTCGGTTCCGACCCAACTCGATTTCGCGCCCATTTCCGGCATCTCCACGAGTTCGCCATCGATCAACTCGTAGCCTTTCGGCACGTCGAGAGGGTCGAGCGGGCGCGGAGCGTCCGCGTCGATCCATTCGTCTTCGAGTACGGCGGCGTTCATCGAGAATCTCCCCTCACGGCTCTTCCAGGTAAGTATACCCGTCCAGCCCGCTCTCGTAGAACTTCAGGAACTGCTTGCTCTCGGTCACGGAAATCTGCCCGGCGCGCACCGCCTTCTCCACGTCCCGCCGCACGCGGTCGGTCAGCTTCTCGGCGCTGTACTGCACGTAATTCAATACCTCCGTCACCGTGTCCCCCTTGATGACCGTGTCCACGTTCGGCGTGCCGTCCTCCTCCATGCGAACGTGTACGGCGTTCGTGTCGCCGAAGAGGTTGTGCAGGTCGCCGAGGATTTCCTGATAGGCGCCGAGGAGGAAGGTGCCGAGGTAGTACGGCTCGCCTTCCGTCACGGGGTGGAGTTCCAGCGTCGAGCGCACGTCGCGGAGGTCGATGAACTGGTCGATCTTGCCGTCCGAGTCGCAGGTGATGTCGCCGAGCACGCCGCGGCGCGTCGGCACCTCGGTCAGCCGGTGGATCGGCATTACGGGGAAGAGCTGCTTGATCGCCCAGCTATCCGGCATCGACTGGAAGACGGAGAAGTTGCAGAAGTACGTGTCCGACAGCATGTTCTCGAGGCCGTTCAACTCCTCCGGCACGTAGTCGAGTTCCTTGACGAGCCGCTGAAGCTTGCGGCCGAAGGCCCAATAGAGCCGTTCCGCGAGGGCGCGCAGTTCGACGTTCAGGTAGCCGAGGTTGAAGAGGTTCAGCGTCTCGTCCATGCTCTGCACGGCGTCGTGGTAGCTCTCCAGGTAGTTCTTCTTCGTCAGGTCGCGGTAGTTGGAGAACAGGTCCTGGATCGGCTGCGGCGAGTCGGCGGGGAGTTCGTCCGGGGCGACGCACTTGTCGAAGTTCGACGTGCCGAGGACATCGAAGACGAGGACGGAACTGTAGGCCACGAGCGCCCGGCCGGACTCCGAGATGATGTTCGGATGCGGGACGCCGGCGTCGTCGCAAACGCTCTTGATCCGAAAGACGACGTCGTTGGCGTACTCCTGGAGCGTGTAGTTCATGCTCGATTCGAAGTCGGTCTGCGAGCCGTCGTAGTCGATGCCGAGGCCGCCGCCGACGTCGATGTACTTGAGGCCCGCGCCGAGGCGGTAGAGTTCGACGTAGACGCGGGCGGCTTCCGTGAGCGCGTCCTTCACCTTGCGGATGTTCGAGACCTGGCTGCCCATGTGGAAGTGGGTCATCTGCAGGCAGTCTTCGTGGCCGCGCGCTTTCAGATACTCGAACGCTTCGAGGACTTCCGTCAGCGTGAGGCCGAACTTGGAGCGGTAGCCGGCGCTGCCGCGCCAGCGGCCCGCGCCGCGCGAGGCGAGCTTCACGCGCACGCCGATCGGCACCTTCGTGCCAAGCTCGTCCATGTGCTTGACGAGCAGTTCCAGCTCCGTGAATTTCTCGACGACCGGCATGATGTTCTTGCCGATCTTCCGCGCGAGGACGACCATTTTGATGAATTCGTCGTCTTTGAACCCGTTGCAGATGATGGGCGTCTCCGTGTTGCCGTTGGTCATCGCGAGGACAGCGAGGAGTTCGGGCTTGCTGCCGGCCTCGACGCCGAAGCCGTGCTGTTTCCCGTAGTCGAGCACCTCCTCGACGACGTGGCGCTGCTGGTTCACCTTGATCGGGTAGACGCAGGCGTATTTGCCCTGGAAGCCGTACTCCTCGATCGCCTTGCCGAAGGCGCCGCCGATCTCGCCGATGCGCTGGCGGAGGATGTCCGAGAAGCGGAGGAGGATCGGGAGCTGGATGCCGCGGTGGTTGAGTTGGTCGACGAGTTCCTTCAGGTCCATGGACCGGTCGGGGTCCTTGTCCGGATGGACGGTGACGTGGCCGAGCTTGTTGATGCCGAAGTAGCCTTTGCCCCAGTTCTTGACGCCGTAGGTTTCGAGCG
>CAYVRB010000299.1:0-7438 GCA_964453375.1 uncultured Alcaligenaceae bacterium
TCCCCCTTCGAGGGGGAGGGAGAATGAAGGCCCTCCCCCGTCGAGGGGGAGGGAGTGAAGAGCCGCTCGCCGATCAGGAACAGCCCGTGCCAGAGGCCCCAGACGACGAAAGTCCAGTTCGCCCCGTGCCAGAGGCCGCAGAGCAGGAAGACGATCAGCAGGTTCCGGTAGGTGGCGAGCGCGCCGCCGCGGCTGCCGCCGAGCGGGATGTAGACGTAGTCGCGGAACCAACTGGAGAGGCTGATGTGCCAGCGGCGCCAGAAGTCGGTGACGCTGGCGGCGGCGTAGGGGTGGCGGAAGTTCTCGGCGAACTCGAAGCCGAACATTTTGCCGAGGCCGATGGCCATGTCCGAGTAGCCGGAGAAGTCGAAGTAGATTTGCAGGGCGTAGCAGACGATGCCGATCCACGCGGCGGAGGGGGCGAGGTCGGCGGGCGGGATGCGGAACACTTGATCCGCGACGACGGCGAGCGTGTCGGCGAGGAGCATCTTCTTGGCGAGGCCGAAGGTGAAGCGGCGCACGCCGTCGGCGAAGCGCTCCGCCGAATGATCCCGATTCGCGAGGCTCGTCGCCAGGTCCGCGTAGCGGACGATCGGCCCGGCGATCAGGTGCGGGAAGAGGAAGACGTACAGCCCGAAGCGGAGGAAGCTGCGCTCGGCCGGCACGTCCTTCCGATACACGTCCACGATGTAGCTGATGGCCTGGAAGGTGAAGAACGACACGCCGATCGGCAGGTGGGTCTTCGGCGGTTCGAGGCCCAGGATCGTGGCGAAGAACGCGGAGTACTTCAGCCAGCCGAGCAGGCCGAGGTTGGCGAGGACGGCGAGGATGAGCCAGAGCTTGCGGCGGGAACTCGCTTCGAGTTGCCGGGCGAGGACGTAGTTGACGACGAGCGAGCCGAGCAGGACGCGGACGAATTCGCGCTCGCCCCAGGCGTAGAAGAAAACGCTGGCGGCGAAGAGACCGGCGTTGCGCAGCGTCGTCCGCGCCGCCGGCACGAGGTAGTACCCCAGCAGCACGAGCGGCAGGAAGAGATGCAGGAAGGTCGGCGACTGAAAGTACACGGCCGCGAGTCTACGGCGGTCGCGGAAGGTCGTGCAAGGCGAGCTAGAATGCCTTCATGATCCTCGGCTACAACACGAACGGCTTCGCCCATCACCGGCTCGCCGACGCGCTTGCGATCCTGTCCGAACTGGGCTACCGCGGCGTGGCGCTGACGCCGGACGCGAACCACCTCGGCCTGCCGGAGCCGCACGACGAAGCGGTGGCGTCTTTGCGCGAAACGCTCCAGCTTCTTCGGTTGAGTTGCGCGATCGAATCGGGCGCCCGCTTCCTGCTCGATCCGCGCGCGAAGCACCAGCCGACGCTCGTCTCGCCCGACGCCGCCGACCGCGACCGGCGCCTGACGTTCCTCTACAAGCACGTGGCGCTGGCGGTGGCGCTCGACACGGACGTCGTGAGCCTCTGGTCCGGCACGCCGACCGATGCGGCGTCGTTCGACACGACGATGGACCGGCTGGTCGAAGCGCTCAAGCCGCTCGTCGAGGACGCGGCCAATAGCGGCGTGCGCCTCGCCTTCGAGCCGGAGCCGGGGATGTTCATCGACACGATGGACAAGTTCGAAGAGCTGCACGCGAAGGTGAACCACCCGCGCTTCGGCCTGACGCTCGACGTCGGCCACCTCGTCTGCACCGGCGAGCTGCCGATCGGCGACGTGATCCGCCAATGGAAGAAGTGGCTCTGGAACCTGCACCTCGACGACATGCGGCCCGGCGTCCACGATCACCTGATGTTCGGCGAGGGCACGGTCGACTTCGCCGACGTCTTCAAAGCGTTGACGGAAATCGGCTATCACGGCATGGCATCCGTGGAATTGAGCCGACACAGCTTCGACGCGGTGAACGCGGCGCGCAAGTCCAAGGAGTTCCTGGATCGCATCGGATCGTTTTGAATATTTCGTTCTCTCGTTTTGAGTTGGTTCGAACATGTCCTTACCAATGCAAAACGGAGAACGAAAAACTCAAAACGGAAGAGCCGATCGAATTGTGTTTTGCGTTGGTTCGATCATGTCCGCACCAATGCAAAACGATCAACGAAAAACTCAAAACGGATGACTTGTACTTGTCCGCGGCCCCCGTCTCGGAGTACGCTCCCGCCTTCGGGAGGATTCCGCATGGCGACCCAATCTCGGCGGCGATGGCTCGGCCGCTTCGCGATCGTTTCACTTCTGATGCTCGGCGGCGGGGCGGCGTGGAACTGGTCGCACCTGCACGCGCGGCTGGTCGCGTACGAACTGCGCACGGCCGCGTCGGACGCGCATCGCCTGGACCGCGCGCGGGCGCTCGTGCAGTTCGGCGCGCCGGGGCGATCGCTCCTCATCGACGCGCTGCGCGCCGGGGACGAATCGACGTGCACGGCCCTCGCGACGGCGATCCGCGAAGTCCACCACGGCCGGCCCGTGGAACTGGACCTGGCGCGCGCGCTCGTGGCCGGGATGCCGGAGTTCGGCGACGCGGGCCGCGACGCGGTGGTGTTCGCGCTGCCGGCGATCGTGGACCATCCGGACGAATCGCTGCGCGAGCCGTGCCGGGCGGCCGTGGAACTCGGGCTGAAATCGTCGGCGAAATCGAAGGCGCTGGCGGCGAAGCTGGCGGTGCGCGTGAAGATCGCGGAGCGGGTGCTGCCGCTGCTCGACGACGCCGAGCCGGAGGTGCGCGCCGCGGCGCTGGCGGCGCTCGGCACCGCCGGCGACGCCTCGCCCCTCGGCGACGAAGAACTGTTCCGCTGGATGAACGACCCGGACGCGAAGGTGCGCGCCATCTGCGAGGCGGTGCTCGAGAGCCGCGGCCGCGGCGCCGAGGAGATCGACCTGGGCCGCCGGCTGACGCACCCGAAAGCGGCCGAGCGCCTGCGGCTGCTCGTCGATCTGGCGCGCGATTCGGAGCGCGACATCGGTCCGTGGCTGGAGCGCCTGGCGCGGGACGCCGAGCCGGCGGTGCGCGCCGGCGCCGCGCGCGTGGCGTGCGAGCGCAAGCTCAAGTTCGCCGACTGGACCGAGGAGCTGGCGAACCACGACCCCGACGCGACGGTGCGGCAGGTGGCGAGCTTCCACCGGCGAAAAGCCGCCGGACTCGTCGAGCCGGCCGGATATGACAAATAGCGGGTACGGTCCGTTCTCCCGGAGCACGTCATGGTCCCGCGCATCGCGTTCGTCGTTCTTCTCGCCACGGGGCTGGCGGCGCGGGGGGCGGACCGGCCGAACGTCGTGTTCATCCTCGCGGACGATCTCGGCCGCGCCGATTGCGGGTTCATGGGCGGGAAGGTCATCCCGACGCCGCACCTCGACAAACTCGCGAAGGCGGGCACGATCCTGGACGCGCACTACGTGCAGCCGGTGTGCAGCCCGACGCGCGCGGCGCTGATGACCGGCCGGTATCCGATGCGGCACGGGTTGCAGGTCGGCGTCGTGCGGCCGTGGGCGCAGTACGGCCTGCCGCTGGCGGAGCGCACCCTCGCGCAAACCCTGCAGGGCGCCGGCTACGCCACCGGCATCGTCGGCAAATGGCACCTCGGCCACTTCCAACGCGACTACCTTCCCACGAAGCGCGGCTTCGACTTCCAGTACGGCCACTACAACGGCGCGCTCGACTACTACACCCACGACCGCGACGGCGGCTTCGATTGGCACAAGAACGACGCCGTCAACCGCGACGAAGGCTACAGCACGCACCTGCTGGCGAAGGCCGCCGCCGAGTTCGTGGCGGACCACGCCGGCAAGAAGCCGTTCTTCCTCTACGTGCCGTTCAACGCCGTCCACGCGCCGCACCAGGTGCCGGAGCAGTATCTGAAGCCGTTCGGGAACCTGAAGGGGAACCGGCAGAAGTACGCCGGGATGCTCGCGGCGATGGATGAGGCCGTCGGGCAGATCGTCGGCGCGGTCGAGAAGGCCGGCGTGCGCGAGAAGACGCTCTTCGTCTTCAGCAGCGACAACGGCGGACCGTCGCCCGGCACGATCACCGACAACGGACCGTACCGCGCCGGCAAGGGAACGCTCTACGAAGGCGGCGTGCGCGTCGTGGCCTTCGCGACGTGGGACGGGAAGATCCCGGCGGGGAAGACGTGCGTCGAACCGCTGCACGCGGTGGACTGGTACCCGACGCTCGCGAAGCTGGCCGGGGCGAAGGAGGAGCCGGCGCTGCCGCTGGACGGGCGCGACATCTGGCCGACGCTCGCGCAGGGGAAGCCGTCGCCGCACGACGCGATCCTGTTGAACGCGACGCCGGCGGGCGGCGCGGTGCGCGCGGGGGACTGGAAACTCGTCTCGAAGGATGGCGTCGACGACCCGGACGGCGAGGCCCCGAAGGCGGGACCGAAGACCGTCGAACTGTTCAATCTGAAGGACGACCCGTCCGAGAAGACGAACCTCGCGGCGAAGGAGCCGGCGCGGGTCGCGGAGTTGCAGAAGCGGCTCGCGGCCTTCGCGAAGGAGGCGGTGCCGCCGAAGAGCCAGCCGAAGCCCAAGGGGTTCCAATCGCCGAAGGTCTGGGGCGAGAAGTAGGCGAATGGCGTTGGGTTGGGGTTGGGGGTGGGCTTTTTCCCCCCCCCCCCCGGGTGGGGGGGGGGTGGGGGGGGGGGCCCCGGCCGACGCGGTGTGCCGGCATTACTCCGCGCTCCCCCCACCCCGGCCCTCCCCCTCAAGGGGGGAGGGGGAAAAACAACGAGAGCCGGAACGGTCTTATCCCCTCCCCCTCGAAGGGGGAGGGTGAGGGTGGGGGTGACGGCCGACGCGGTGTGCCGGCATTACTCCGCGCGGCCCCCCCCCCCCCCCCCCCCCCCCCCCCGCGGGGGGGGGGGGGCCCCCGGGGCCCCCCGCCCCCCACCCCCACCCTCCCCCTCAAGGGGGGAGGGGGAAAAACACGGTGGAACGCCCCGCCGAAGTCATCCGCTGGTTCCACCGCCATCCAGCCTCGGTTGAATTCCCCGCGATTCGTCGGTAATTCATTCCAAGCTTCTACACGCGATTTCGGAGCCGCGAACGATGGCGGAGTCGAGTTCCCGAGTCTCCAAATTGGGCCAGGCGTTCATCGGCCTCGCGCCGCTGCTCATCCTCGGCGGCTGGTTCGCGGGCGGAACGGCGGTGCACGGGTTCTTCCAGCGGCCGGCGCCCGAACCGGTCGCCTCCGCGCCCGACGGCGCCGCGCTCTTCGTGAAGCACTGCGCCTACTGCCACGGCGCCACGGGCGACGGCCGCGGCATCGCCGGCCTCTATCCGCAGGCGCGCTACTTCGGCCGCGATAAATACAAGTTCACCAGCACCCGCAAGGGCGACAGCGGCGGCATCCCCACCGACGACGACCTCCTCTACATCCTCCGCCACGGGATCGAAGGCACGGCGATGTGGGGCTTCAAGGACCGGATGACCGACGAGGAGCTGCGCGCCGTCGCGGCGCACCTGCGGGCGCTGACGCGCGCCGGGCTGGCGGAGCGCTACCGCCTCGAAGCCGAGAAGAACGAGGAGGACCCGGACTGGAAGGCGATCGCCGTGCGCGTGGAGCGCGAGGCGCCGATCGGCGATCCGGTGCCGCTGCCGACGTTCCGGCCCGCGACGGCGGAGTCGGCGGCCCGCGGGCAGCAGCTCTTCCTGAACACCGCCAAGACCGCGTGCGCCTCCTGCCACGGGCCGACCGGCCGCGGCGACGGACCCGCCGTCAACGACAAGAAGAACGATCCGCCGCACCAGGGCGGCGACGGCCTGCCGAACAAGCCGCGGGACCTCACCACCGGCGTCTTCAAGGGGGGCCGCGAGAAGGAGCGCCTCTATCCGCGCCTGCTGCACGGCATCCCGGGCACGCCAATGCCGCCGCACACGAAGCTCACGCCGGACGAAGTGCAGGACCTGCTCGACTTCGTGTTGAGCCTGAAGCCGGACGACGCGGTCGCGAAGAACTGAGTGGCCAGGTTGTGATCGCCTCGACATTTCCCCCGGCAAGCCGCGCAAGTTGATCCGATTCCGACGTGATAGGGCGATGAGACTTCCTCCCCCGCGCGGTGAGAACGCCGCCGCTCGACCGTTTACCGCTCTAGAGAACGACAATCGCCGAAATCCGCGTCCCGTTGGGGCGAACCTCCAGCAGGGCCGCCGTCTCTCATGGAAATTTCCGGTATGAATCCGCCGCGCGGCGGGTACTATCCCGGAGGTCACCGAAAAAATTAGGTGAAAGTCGGCTTGGCCGTCAACGAATTCGGGCCTTCCGACGTATCGAAAGTGTAACCCGGCGTGAGAGAATCCCGGTCCGCTGTCGTCTTCTCTCGTGTTTGCCGGTTGTGGACGAGGTTGTGATGGATCGTGGTCTTGCCACCGCCTGTTCGCCGCAAACGGCATCCCAAAAGGATGTTGCGGCGAACGCCGGCGCCGGCTGGCGCGATTCCCCCACCCTCCCGCACGTCGAAACCGCCACCTCCGTCGCCCCGCCCACCTTGCCTGGATTTGAGATTCTACAAGAACTCGGCCGGGGCGGGATGGGGGTTGTGTACAAGGCCCGCGACCTGGCGAACCAGCAGATCGTCGCCGTGAAGGTGCTGCTCGCCGGTGCCCACGCCGGCGCACTCGAACGCGAGCGGTTCCGGCGGGAAGTCTCGGCCGCGGCGCTCCAGCATCCGAACGTGGTGAAGCTGCTCCGCGCCGGCGAACACGCCGGCCTGCCGTTCATCGTCCTCGAATACGTCGACGGCGGCACGCTGGCGGATCGGCTCGTCGGCTCACCGTGGGCGCCCGCCGCCGCCACGCGGCTCGTCGCCGAACTCGCCGCCGCCGTCCAGTTCGCCCACGAGCGCGGCATCATCCACCGCGACCTCAAGCCCGCGAACATCCTCTTCGCCGGCGAGACGCCCAAGCTCACCGACTTCGGCCTCTCGAAATCGCTCGAAACCTCCGCCTTCGCCCGCCCCGTCACCGAGACCGGCGCGGTGCTCGGCACGCCGAGCTACATCTCGCCGGAGCAGGCCACCGGCGACAAGGAGGTCGGCCCCGCGTCCGACGTGTATTCGCTCGGCGCGATCCTCTACGAACTGCTCGCCGGCCGACCGCCGTTCGACGGCAAGACGACCCTCGACATCGTGCTGAAGGTGCTCAACGACGCGCCGATTCCTCCGAGCCGTTTTTCGCCGGAACTTCCGAACGATCTGGAAGCGATCGTTTTGAAGTGCCTCCATAAGAACCCGGCGAAACGATACCCGAGCGCCCGGGCGCTGGTGGACGACCTCCACCGGCACGCGGTCGGGGACACGGTGGACGCGCGGCCGGCGTCGGTGTCGCGCAGGCTGCTCTCGTGGTTCGGCCGGCGCCCGCGCCTTTCGGGCGCGGCGGCGACGGCGGCGGTGATGGTGTTCGTGCTGCTGGGCGCCGGCGCCTACGCCGCCGCGAGCCTGCGGAGCGCGA
>CAYVRB010000300.1:0-7409 GCA_964453375.1 uncultured Alcaligenaceae bacterium
CATCGTGAAGAAGAACGGCATCCTACAGGTGGACTACACGAACGTGCTGCGGGCGCGGGGGATGCCGCGGAACGAGGCGATCCTGGAGGCGAACGAAAAGCGCCTGAGGCCGATCCTGATGACGACGATCATGCTCGTGGCGGCGATGGTGCCGATCGCGACGGGCCAAGGTCCGGGCGCTTCGGCGCGGGCGAGCATGGCGAAGGTGATTCTTGGCGGACAACTGCTCTCGCTCCTACTCTCCCTGTTGGTGACTCCGGTGGCCTACTCGATCTGGGACGACCTGACGAACTGGCTGCGCCGACGGACCGGCGCCGGCGTGAAGGAACTCAAGGTCGAACTCGACCGGTCCGAAGTTCCCGAAATATTGCCCGAAGATAAAGTTGACACTGCGGGCGCAAGGGTGGGATAATGCGCCGGAAACCCCCGGAAAAGAGATTCGGGGAATCCCGACAGCCCGACCCGCGTGCTATAAATGGTGGCACCGGTAGTGACGACCCCGACCCCGCACCGTTCCGTCGATCGGCCCGCAAGCCAGGTTCCCGCATGAAAACCGTGACTTTTCTCGTGCTCGAAGGCGTCGACAAAGGCCGCGTCTTCCGCGACCTCCCGATCCCGTGCACGATCGGCCGCGAGGAAGGGAACGGCCTGCGCCTCAACGACGAACGGATCAGCCGCTACCACGCCAAGGTCCAATACGAAGACGGCGACATCATCATCACCGACCTCGACAGCACCAACGGCACGCGCGTCAACGGCTCCACCGTGCAGATTCGCCGCCTCCGCCCCGGCGATCAGGTCTCCGTCGGCCGGTCCATGCTGCTCTTCGGCACCATGGAGGAAATCGCGGCGCGGCGCGGCTCCCACGCCGGCATGCCCGTCGCCGGCAACGTCCCCACCCTCCGCCTCGACGAACTCGCCAAGACCTTCGGCAACAAAAACCTCCACGAGATGACCCAGCGCAGCGACAAGACCCCCGGCGAGTGGAGCCCGCGCGAAGACGACATCCCGCCGCTGCCCCAGAAGATGACCGGCGCCCAGTCGGCCCGCCTCTCCGAAATGCTCGACTACATGCACCAGGGCCTCACGTCCGCCGTCGAGAACATCGAAGCCAACGAGGACGGCACGGAAGTGAAGATCGGCTTCAACGAATGGCAGACCATCCAGGCCGTGCAGATGCTTCTCGCCCGCTACGTCCGCCTGATCGCCGAACCGGAACTGTGATCCGGTTCCTCACTTCGTCAACAAGCTCTTCGGCAATGCGAAACTCGCATCCTTCGGCGGCGCGATCCCCAGGAAGTGCGCCGTGACCGGAGCCGCGTGCTGCGGCGCCACCGGTTCCGACAGGCGCCCGGTGGCGATGCCGGGGCCGAACACCATCAATGGCACGTGCCGGTCGTAGTCGTGCGGCGTGCCGTGCGTCGTCCCCTTCGATTTCAGCGGATCGCCGATCAGGTGGTACGGCTTCAGCACGATGTACACGTCGCCGGCGCGCTCCGCGTGGAACGAGCGCTGCACCAGCCGGAGTTGCTCGCCCGGCGTCGTGGCCGCCGAAATCTCGTTCGCCGTGTACGCCGCCTGAACCCCCGGCTGCTTCTTCAACCACTCGGCGAGCGCCGCCGCCACCGCGTTGCGGTCCAGCCCCTTCGCCTCGACCTGCCGCTGGTTCAAGTACACCCACGGCGCCGGGATCGATTCGATCCAGAGGCCCGATTTCCCCTTCGACGACTTCGCGTCGTCCGTCAGGTCTTCGACCTTCTCGTCCGGGCCGATCGGCTTGCCGAACTCCTTGCGAAGGAAGCTCTCGGCGCCGGCGACGAGCTTCACGCTGCTGACGCGCGTGGCGTCCGCCGCGGCCGGGATCGTGCGCGCCGCGACCTCCGGCAACGGGCAGATGCCGTGGTCCGCCGTGATCGCCACCGAGTACCGCCCCGCGCCGACCACGCGGTCCAGGTGCGCCAGCAGGTCCGCCACGATCTCGTCCGAGCGCAGCGTCACGTCCAGCACCTCCTGCGAATCGGGGCCGAACGTGTGGCCGATCAGGTCGTTCGACGAGAAGCTCACCACCAATAGGTCCGGCGTTTCGTCCGCGCCCAATTGCTCGGCGCGGATGCACGCCTTCGCGAAGGCGAGCAGCAGCTCGTTGCCCATCGGCGAGTTCGCGAGCGCGTCGTAGTACTCCTTCTGAAGCTTGTCCTTGCCGCCGGTCATCTTGTGCGGGAAGGTCGTCGTGCGGCCGTTGGTCGCGTTCTCCCCCTTCACGTCGTCCGGCCCGCTGTAGGCTTCGTAGTCGAGGTTCGGCCGGCGACGATTCCACGTCTTCCCGTACCAGCGCTCCGCGAGGCCCGACTTGTTGAAATCCGCCACCCACTTCGGCACCGCGTCCGTGTAGTACGTGGATGTCGTGAATTGGCCGTTGAACCAATACGCGCCGTCCGGCCGCTTGCCCGTCGGCAGGATCGCCGAGCGGTCTTTCAGCGAGAGGCCGAACACCTTGCTCGTCGGGCTTTCGCGCTTCAGCACGTCCGCCACCGTCTCGGCGAGCATCTTGTCCGGGTTGCCGACCGATTTCGGCTTGCGCGCCGTCTCGTCCGGCTTGGTTTCCTTCGTCACCGGCGCCGGGAAGACCTTCGGCGGAGGCACGAAGTCGTAGCGATCCGAACCGGCGCAATACACCTGCGCGGCGGCCTGGCGGTCGTACCACTCGTTGTTGATGATGCCGGTCTTGTCGAGCGTCGCGCCGCTCTGGATCGCCGAGTGGCCGGGGCCGGTGCTCGTGCTCGCGTAGGGATAGTGGCAATTGACGAACCACGCGCCGTCGGTCTGGATGCGGCGGAAGCCGTTCGGCCCGAAGAGCGGGCGCCACCGGTCGACGTAGTCGCCGCGCATCTGGTCGAAGACGAGCACGACGGCGAGCCGGACCGGTAACCGCGCTTCCACCGCGGGCGCCTGCGCGCGGGGGCGGGACACGGCGGCGATCGCCGCCAGCGCGGCGAGGAAGACGAAGAGCGTGACGCGGGGCATGATGCGGACTCGGCGGGAGGTCGAACGCTGTTAGGTTACTCGTTCGTCCGCGCCCCGGCGCGAAGACTCGACGAAGAACTCGGATTACGGGAACAACCCGCGACGCTGCTTCTCGATCGCCACCTTCTTGACGCCGAGCGCCAGCGCCGCCATGCGCATCGGGATGCCACGCTCCTTCGACATCGCCCGCACCCGATGGAACGCGTCGAGCATCAGGTCGCGCAGCTTCTCGTTCACCTGCGTGTGGCTCCACATCAGCTGTTGGATGTCCTGCACCCACTCGAAGTACGACACCGTCACGCCGCCGGCGTTGCAGAGGATGTCCGGCACGATGAAGATGTCCGACCCCGTCAGCAGCGCGTCCGCCTCCGGCGTCGTCGGGCCGTTCGCCCCCTCCGCGATGATCCGACACTTCAGCTTCGTCGCGTTCTCCTTCGTGATCTGCCGCTCCATCGCCGCCGGCACCAGCACCGTGCACGGCGTCGTCAGCAGCTCGCCGTCCGCGATCGCGTCCGCCCCGGGGAACCCGACCACCGACTTCCGCGCGTCGGCGTTCGCGTAGCGCAGCAGCGCCGCCACGTCGAGGCCGGTCATGTTGCGGATCGAGCCGTACCGGTCGCCGACGGCGACGATCTTCGTCCCGAGCTTCGCCAGCTCCTCGCACGTCACCGAGCCGACGTTGCCGAACCCCTGCACGACGGCGGTGGCCTCGTGCGGCTGAATCCCCAGTTCCGCGAGCGCCTCGCGGATGCAATACACGACGCCGCGGCCCGTCGCCTCGCGCCGGCCGATGCAACCTCCCAGTTCCACCGGCTTGCCCGTCACCACTTCCGGGCAGGCGTAGCCGATCTTCATGCTGTACGTGTCGTAGATCCACGCCATCGTCTGCTCGTCGGTGCCCATGTCCGGCGCCATCACGTCCGTGCGCGGACCGATGATCGGCAGCACCTCCTCCGTGAAGCGGCGCGTCAGGCGCTCCTTCTCGCCCAGGCTCATCGTGGCCGGATCGCACGCGATGCCCCCCTTCGCCCCGCCGTAGGGGAGGTTCATGATGCCGCACTTCCAGCTCATCCACATGGCCAGCGCCGCGACCTCCCCGATATCGACCTGCGGCGCGTAGCGCAGGCCGCCCTTGCTCGCTCCGCTGGTGAGCGAGTGCTGCACGCGGTAGCCGATGAAGACCTCCGTCTCGCCGGTGTCCATGCGGATGGGGATGGAACAGACGAGCGACCGCTTCGGCGTGGCCAGCCGCACGGCGACGCCGGGGTCGAGGTCGATGAGTCCGGCGACGTCGCGCAGCTGCTCGCACGCCATCCGGTAGACGGGGCTTTGCTCAAAGAGGTTGTGCTCGCTCATCGCTCGGCTCCGCCGGAGAGGGTTGCGGTGCATGATAGGGGAAACGGGGCGGCCGGAGGGTGGCGGGCGAGTTCGCCATCTTCGCCAAGTCGAGACAGTTTCAGTTCCAGTAGAACGGATGGCACGACTGCAACCGGTCTGGTATCGTGGAATTGAAGAAGGAGGAAACGATCATGGCGACCGATACCGAAGTTTCGCCGCCGGAAGAACCCCGGGCGAGGCCACTGCCACGACAGTACACGCCGGAGGAAGTCGCCGCGATCATCGCGAAGCAAGGCCCCAAGAAACACACGACTTACGAAACGATCTTGGGTTCCGGTGAACGCCTCTGGGACAGCGACGGGGAACTCGAAGAATTCCTGAAACGGATCGACGATGCCAATCGCGAGGACGATTGAGATGGCGTTCCGCGTCCTCGATACGAACATCGTGTCGTACATGATGAAACGCCACCCGCTCGCGGCCCGCTATCGGCCGCACACGGCGGGTTACGATTTGGCCATCTCGTTCCAGACGCACGCGGAACTCTACGCGGGCGGGCGTTTGGCCAACTGGTCGCAGCCGCGTTGGGATGAATTGGACGATACTCTTCGAGACTTCGCGATCCTGCAATCCGACGAGAGCGTTTGCATCTGGTGGGCCGAGATCCGCGCCGTCCGGAGGTCGCATCCGATCGGCCTCGCCGATTGCTGGATCGCGGCGACGGCCGTCGCGTACGGCCTCGAACTCGTCACGCACAACCCGCCGACTTCGCCGGCATCCCGTGGCTGACCGTCGTCTCCGAAGCGCCGTGAGATTTCCCGGATCGTTCGTTCAACCAATCCCGACAGCAATCGCTTCAGTCGGCGATCGAACTGCCTGAAAGTCTTCTTTTCGCCGGTATCATCACTGCTTATTGCACGGGATGTGGCAATGTGCGACTCGGTTTGACGGGACGGGATATATTATTCCTATGCACATATCACTGTAATTCTGCGACCGCGCGAATGCAGGTCGTCGGCAAGTATTGGAATATCGTTGTCATAAACTGATAGTAGCTTCCAAAGCGTAGACATGCCTCACCGATAGACTGTTACTCCATCGGGACGAGTGTACGTCGTTCGGTCGACCACTCCATCTCTGTACAATCTTTTTGAATCGGAATCAAAAATCGCGAAGGTCGCCAATGCAAATTGGATGTATACGATAGGTACAAGGTATCACGAGCTCTAGTCATAGCCACATAGAGACGAGATGCTTCCCTAGGGAGGTCCTCATCTGCTAACATTGAATGCGGTAATGCACCTTCGACTAATCCAGCGATGAATACATGGGCAAATTCATGACCTTTCGCCGACTCGATTGTACTTACCTTAACTTGATCGCCTTCTAATCCTGCGTTCTCTCTCAACTCTGCGCACGGTATACTCATATTCTGTAATCTATACGATATCTCCTCTCTGACCGCCTTGTTTGTTCCTATTACACAGATACGGGAATTGGCAGGATTGCTTTTGTCTGCGATCAACTCCGCGACCTGATTCGTTACAAAGTCTGCCTCGTCTTTCATAGAGCGACATCGAACTAGAAATGGCTTCTCGCCATGACGAGTTGCGAAATCAGGTGCTAAAGGTTGTGAGAAGTTATCTTCGTCAACATCTGCAAATTCGTAGTCTCTGATAAGGGCATAGGCTGCTAACAGTATTTCCCTCGTATTACGATAGTTTTTCTTGAAGGCGTAACTGCGATTATTAATGTTTACTCCAATGCCACCTAAACTAAAGCCTCGCTTATAGATAGTTTGGGCGCCGTCGCCAACAAGAAATAGACCGTTCGGCGTAGCCGAAATCCTTTCTGTCGAAGGAGTGTAAATATTTGCTAACAAGCATACTTCCAACTGCGATAAATCCTGCACCTCGTCTACCAACACAGAGCGCCACCTACACTTTGATTGTCCACGCTCTTGGTTTTTGATCAAGTCAAGCGCCGCCTGCACGATACCTTCGTGGTCTAGCAACCGCGATTTGACAAGCTCAGCATCCCAAAACCGTATTGCGTCGAGGCATACGCGACGACCATCTTCGGCCAGCGACTGTTGTCGCCCCTGTCTCTTGAACTGCTTTGTTGGATACTGTCCATAGTCCGCTGAACTTAGCCGACTGCGGACGTAGCCAATTTCTTCTTTCAAAAACTGCTCCAAGGCATTTTTATCCAGCTTTTTCAGATGTGATTTCTGGAAGTCTTGATGCACCCATACTAAGTCGACAGCTTTGCGAGCGATGTCCGAGAGGCGGTCTTGTCGCGCCTGCGTGTACCAAGTTTCGGAGCGTGGGTGCAAATCGCGGATAATATCTCTTGCGAGGCCACTTACTGTTGATGTTTGTACAAGAACACGCTCTGCGCCGCATAACATACCAAGCAGAGAATCAAGTAACCTACGCATGCTCTCCGTTAGTGTAACTACCAAGACCTTCTCACCGTAAAGCTTTGCAAGATACCTTGCCCGGTGAATAATTACACAAGTCTTGCCGCTCCCGGATACCCCTCTGAGGCGTGCCGGTCCGCTCATCTCCTTTTTTACCAATTCTTTTTGCTCAGGATGCAGAAAGAGCATCCATTCTGACCAATCTTGGTTAATATCAATTTCATGTGCGTCATCCCAGGTAACAAATATCTCAGTATTTGCCGGGCTGAGCATGGCTTCGGCTGCTTCTTCTCCCGTAACTTCCAAGGCTACGCCAGAAGCAAGTTCAACACGGCGATGCAATGCGTTCCACTCTCGCCTATGTGCAAGATCGAGAAGATCCAACAGCAAATTCGCTTTGTCTGAAGAATCAGTTAGTTGCGTGAGATGATCCAGAACTCCGCCTCCGTCTTGTTCGTATGCCTCTGCAGTCACACGGCGGGCATACTCTTCTGCCTTCAATGGAACTGAAATGGTATTCCACTGCTCTATTGTCAAGTCGCGGAGCAGGGGCAATTCAAGTAATGAAGGTGGGTAATCGTTCACACCCCGGCGAGTAATTTGGGTCCGGCCTGTCCGTTCAGCT
>CAYVRB010000301.1:0-7403 GCA_964453375.1 uncultured Alcaligenaceae bacterium
GGTTCAAATCCTCGGACCACGCATGCACCACCGCCGGCTTGAACGTCAGAACCAGCACCTTCGTCCAGCCCATCGCCCTCGCCAGTTGATACGCGGCGAAGGTCTTGCCGAAGCGCATCTTCGCATTCCACAGGAAGTGCGGCGTATGGCCCCGCTGCTCCTTCTTCGCATTGCGAAAATAGTCCGCCGTCATCTCGACGGCTTCGTGCTGTTCGGGTCGAAGCCCGAAGGTCAGCGTGCGGTCTTCGACGTTCGCGGTCCGCTCGCGCACGGCCACCACGGCCGCCCGCACTTGATCGACGGTGCAGCGGAAGACCTCGTGCGAGATGTTCTTGATGCCCTTGGCGCGCAAATGCCGGTGCACGTCCTTGTCGCTGAAGCTGGACCCGTCCGCCCGCATGGCGGATTCAATCAACTTGGTCTCGCCCGTCATGAGGCCGCTGGGGAACTGCTCCGAGATGCGATCCACCGCCGTCCGCTCGGTGTAGCCGACCTTCAGCAGTCCCGCATGATCCGGGTGCGTGCTGGCGAAGGCGTAAATCGTCGGCGACGCGGGAGGACGGGTCGGGAAGAAGCTGTCGAGGGCCATCGAAATCCCCAAGCGCTGATGAAGAATTGATCGAATCCCACGATTTACTCATCTTCGACATAGGCTTCTTCGTCGAACATACTCATGGTGAGATCCATCGGGCGCACGATCTTCTCGATGAATTCAATCTCGCTCGCAGAGAGAGCATATTTCGCGTAGAGATCCTTATCCGTCCACTGTTTGGTCCAGTCTTGGGTCGGGACGAAGGTGTAGACTTTTCGCGTCGTGTCTTGGGCTGGCTTGTGCAAGAGGATGAGGAAACGAGTCAACCGACAGGAGAGGTATGACAGAGCGCTTTCAGCCTGACTCTTCGATTCGAATGGGCCAATGCAGAGATACGTTTCCGAAGAGATGCTCCCCGGCTCCCCTAGAAACGGCGTGCTGATAATCCGGTGCGGGTAGGTGTCTTTGTTGCCTGTCCCTGGTGCCGCACGGCACACATAAATCTTCCACTTGTCAATGAGTTCAGTGCCAATCGTAATAGACGATTTCGAAATAAAACCCGTACCGCCGTTTTGATAAACCAGAAGATCGTCGTCCGCCTTCTTGGCCTTTCCACGAAAATAAGTTCGGATGCCAAAGGGCCGAAGCGAACTGATCAGCCGGTCAAAGCGTTTATTCTCGGGTAACGACAACGATTCGCTAGTCCCACATTCGATAGCACCAACTTTCTTGAGAATCGAAAGTCCTTCATTGAATCGGACGAACACATCCACTCCCTTTTCAAGAAGCTGACGATTCGCTGTCGAAACCGGCCAGTCTTTGAAACGGGTAGTGACACGGCATGAACCGGGATTGTCTCGGTCCCAGAGGAAGTAACAGACGCCGCCCTTCAAACCAATCCCCGGAAAGACGTCCGATGCGCTCAGATAATCGTCTATGGATCGCAAGCGGTTGTCATTGAGCATTGACTCACGGAACTCGTCCAGCCCCTTGCCACCGGAGAACCAACGGGCAGGAATGACCATCGTGAGGTATCGCGGTTCGAGTTTCTTCGCCTGTTGAACGAACTGATGGTAGATCGGGGCCGCGCTCCGCCCGAAGCCGCCATCACTCAACTGATACGGCGGGTTGCCAACGATTACGTCGAACTTCACTTTGAAAACCTCCGTCGGATCGACGCCGTGGATGAATGGGTAAGCGTATTCTTCGAGGGTTTCATCGCGGTCATATTCACCCTGGCTGGCACCGCAGAACTCGCAGC
Source organism: uncultured Alcaligenaceae bacterium (assembly GCA_964453375.1). Taxonomy (GTDB): domain Bacteria; phylum Planctomycetota; class Planctomycetia; order Gemmatales; family Gemmataceae; genus Limnoglobus. The sequence continues at coordinate 1,794 of CAYVRB010000301.1, forward strand.
GGCCGGCGCCGGTCCACTTGTGGCTCACCTTCGGCAGGCGGATGTTGCCGTCCGGCTTGGTGAACGCGGTGGCGATGCTGTATTTGCCGTCGGCCTTCTTCGAACAATAGACGCTCCGGCGGCTGAGAAGTGATGTCAATTCACTCGTCGCCAGCCCGAAGACCTGCTTCGTGAGGATGTGGTTGATGCGGGCCTGATCGTCGGGCATCTGGTCCTTGAGGCCGTCGTTGAGCCGGCGGGCGATCTCGCGCAGGAAGACGCCGGACTTGCAGACGGGGTCGAGGAACGTCGTGTCGGGCCGGCGGAACAAGTCCTGCGGCAGGATGTCCAGCATGGCCGCCGCGAGCTTCGGCGGCGTGAAGACCTCGTCCGCGCTGAGGTTGGCCAGACACGTGAGGATGTCCGGGTTATGGCCGTTCATGCGAACCCTCCGCGTCGGGCAACTTCAAATAGTGACACGGGGGAAACTCGCCAATCGGCACCGGCATATAGACGTCTTCGCCCAGGTCGCTGAATAGCGTTCCGCTTTCAATATTTCTCGCATGTTCCATCAGGCCCCGGAACTTGAAGTCGCGGCGTTTGATCTTCGTCCCGTTCACCGGCGACCATTCCGGGAAGACGATCGGCTGGCCGTCCTCCCTGACGAACTCGAGTGCATCGCCCTGCACGATGTTCTTGGAGAGGATGTAGGCCGCGGCGCGGGCCGGTTCCTCCGGGAAGGGTTCCTTGAAGCGGGCGGTGTACGCCGCGTTCACGACTTCCAAGAGCCGCACCCGGCACGCGGCAACGTTGTCCGCGAGCAGGTCGATCCCGTAGAGGCTGCTGGCGGCGAGGATCGCGTCGCGTTCCCACTTTTGGCGGTTCTTGGCATTCGACTTGTCGACCGCGAGCAGCTTGCGCCGCAGCACTTCGGCGAGGAAGTTCCCGTCGCCGCAGGCGGGTTCGAGGAAGCGCGAGTCGATGCGCTCGCATTCCCCCGCGACGAGGTCGAGCATGGCGTTGACGAGGGCGGGCGGGGTGAAGACCTCGCCGTGGTCGATGATGCGCTGCCGGGATTTCGCGGGCGTGGTCATGGAGTGATTAGTCTACCCGCCGCGTCGGCCCGGTGGGAGGTCGGATGAAACAAAGGGGACTGTCACCTTTTTGATCGACCGATTTATGGAAAATCGGCCCCTTAAAAAGGTGACAGTCCCCTTATTCCCCCTTGCCCCGGCCGCGCGCTTCGGAGTAATTTGCCGCCCTTCGCACGAGGGAAGGACGCTCCATGACCCACCCGTTCATCCACCCCACCGCCGTCGTCGCGCACGGCGCCGAACTCGCGCCGGACGTGCGCGTCGGACCGTTCGCCGTCGTCGACGGCGCCGTCGCGCTCGGCGCCGGCTGCGTCGTCCGCGCGCACGCGCACCTCATCGGCCCCTTCACCGCCGGCGAGAACAACGACTTCGGCTCGCATTGCGTGATCGGCGACCGGCCCCAGCACCTCGCCTACAAGGGCGAAGTCACCGAGCTGGTCATCGGCCACGGGAACACCTTCCGCGAGCACGCCACCGTCCACCGCGGCATGCCCGGCACGCGCGGCACCGCCATCGGCGACCAGAACTACTTCATGGTGGGCGCGCACGTCGGCCACGATTGCCGCGTCGGCCACCACACCCTGTTCGTCAACGGCTCCATGCTCGGCGGGCACAGCGAAGTCGGCGACCGCGCGCTGATCTCCGGCAACGCCGGCGTCCACCAATTCTGCCGCGTCGGCCGGCTCGCGCTCATCCGCAGCCAGACCGTCATGACGATGGACACGCCGCCGTTCTGGGTCGTCGAAGGGCACAACCACGCGGCGAGCATCAACGTCGTCGGCATGCGCCGCGCCGGCGTGCCCGCCGCGGAAATCCAGGCCGTCCGCAAGGCGTTCCGCATCATCTACCGCGGCGGCCGCATGCTCTCGCTCGCCGTCGCGCAGCTCGAAACCGAACTCGGCGCGCACGCCGCCATCCGCGAACTCGTCGAGTTCATCCGCTCCGCGAAGCGCGGCATCCCCGGCGCGCACCGCATGCTCGATTCCGAGTCCCAGGCCGCATGAGCGAGTGGCGCGCCGTTCTCCGCCGACTGCCGCGATGGGCGATCGCCGTCTGGGTCGTCCTCGCGGTCGCCGTTTCGCTGCGCGTGGCGTTCGCGGGGCCGAACGCCGGCACCGTCGTACCGATCTACCTCAAGGCCGGCGAGCGCTGGCGCGCCGGCGAGAACGTCTACGCCGCCTGCTGGCCGCTGGACATCTACCGCAATCCGCCCGGCGTCGCCGCGTTCTTCGCCCCGTGGTCTTACCTCCCGCCAAAGACCGCCGGCCTACTCTGGCGCTTCCTCGGCCTCGGCCTGTACCTCGCCGGCCTCGCCGCGCTCGTGCGCGCCCGCCCGGAATCGCTCGGCCGCTTCGCCGTCGTCGCCGCGCTGCTCGTCATCCCCAGCTTCAACAACGGCCAGGTGAACGTCCTCCTCGTGGGTTGCCTGTTGCTGGCGCTGGCGAACGCCGAGCGCGGGCGGTTCTGGCGCGCGGCCGCGTGGGTCGCGTTCGCGAGTTTCTTCAAGGTCTATCCGCTCGCGGTCGGGCTGCTGTTCTGCGTGGTGAGGCCGCGGTTCGCCCCGCGCCTGGTCGCGGCGCTGGCGTTCGCCGCCGTCTTGCCGTTCGCGCTCCAGCGGCCGGAGTACGTGCTCGAGATGCACCGCGCCTTCGTGGACTTCCTGGAGTTGGAGGGGAAGTACCGGCAGATGCTGGACCGGCCGCCGTGGGACTGGACGATCGTGCCGCGCGCCTGGCTCGGCGTGCGCGTGCCGGCGGAGGTGGCGAAGCTCGCCTCGGCGTTCGCCGGCGTGGCGTTCGCCGCGCTCGTCGCGCGCCGGCGAAACGCCCCGGACGCGCTCGTCTTCGCCTTCGGCCTCGGCACGGTCTGGATGACGCTGTTCGGCCCGGCCACCGAGAACGCCACCTACGCGCTCGTCGCCCCGACGGTGGCGCTCGTCGCGCTCGCGCCGTGGTCGTGGCGGTCGCTCGCGGTGTTCGGCCTGTTCCTGCTGCCGATCCTGCGCGGGCTGTTCCCCAGCGGGGAGACGCTGCCGCTGCGCACGGCGCAGCCGGTCGGCGCGCTGGCGCTGCTGGCGCTGTGGCTGCGCGAGCGGCCCGATGGATCAGTAAAGGGGACTGTCACCTTTTTTATGGGCCGATTTAATAAATCGGTCGATCAAAAAGGTGACAGTCCCCTTTCTTCGTCACGCCAGCCAGCGGAGCGCCAGTAGGGCCGCCGGTCCGCGTCGCCAGCATCGCGAGAAGCCGGAACCACGTCCCGCGGCCGTAGCCCCAACAGCGGATTCCGAGATAGCAGCTTCCGGCGCCGGAACAGACGAAGATCGCGCCGAACCACGGCGGCGGTGCGTCGGCGGGAATGCGAATCGCCGGATCCACCAGCGCGGCGGCGCGCACCGCCAGCAGGCCGAACCCCGCGAGCCAGTGCGCCGTCCCGATCACCAGCGCGAACGCGCCGAAGACGTACGACCACCGCCGCGCCTGCGTCGCCGGCGTGGACTGCTCCGGCGGCGGCGGGTCGAACGACAGCGGCACCTTCAGCGTCGCCGCCAGCGCCGCGCCGAGCGCCTCGGCCAGCTCCCATCCGTCGAGGTTCGAGAAGTACGGCGGCGGCAACTCCACGAACCGGCCGTCCGTCGTCGCCACGTAGACGTGCGCGAACAGCCGCTCGTAGTTCGGCCCGCTTTCCGGATTCATCCACTGCGAAGCCCGCTCCACGTGCACGCCGGCGACGGTCCCCTCGCCGACGAGCAGCCGCGCACCGTAGCGGACCGGACCGTTCGGTTCGGCGACGAGCGGCCGGTGGAAGCCGCGCGCGAGTTTGAGGCAGCCGGCGAGGGCGAGCGCGCCGAGCAGCAGCAGGATGCCGCCGGGGCAGACCCACGGCAGCCATTCCGGCTGGCCCATCGGATGGCGCGCGATTTTGGCCTAGAGGAACAGCCCGACGGCGACGTAGCCGCCGAGGCAGGCGACGCCGAGCGCGGCGCCGAGCGCGAACGCGAGGCGCGCCGTGCGCCCCGGTCCGACGCCCGCCACCGGCGCGAGCGTCAGCGCGCCGCCGGTCCGCGTCGCGGCGTAGGCGACCGTCAGGTCGGCGGGGGAATCGGGGGGCGGCGGCATCGCGATCAATGTACCAGATCGACCGGTGGTCCCGTGGCGGTCACACCTTTGTCGCGGGAACGTCGATCCATTGCGGATTGGACACTTCGCGCATGTCGGCGAGTACCGGCGTCAGCGTCGCCTTCAGCCACGGCAGTCGATCGATCGCGTCCTCCGTCGTCGGCGCGAAATGAATCGCGATCCGACCCGGTTCGCCGGTCGATGGCCGCCGATCCCAGGAGAAGCCGCATCCTTTGACGAGTTCCATGATCGGCACGAGCTTCAGGAGTGCGGCCTCGAGTTCGCCGCCGCCTTCCACCTCGAACGAGACGCTCAGCATGGGAATCGACGTTGGTTGCAGGACCGCCGGCCCGCTCACGACATCCGTGACGAATTGATCGTAGACGATTTCTTCACCGAGCGCGTCCCAGTCCGAACAATCCACGACGATCGCGGGTCCGCGGACCGCCGGCACTTCGAACCGGCCCATCGTCAAACCTTTGATTTCCATGGTCGCTACCCCGAATAGACATCCAAAAACGTCGTGCCGTTTTCCAATTCCCGTCCGCGCGCCACCAGGCGAAACTCGTACTGGCCCGAACGGGGAAACGGCACCTTCACCATCTGAAAAACGATCTCCTGGACTTCCAGCTTGTGCGAAAACGTCCGACGTTCGGCCCCGCTCCGACCGAGGACCAGCCCACCCATTCGCGTTGGGTCGTAATAGCGCAATTCGACGCCCAACTCGTATTCGCCAATCGCTCCGGCGAGCTGGGCGTACAACCAGAGTTCTTTCTGCCCGTGTCCGCGGATCCGGCCTCGCGGCATCTGCACGGTGTGCCACGGATTGCGAATCGACCACTTGTAATCCGCGAGGTCGCAGACGCACGAATCGCAGGCGAAGAAGAACCGGACCACCGGCAGCATGGGCGCGACCTCGAGGCTGGACCCGCGAACCCCCGTGCATTCTACACCGCGCCGGCCGGCTCCGCCATTCCCGCCGATTCGGCGCAATCTTTCCGTTTCCGTTTGACATTGCGGAATGGAATCTTATTCACTACTGTTCAAAATAACACATACGCACCGCGGAAGCGCGACGACTGTCCCCGTCCGGCCGCCCGGACACGGAGGACGCCGCATGGCCGTCCCGCGCAAGCCCCACGGCATCGGCGACCGCCACGTCGGCAGCGACTACGCCGCCGACGAAATCGAGTTCCTCCGGGCGATCGAGCGCTTCAAGCGCGGCCGCCCGTTCCCGACCTGGACCGAAGTGCTGAAGGTGCTCAAGGGCCTGGGCTACCGCAAGGGCGCGGAAGCCCCGGGCGGGGGCGACGGGGCTGCGGGAAACGGAACCGCGCTCCTCCCCCCGCCCTAACCGTTCGATCTCCCTCCCCCTCGACGGGGGAGGGCCTTCATTCTCCCTCCCCCTCGAAGGGGGA
>CAYVRB010000302.1:0-3847 GCA_964453375.1 uncultured Alcaligenaceae bacterium
CCCCCCCCCCCCCCCCCCCCCCCCCCCCCCCGCCCCGCCCCCCCCCCCCCCCCCCCCCCGCCGGGCGCCCGCCCCCCCAAAAACTCGATCTTTTCCTTCTGGAAGATCGGAACGCTCCGGGAAGCCTTCTCGACTTGCTGATCGCTGAAATGGACGTTTTCGGAATCGAGGTTCCGGCCCCTCGCGATGCCGCGCTCGGGAGCGTATCGTTCGTTCCGCCCGTCATCGCTTCGTTGCCGGAAGCGGAAACGCTCATGACCGTCGCCGCGGACGATGAGTCGCATCGACGGTCCGAGAACACGAGCGAACCATTCGGGCCAACGACGGATGGAATCTTCGGGCAGTTCCTCGACTTCGAGGACTTGGTGTCGATTCCGTTCACCGAGGGCATTTCGTTCCGGACACTCGATTCGGAGTCGTTAGAGGTGAACGGGAAGTCCGCGCCGACCACGGCCGAAGCCCCCTCCGATCCACTCTCCGATGAACGACCGGCGCGGCCCGTGCCCGCCTCGCTATCGATCTCCGGTGGCAACGTGGACCCCCCATACGCCGAGTTATTAATGGACTCCTCGATGGGGAGGAGTTACGCCACATACGGCGGATCGACGCAAATCGTCTCGTCCGCCAAAGTCCGGGAGGTGACGTTCGGCGGGGCCGACCTCATCACCATCGTGGCCGACCCGGAGACTCCCGCCTACGGCGACCCGCCGCAGTGGGTGGACTCCGATCTGGACGGATTGACCAACGACGATCCGGACGCGCCCAACGATCGCGCCTTGCCGATCGGCTACCCGATGAACAAAGACGCGGTCGTGTCGGCGCGGTTCCAGGCCAACTTCACGACGATCCCGTATCCGATCCCGCCAGGCCAGTTGATGATCCGGGGTGCCAACCTCCTTTCGGCGGCGCAGCCGTACGACTTCACGATCCCCGCGACGTCGGCGACGCTGGTGGGGAACGATGTGGTCCTTCCCGAGACGACCATCGCGAACCCGTTCCCGGGCACGATGAACTATGGTTCGATCGTGATCCAGTGGGAGTTCTCGAACAACGGCGGGACAAGTTGGTCGTCCGCGGGCATGTCCGAGAACCAATTGTACGTGCCACTCGACAAGCCGGTCCTCAGCGTGGTCTACCACACGCCGATTCATCTGGGCGTGGCGGCCGCCGCGTTGGCGGGAGCCTCCACCGAAACGGCGGCCATCGCGAAGATTTGGGAGAACTTCGAAACGCGTGAAGTCAAAAACACGCATATCAAGGCGGCGTACAGCGGCAGGGCACTGCACTACTACATGGATTGGGAAATTACTTCTGGAGACCCGAAAGTCCTCGGTGCCCCAACTGCGAAATTACTGAAGGATCTCGATGGTACCTGCGTGAGTTGGTCGTTCCTCTTCGCGGACGCGCTGTTTGATGCGGGGATCAAAGCTAAGAAGCAAATCATATATTTCGAAGCAAAAACGCGTTACTTAACCCCAGGTACCACTAGACCATATCCGGAGAACCTACTGATCAAGAATTGGGACTTTACCGGCAATGGTACGAGCGGCAATAACACCTACCCCTATCAGAACGCCCCAAGTAACACGCAACAACCAGCGACTATTTTTAGCAAGGACAATGCCGGCACATGGAACTATGTGTGGGGCGCGAACCCGGCTGCCGAGGTTAATGACAAAAAGGATGACTTGGGTAAATATAACGGCATCCGCGGACAGAACACCACGAACCCGAGAGCCACGTTTCAAGATCACGTTGTAGTCAAGGTCAACGGCAGCTACTACGACCCGAGCTATGGAAAGAAGTGGGCGAGTGTTCAGGCATGGGAAGATGGTGCGGTCGATGGATTCATGGTGTACGATGGGAGCAAGTATGTGATTCGAAAGAATCCGACTGGGGCCAATGTGCCCGCAGACACGGAAGAACTGCCGTATGACAAAGAGGGCGTCACGAAAGCCGACGGCGAATATCCGGGTGTGCCGCTCCCACCTCCGCCTCCGTAATGACTCCAGATTCGCCCCACGCCTCGGAACATTCCCATGGGAATACTGTTATCGGTAACGCTCCTACTCTTGCAACTCTTGGGTTGGACCGCGCCCAACGTGCGCAATCCGGTTGTTCGAGCCACCGTCGTTGACGACCACGTTCTCCTGCCGACTTACAAATCCGAAGGTATTCTCACACTTGTGCGGGGCGGACCGAATTTCATTTTGGATCAACGATTAAACCGCGGTGGCACTCCTACCCAACTCAAGGTCGCGGCTGGGCAGAAAGACGCATTGCCGCCAGGAATACGCAGTTCGACCCACTTACGGATCGACCAATACAACTATTACAACGTGGGATTCAGTCCCTTCGCAATGGGCGAAGAATACGATCAACACGATAGTCCACAGTATTTGGGTTTCTTCCCTCTCGAAATTGTCCGCTATATCAACACGCCGGAACGCGATCACAGCGATGAAACCCGCGCAACAGTATTCAGTTTAGTTATCAAATCCGGGAGGCCACCGATGTATTCGTTCGACAGGGGGCCTGGCGATCCCCGCGTGCAATTCGACTATCTGCCGGTCAAGGATGGGAAATTCGAGTGGTATTACAGTGCAATGATGTCCGATAAAATCGGCGGTCCACGACGCTTCAGCGTCTTGCGCTGGATCAAGCTCCCCGCATTGGGAGACCAGAAGTGGCGAAGCGACGTTAGTCGTTGGGCAACCCCGTTGGCAAATGATTGGTCCGAGGGATTCACGGTGCTCGGAGTCAAGGACGACCGCTTCTTCGTAACCAGCGCCGGGCGGCTCTTCATGGCGCCCCGGGCCAAACCCACCGGCGGCACGTTGAAGATGCTCCCGACCGAACTGCCGATTCGCGTGCTGATCCACGACACCGATACCGACAAGCACTACGCCTTCACGGCCGCGACGTACTTTGAAATCGCCGAGACGATCCGGCCCCGCCCGCACACGATCCCGATCGCCCGCGCGGTAGCCACCCACAAACTCTCGGATGGGCTGAAAGCAATCGAAGTCGCCACGCAGTGCGCTCGCTTCGTCCGCGGCATCCCGGAACCCGCGACGAAGTGAACGGGAACGGAGCATCCACATGGGAAACTTGGTTTCGGCAACCATCCTGCTCTTGCAACTCTTGGGTTGGACCTCGCCCAACCAGCGTAATCCGGTTGTTCGGGCCACGGTCGTGGACGACCGCGTTCTGCTGCCGACTTACAAATCCGAAGGTAAACTCACGCTCGTGCGGGGCGGACCGAATCTCATTTTGGACCAACCATTACACCGTGGTGGCCCTCCTGACCAACTCAAAGTCGCGTTCGGGCAGAAAGACGCATTGCCGCCGGGCATACGCAGATCAATCCGTTTACGTATCGACCGCCACAATTTTTACTCTATGGGATTTAGCCCCTTCGCACAACGCAAAGACGACAAGTACGACAAACACAGTAACCCGCAGTATCTCGGTTACACACCCCTTCAAATTATCCGATACACTAACACACCGGAAACGAATCAAAGCGATGAAGCCCGCGCGGCAGTATCCAGTTTGGTTGTCAAGGGCGATGAACCTACGCAATTCGCTGCTGACCAACTCGACTATCTGCCGGTCAAGGAAGGGAAGTTCGAGTGGTATTACAGCGGAATGTACCACGAGGAATTCGGTAGCGCCCGCCGCCGCTTCTATGTCCTACGCGAAGTCCGGCTCCCCGCATTGGGAGACCAGAAGTGGCGAAGCGACGTTAGTCGTTGGGCAACCCCGTTGGCAAATGATTGGTCCGAGGGATTCACGGTGCTCGGAGTCAAGGACGACCGCTTCTTCGTAACCAGCGCCGGGCGGC
>CAYVRB010000302.1:3947-7401 GCA_964453375.1 uncultured Alcaligenaceae bacterium
GAGCGCGCTCCGGGATGGGTTGAAGGCGATCGACGTGGCGACCCGCTGCGCTCGCCTCGTGCGCGGCGTGCCCGAACCGGTGGTGAAGTAGCCCCACAAAGAAGACAAACTAACGCAACGTGGCTCGTCGGCGGAGTCACCCCACCCACTGCTCCAGGAATCGCTTGCTCTGCCTCAAGGCGCGCTTGCGGTCGGCGAGGTCGCGCTCGTAGGCGCGGTCCTCGGCCTCGATGCACACGGGGCCGTTGTAGCCGGTGTCCGTCAGGGCCGCGAAGAACTCGCCCCAGTTCACGTCGCCCAGGCCCGGCAGCTTCGGCTGGTGCCAGCCGAGGCCCATGATCCCCACTTCATAGAGCTTGTCGCGGTCGATCCGCTCGTCCTTGGCGTGGACGTGGACGATCTTCTTTCCGAATTCCCGCAATGCGCGGCCGGCGTCGATGAACTGCCAGACGAGGTGCGACGGATCGAAGTTCAGGCCGATCGGCATCGTCGGGAACGCCTGGAAGAGCCGGCGCCAGACGGCGGGGCTGATGGCGACGTTCTTGCCGCCGGGCCATTCGTCCTTGCTGAAGAGCATCGGGCAATGCTCGATGCCGATGCTCACGCCGTTCGCCTTCGCGAGTTCGAGGATCGGCGGCCAGACGTGCGCGATCTGCGCGAAGTTCTCTTCGACGGTCTTTTTCCAATCGCGGCCGATGAAGGTGTTGACGACCTTCGTGCCGCACATGGGGGCGGTCTGGATGACTTTCTTCAGGTGGCCGACGACGAGGTCGCGGTGGGCGGGGTCGGGGTCGAGCGGGTTGGGGTAGTAGCCGAGGCCGGCGATGGCGACGCCGTGCTTCGCGGCGAGTTCCCGGACGCGCAGGCCCTGCTCGATGGTGAAGTTGGAGACGTCGACGTGGGTGACGCCGGCGTAGCGGCGCTCGGCGGCGCCGACGGGCCAGCACATCAGTTCGACGCAGGCGAAGCCTTCGTCGGCGGCGAACTTCAGCACGTCGTCGAGCGAGAGATCGCCGAGGATGGCGCTGACGAAACCGAGCTGCATGGCGGCGCTCCGGGAGAGAGCCGACATTCTAGGAAGGCGCGGATCGGGAAACAGAATCGGGAGGCCGAAGCCTCCCGATGGTCGAACGATGTCGAAGCGGCTTACACCGCCAGGAACAATCGGTACCAGAGGTAGCCGAGGAATCCGACGCAGAGGGGCACGCCGTAGGGGAGGCGGGTCCAGTCCTTGCGGCGGCTGTTGGCGCGTTCGGCGGCTTTCTTCGGGCCGTGGGTCATCATGACTTGCAGGTCGGTGACGATCTCGCGGGCGTTCTGCATGTTCTTGTGGATCTGGCGGCGGAGGGCCATGATGACGAGGCCGAAGATGCCTCCGACGATGACGCCGAGGGCGAAGGACCACCAGATGACGGCGAGGGCGGAGATGACGGTGCCGGGGAGGGCGACGTACTCGGCGCCGAAGAAGGCGCCCATCCAGGAGCCGAAGGCCATGGTCATCTTGACGTCGCCCTCGCCCATGCCGCCGATGAAGAGGGCGGGGAAGAGGACGGCGAATCCGACGAGGGTGCCGAGGAGCGCCTGGCCGATGCCGCCGGAGCCGGCGAAGGCGACGCCGAAGGTGTGCAGCAGGCCGAGGTACCAGCCGGAGACGACGAGGGAGAGCGTGAGCCAGTTGGGGACCTTGAACGCGTAGCCGTCGATCCAGGCGGCCCAGACCATGCCGACGGCGATGACGGCGAGGGCGCCGAGGTTGGCGGCGGCGGGCAGCGCCTCGGTGGCGGGCACGAGGGCGGCCCAGGCGAGGTGCGCGAGGTAGGCGGCGACCACCCAGGCGACGGCGGTGAGCGGGACGCGCGCGAGCGTCATCGCCAAGTCGCGGTCGAAGGTGATTTCGGGGGCCGGCGCGGCGGTCGGTTCGGCGGCGGGAGCAGTCGCGGTGGCGAGATCGTTCGCCATGAGGGTGGTCCTCGGGGGCGCGGTGTTGCGGACGGGAAACGTTGAAGGAATCTAGAACACAAAAAAAGAACCGGGCCGAAAATCTCGGCCCGGTTCGGGTTGGCCCGCGAGCCGTGGGATTACGTGCCGGCGGTGGTGTTGCCGGCGGCGATGCGGCTGTCGACGTAGCTGAACGTCGAGGAGGCGGTGCTGCCGAGCGCGGTGATGGCCGCGATGCAGACGACGATGATGAGCGCGAGCATGACGGCGTATTCGACCGCGGTCGGGCCATCTTCCTTCTTGAGGAACTCGACGAACTTCGTGGTGAGGCTCTTCATGGGTAAACCCTTTCGAAACAGATGAAGGAACGAGCGATACTGGGAGGCACCATCCGCCGCCGCGAGCGCGGGCGAGGGACATTCCAAGGCCGGATGCCGTGGCCGCTTACGTCAGGATGCGGAATTGACTCCCGCGGCGGAATTCAACTCCACGTTCGCGAAGACGCCGGAGGCCGAACTGCCGAGCGAGGTAATGGCGGCGATGCAGACCACGATGATCAGGGCCAGCATCACGGCATACTCGACAGCGGTCGGACCGTCCTCCTTCTTCAGGAACGCGGTGATGTGCCGGGTGACTTTCGCCAGCATGGCACTCCTCGGATACATGTGTTCGGGGTGAGTCCGTCCGATGTTCGCCCGGGACAGCGACCCGGCATCCGTCTCACCCGCTCACGCCGCAACCATAGACCCGTCCGCAAAGCTGTCAAATTCCGCACGGGGGAATTGCGAGGAATAATCGCGGCAATGCATGGAAATTCGCCAATCGGCCCAATCCCTCGCGCCACGCTCCGAGATTTCGCGCCGACCCCGCTCGAAAACGCCGACATACACTGGAGAAAGCCCCGGGAACCCCGCGCCGATGATCCTCGCCCGCCCGAAAGTCGCCGACCTCGCGTTCCGGCTTTATGATCGGCCTCTCCACCCGGAGCTGTTCGAGCCGGTCGCCGTGCGTTCGATTTCGGTCGGCGGCGCCGCGGTCGTCGCGCGCCTCACCGCCACGGGGCATGTCCTCGAATGGCACCGCGGCGACAATCATCTGGTGGAAGTGACGGCCGAGCGCGATCGCGCCCTGCCCGACGGCCACCGGCTGCTGCATCCGTTCGCCGGCGAGCGCCGCGGCCGTTGCGACCTGCCCGCCGTCCGCTATCAGGTGAGTTTGCACGCCGAGGTGTTGCCGCCCGAACTGTTCCTGCATGTCCACGAGGAGCTGGCCGCCGACGGGGCAAAACGCGGCCTGCTGTTCCACTTCCAGCCGCACCGCCGGCTGGCGCTCGTGCCGCTCGGCTTCATCGCGCTGGACGCGCTGCCGACCGGCCTCGCGGTGGCGACGTTCCACACCTTCCCCGCCGAGTGCGCCGTGGTGAAGACGCAGACGCTGATCGAGCCGGGGTGAGAATTCGAAGCTGGGAGAATCGTTCGAGAATTTTCTTGACCGGCGGTTCCGAGGGCGATTAGGA
>CAYVRB010000303.1:0-7360 GCA_964453375.1 uncultured Alcaligenaceae bacterium
CGCCGAAGGCCCGAAAAAGCGCAAGATCAATCAGACGGGCCGTGAACGGTTACGAACAATTGAGACCTGGTGGAAGGAAAACAAGGACCGTTCGACCGCGGCCGGGATTCGTGCCCGTCTGTCGAAGGCCGAATCGTATCCCGCGACCGCGACGATGGCGAGGCACCTCATCGAGTATTCCGACGGCCTCGATTCCGACGACGCGAAATACGCACTGTCGTTCTTGCGCGATGAAATCCGGCGCAGCCCGCGGCACCATTCATCCGCTCATTTCGAGAAAATCCTGGCGGATTATCAATACCCGACGGCGATCGAATCCTTCTACGACGAATGGAAAACGATTCGCGGTCGTTCCGGTGATATGTCAGTATCCAAATTCACATTCTACTTCATGAAGCACGGCACTCGGCGAGATTGGGAATTGTTGCACGCGGTGTATTCGCAAGAGGTGATCGGCCGTGGAACGTCGGAACTCGGTGGCGTCTTGATTTCCCTCGCGGTATCCGACACCATCAAGAAAATGTACATGATCCCCATACTGGCGCTCGCTGTGCAGGATCGACGCACGGTCGAATCTTATCGAGTTTCGGTCGCCGAGCGTGCCATCGCCGATTTCCAAACGCTGACGGGGAAGGATTTCGGCTTCAAATCCACCGGCACGGCCGAGGAGAAACGGGCGGCCATCGATCGGGCCGAGAAGTGGTGGAAAGACGAAGGAAAATCCAAATTCACCTTCGCTTTCATCGAGAAGGAGATCGCGGCGAAGAAGCCCATGGCGGAAACTCCGGTTCCGAAGCGGCCGTGAAGGGATTCCCGGCGAGTTCACAACCCGCGTAGAATAAACGAGTGCTTTGGGAGGATCGACGATGGCGAGCGAATTCGAGCCGCGCCAGTACACGCCGGAGGAGCTTCGCAAGATCTACGCGAAGTTCGAGAAGGAGTTCACCTGCGAGAAGCTGATCGAATACATCGAAGACGACGACGAGAAATTCCCGATCGAAGACGTTTTGGCCGAGGCGGAGGAGATCGTCCGAACCTACGAGCCATCTCCGAGCGAGAATCGATCATGATCGATTCCAATGGGTCAGGTCCTACGCGATATCGCGTGGTATTGATCGGTCGCGCCAAGGAGGAATTCCTCGCGTTGGTGCGTCGTGCAAAACCGACGGGGGAGTCGCACCTCATCGTCGAAGCCCTTCGAGCGGCCGAGAAAGTCTTGGAATCGAAACCGCTCGAAGGTGGAGAGCCGCTTTATCGCTTGCAGAAGATGAAAATGCTGATTTGTCGGATTGTCAGTTCTCCGCTCTACATCGAGTATGGCGTCCACGCCGACCGTCCTGTCGTCATCATCCGACGAATCACGACGTTGGCCAACAAACTTGCGTGAACTCTCGTGCCGTGAAGAGTCGCAGACGCATCGCAAGTGTTCACCGCCAATCCAGCGAGCGGATCTGCTCGTCGCCCTTCGTCTCGATCGTGGCCAGCGTTCGCATCCCGCCGCCGGTCGGATCGCACACGACGACGTGCCACGCCAACTTGTCCTTCCAGGTCGCCGGCGTCCAGAGCGAGACGATCCGCTTCCCGTCCGGCGACCAGGCCACGGCGCGGCATTCCACCTCGCCGTCGTCCCGGCGATAATGAGCATAATGCGAGTTCGTCCGGTCGGGTTGCGGTTGCACCGTGACGCTGACGATCGCGCGACCCGCCTTCGCATCCTTCGGCTTCGCGATCTCGGCGGTCCGACGGCCGTCGGGCGCGAGGCGGTGGCCCGACGTCTCGAATCGGGCGTTCGACACGGTCCGTTCCCGTTCGATCGTTCCTTTCGCATCGAGGATGCAGAGGTCGTGCAGGCCATCGGTCAGCCCCGCGAAGACGAGCAGCATCGGCTTGCTCCGCTGCGTGAGGAAGCGCGTGCCGTCGCCCGAGATGTCGATGACGCAATGCTCGGAGCCGAAGGGCAGCTTTTCGCGCGCGCCGGTTTTTACTTCGACCCGGTGGGTCGCGTGGGCGTAGTTCGCCACGAGGGCATTGCTCTCGGCGGTGCGCAGGACGAACGACTGGCCGTCCGGGTACCAACCCGCGACGTGCGCGGCGTGGGTGTTCGCGTCCAGGAGTTTGATCGTCGGCGGCTGACCGGGCGCCATCAGTTTCAAGCCGGCCGACGATTCGAGGGGCAGCACGCCGTCCGGCCCCGGCCGGCCGCAACTCGGCAGGTATCGCGTCAGCGAGAACCCGTCCGTGCCGATCGAGAGCGTGCCGGTCTCCAGTTCGGCGTCGGCTTTCTTGGCTATCGAATAGTCGATCCGCCGAAGCTCCTTCCCCTCTTCCGAGAAGTAGCGAACGTCTTCGCGGAAGGTGAGCATCAGCCGGTGCGGAGTCTCGGCCGATTCGACGATCTTCGCGGCGGCCGGTTGGATCGGTTGCGGCTTTGGATCGTCGGCGAAGCTCGGCCCGCCGACGGCGGCGAAAAGGAAGGCGGCGATCGCGCGCATCGAAGACCAGTGATTGGTTCGCATGAAAAACGCTCCTCGTACCGCGCCATCGACGAAGCGACTGAGGGCGGCAATAACCAATCGTGATTCCACCGTCGAGAGGAAGTGAAACGAAGCGGCCGCCCCGATCGGGGCGGCCGCGAGGGTTACAGCAGGTTGACCACGCGGTCGGCCAAGCCCTTCTCGCCCAGCACGACCTTCAGCTTGCCGCCGGCGGCCACGCGCTCCACCACTTCGAGTTCCCGCAGCTTGAGCAGCGTCGGGTTCTCGGCGAGCAGCTTCGCGGTGTTCGCCTGGTGGCGCAGGGCGGCGGCCTCCTCTCGCCGGGTGATGACCGCGGCCTCCGCCGCCGTCCGGGCTTCGATCACGCGGTTGAGCAGGTCCTTCATCTCGCCGGGCAGGATGATGTCCCGCACGCCGAGCGCGACCAGCTCGAGGCCGACGGCGGCCGCCTTCGCCCGCGCCGCCTCGGCGAGGTCCTTCGCCAGCGCGTCCTTGTCGGCGAGCAGCGCGTCGAGCGTGCGGCCGCCGACGGCGGCGCGCACGGCGAGCTGCGTCTCGCGGTAGAGCGCCTGCTTCGCGTCCTCGACCGCGGTCACGGCGCGCACGGGGTCGGCCGCGCGGTACGCGCCCACCACCGTCAGCCGCAGGGTCACGCGGTCGGCCGTCAGCACGTCCTGGCCCGGCACCTCGAGCGCCTGCTCCCGACGGTCCACGCGCACGAGCTTCACCGCGCCCCGGTTCCGCCAGAAGGCGTACCGGCCCGGCGCCAGCGTGTCGACGTAGCGGCCGTCGAGGAACAGCACGCCGGCGTGGTCGGCCGGCACGTCCTGCACGTCCAGCAGCGCGGTCGCGTTCTTCCCCGCCAGGATCGCGTCCCGGTCGGCGTGCGCGAAGCGCACGTCGTCCGCCTTCACCACCTCCGTGCGGATGCGGCGGAACCCGGTCCAGAGCGCGTAGCGGCCCGGCGGCAGCACGGCGTCGAACCGGCCGTCGATCCAGACGAGCCCGCGCTCGCCGTCGGCGAGATCGAGCGTGACGGCCTTGCCGTCGAGCGCGCCGCTGGCCGCGATCAGGTCCAACTGCTCATGCGCCAGCCACGGCGCGCGCCGGCTCGCGATTTCGATCGTCTTCCGGCCGAACGGGTCGAACCGGCGGTACGCGCCGGGCGCGAGCAGGCCGACGAACGCGCCGTCGCGGAACACGAGGCCGTACTCGAACGGACGAACGGTGATCTTGCGGAACATGGCATCCTCCCCCTTCAAAAAAACCGACGGCGGCGACGGACCACGCGGACCGTCGCGGCCCGGCGAACCTCGCGGGAGCGGGCCGTTCGTTCCGCTCGGGCCGATCGCTCGCCGACTCCGAACGTGGGCGTTTCGGAATCGGGCACGAAGGCCGGAGAGGACGGGCGGACCGCCTGCGCGTCGCTCGCGGTTGGGCCGGAACGGGCGAGCCGAGGCTCCCCCGCGCATTCCGATCGCCGCCGTCGGCGTTGCGAGACGCAGTAGTTGCGTCGAGTCGAGCTTGACAGGCTCGTTGGGTACCGGAGTCGAACCGGCAACTCCCAGATTCTAAGTCTGGTGCTCTGCCATTGAGCTAACCCTGGGTGCATCGAAGCGGCCGGTTTCGAACCCGCAACGGAACGCGGCCTCGCGACGGAGAAGCTCCGGCGGACCGCGCCGCACGGCCGATTCCGCGGCGACGCGACGGAGAAGACAGGCGAGACGGGTCGGGGTTCGGATGGGACGACGAAAAGACGCTAGGGAAGCAGGTCGACGACCGGGATCGACCCGAGGGATTTGCCATCGATGACAAGCGGAACGGATTCCGCGGGGGTATACGATCGCTGGTTCGCATACGACGGCCCCGCTGGGGACGCGTAGACTTCGACGCGCCGATCCACGAGGTTCACGATCCAGTATTCAACGATTCCATTCGCGGCATAAGCGATGAGTTTTTCCGCTCGATCGTAGGCCAGCGAACTGTCGGCGACTTCGACGACCAAGCCGATGTCCGCGGGTCGCGGGTGGCGAGCCACGAATGCCCGCGGGTCGCCTTGGACCAATGTCAAATCCGGTTCCGGTTCGCTCACGTCGAGCGCGATCGGATCCTGGACGCGTTCGAACCAATCCGCCGGCACCAACGGCTTGAATGCGATGCGCAGCAGCGCGAGGGCCGTGGCGTGGGGCGGATTGGGGGGCATTTTCATTACCAACTGGCCGTTGAGCAGTTCGCAACGATCCTTGGTCGTGAGGATTCCGGCGGCGGTCATTCGCTCGTATTGATCCACCGTGAGCGAGTAGAGCGGCGGACCCTCGGGCGATATGCGAAGCGGCGCCGACGAACGGACCGCCGAAAGGTCGGGGATTTTCGCGGGAACCCCGTTCTTCGGCGGTGGCGTTTGCGGCGGATTGGCGATCGCTGTCGTCATGGGCGCGACTCGGAGGCCGGGCGGCAACCGCATGATATCGGTTGCCGCCAAGGACGATCAAGTGCCGTCACTTCTTCTTCGCGGCGATGGCGCGCTTCACGGCGTCGCCGAGGTCGGCGGGGGTCGCGGCGACGGCGATGCCGGCCTTCTCGAGCGCCGCCACCTTCTCCTTCGCCGTGCCGGCGCTCGTGCTGGCGATGGCGCCGGCGTGGCCCATCCGCCGGCCGGGCGGCGCGGTCTTGCCGGCGATGAACGCGGCGACCGGCTTCTTGACGTGCTGCGCCACGTAGGCGGCCGCGCGCTCCTCGGCGTCGCCGCCGATCTCGCCGATCATCAGGATCGCCTCGGTGCCGGGATCCTCCTCGAACATCTTCAGGAGGTCGATCTGGTTCGTGCCGATGATCGGGTCGCCGCCGATGCCGACGCAGGTGGACTGCGAGTAGCCCATGCTGGAGAGTTGGAAGACGGCTTCGTAGGTGAGGGTGCCGGAGCGGCTGATGATGCCGATGCCGGTCTTGCCCGGTTCGGTGGGCTTGTGGATGTAGCCGGGCATGATGCCGATCTTGCACTGGCCGGGCGTGATGATGCCGGGGCAGTTCGGGCCGATGAGGCGGCAGCCGGGCTTGGTTTGCAGGAAGCGCTTGGCCTTGGCCATGTCGAGGACGGGGATGCCTTCGGTGATGGCGACGATCAGGCGGATGCCGGCGTCGGCGGCCTCCATGATCGCGTCGGCGGCGAGGCCCGGCGGCACGAACAGCATGCTCGCGTCGGCGCCGGTCGCCTTCACGGCCTCGGCCACGGTGTTGAAGACCGGCAGCTCCTTGCCGCTCGTCGCCTTCCACGTCTGGCCGCCCTTCTTCGGCGTCACGCCGCCGACGAACTGGCTGCCGTATTCGAGGCTGAGGTTTGTGTGCTTGGTGCCTTCGGCCCCGGTGATCCCCTGCGTGATGACGCGGGTGTTCTTGTCGACGAGGATGCTCATTGCGGGTTCTCGGAAGATATCGGTAGGAATCCGGCGTTGAATCAATCCACTTTGATCTCGTCCACCAGCCACTCGTCAGGGCGTTCGCCGGCGACGAGTTTGAGGGCGAACGGTTTCTTGGCGTTCGCGGAGACGAGCTCGCCCGCGGCGGTGCCGCCCTCGGCCTTCGCGAGCGCATAGCCGGTCGCGGCGCCGCGATACGCGTTGAGTTTCGTCTTCAGGATGCCGACGTTGAAGAGGCGGGCCTCCGAACCGAGCGCGGGGGCGAGCGATTTCTTCAGGGCCACGGTCATCGCGCCGGCGGCGAGGTCGTCCTTGTGGCCGAGAAGGCCGTGGAGGAACGCCGCGGCCGCGAACGACTGCGGCGTGACGGCGACGGTCGAATCGGCCATGCCCACCTCGGCGAGCGAGAACCAATCGACCGTCCATCGGCTCTCGTGGCGCACGATCCGCAGCAGCAGTAGCAGCGGCTTCTCGGCTTTGATCTCGCCGGTGTAGAGCGCGACGGTGTCGATCCGCGGCGACGCGAGCGTGTAGCCGGAGAGCTTGCCCTGGAACTGCTTGAGCCAGTTCTCGGCGGCGGCGTCCGAGTAGCCGCGGGCGCGGTCGGCGTCGAAGACCGGCTCGGCGATCGCCTTCTTGAACTCGGCCGTCAGGTGCGCCGCGGTCGCCTTCCCGTCGTGCAGCGCCGCCAGGAAATCCTTGGCGAACAGCGCGGCCTTCACGTCGGCATCGTCTTTCGGGATCGCGGCGACCGGCGGATCGCCGACCGGCGGCGCGGGCGCCGACGTCGGCTTCGTGCAGCCGACCGCGAGAATCGTTCCAATGAGACACGCAAGGCGGAGGGCCATTCGAACGTCCTTTCCGAATCGTGAGAGCGTTTCGAATGCTTACTTCGCCAGTTCGACCACCAGCTTCGCCGCTTCCGTAAGGCCGGCGGCGACGCGGATCGCGGGAAGCTCCGCCGTCACGGCGCCCAGGATCTCGCGCGCCTTCTCGACCTCGTTTCCTTCGAGCCGCACCACGACCGGAATCTTGAAGCCGACCTCGCGGCCGGCCTTCACGAGCGCCTCGGCGATCCGGGCGCAGCTCGCGATGCCGCCGAAGACGTTCACGAAGATCGCCTTCACCTTGCTATCGCTCAGGATGATGCGGAAGGCCTCGACGGCGTTCTCGGCGGTGACGCCGCCGCCGACGTCGAGGAAGTTCGCGGGGCTGCCGCCGTGGTGGTTCACGATGTCCATCGTCGCCATTGCGAGGCCGGCGCCGTTCACGAGGCAGCCGATGGTGCCGTCGAGCTGGATGTAGTTGAGGCTCGCCTTGGCGGCGCGGATCTCCGTCGGGTTCTCCTCGCCGAGGTCGCGCAGCGCCTGCACGTCCTTGTGGCGGAAGGTCGCGTTGTCGTCGAAGTCGATCTTCGCGTCGAGCACGACGACGTCGCCCTTCTTCGTG
>CAYVRB010000304.1:0-940 GCA_964453375.1 uncultured Alcaligenaceae bacterium
CGCCGCTTTGGTCTTTTGCTCGCTCGGTGAATACGCGACCTCTACAAGTGACCGCGCACCGATCAAAGTCTAGTGAATCGCACGGCACAAAGGACCAAAGCGGCGTCGAGCCGCCGCACTCCAAAGGGAAAGCGGCGTCAGCCGCCGCACTCCAAAGTTGAAGATTACGGCTTCTTCTCTTCGGGCTTGGCCGGGGCCTTCTCCTGCGGCTTGCCGGAGTTCTTGATGTTGATGTTGTAGTTCTTGAGCTTCTCGCGGAACTCGGCGGGGAAGGCGGCCTCGGCGTTCTGCTGGACCTTGTCCCGTTCCTTCTTCTGGAGGTTGATGAAGGAGCCGTCGGCGTCCTTGGCGGTGCCGCTGGAGGCGGCGTTCTTCATCTGGCCGGGGCCTTGGCGGTCGCCTTCTCCCTTGGCCTGGTTGTTCTCCTGGTTGTTCTGGCCCTTCTGCCCCGGCTGCTGGCCGGGCTGTTGGCCGGGCTGGCCCTGCTGGCCGGGCTGCTGACCGGGTTGCTGCCCCGGTTGCTGGCCGGGCTGTTGTCCCGGTTGCTGGCCGGGCTGGCCCTGCGCCTGCTGGGGTTGGCCGGGCTGGGCGCCGGGCTGGCCCATCTGCTTGGCGGCCTCGTTGAGCGATTGGAGCGCCTGGCCGAGTTGTTGGGCGGCTTGCTGCTGCGATTGGCCCGCCTGCATCGGCTGGCCCTGGCCGAGTTGCTGGCCGGCGTCGTTGAGCTTCTGCGCGGCCTGGTTCAACTGCTCCTGCACCGAGGTCGGCGCCTGCGCCTGCGCCTGGTTGAGCGCCGCCTGCGCGGCTTGGTTGGCCTGCATGGATTGTTGAAGGGCTTCGGTGGCTTCCTTCAGTTGCTGCTGCGCCTTGGCGAGTTGGGCGTTGTTCATCGGCTGGCTCGACATGGGCTGGCCTTCGCCCTTCATGGGTTGGCCCTCAC